>DATJYJ010000254.1:0-11641 GCA_035578025.1 Verrucomicrobiia bacterium
GTGGGCGGGGCGGCGAGCAACGGGGTGTGGTTTACGGTGACGGGCGGTCCCGGGGTGACAAGGATCTGGCCGACGTCGGGGCCAGTGGGGACGGTGGTGACGATCACGGGGAGCGGGTTCGGGGGGACGCAGGGCGGGAGCACGGTGGAGTTCGCCGGGACGACGGCGAGCACGGTGCCGTACTGGAGCGATACGAGCATCACGGCGGAGGTGCCGGGCGGGGCGATGACGGGAAGCGTGGTGGTGCGGGTGAACGGGGTGCCGGGGACGGGGCCGGTGTTCACGGTGACGAATCCGCCGCATGTTGGAACAGTGTCGAAGACGTCTGCCAAGCCTGGAGAGAGCGTGACGATCACGGGGACGGGGTTTGGGAACGATCAGGGGATCGGGCAGATCCGGCGGTGATAAGTTTGTCGGGGACGAAAACGCCTACACCGCAGGAGAGATGACCGTAATTTTACCCGGACGATATTGACTCGGGAATATTACCCGGGTAAAATGGAGGGGTGGATAAAGACAAAACCTACTCTGCCTTCACAGGCCCGAATCTACTGGCGTCCGGAACCCTGGACGAAGTGCTCGCGGCGCTGAAATCCCGCTTTGACGACGATGCGGGTACGTTGTTCCTGATCTTTGACGACCAGACCGGAAGGCAGGTGGATTTCGACCTGCGAGGGACGCTGGCCGATGTCCGGGCACGCTATCGGGCGGCGCCCGCGCGGATGGGGCCGGGCCGGCCGAAACTCGGGGTGATTGCGCGGGAAGTCTCGCTGCTGCCCCGACACTGGGAGTGGCTGGAACAAGAACCAAACGGCGCGTCGGCGGCGATCCGCAGGCTGGTCGACGAGGCAAGAAAACGGAATCCGGGTGAGCAGCAGGCCCGCTCAGCGATCGAAGCCGCCGGGCGGTTCCTGTCCGCCATGGCAGGGGATCTGCCGGGATACGAAGAGGCGAGCCGGGCTTTATACTGCCGCAATAAGAAACGGTTTCACGAGCACACTCGGGAATGGCCCAGAGATATCCGGCTGCACGCGCATCACTTGGTGCGCGGCGTCCTGTGATCGTCCGACCCGCGCGCTTGACACGGGCTCACTACGTCGGGGAACCTGGACCTTATGCCGATTGTTCAGGTGATAGTGCTGGCGGTAGTGCAGGGGCTCACGGAATTTTTGCCGATATCGAGTACAGCGCATCTGTACCTCACGTCGTGGCTGCTGGGATGGAACGCCGAGGGGCTGGACTTCGACATCGCCCTGCATATCGGGACGCTGCTGGCGGTGATCATCTACTTCTTCAAGGATTGGCTGCAAATCATTGGACAGGGGCTGGGTATGCGGATCGGCGGCGACCAGGAATTGAAGCACAACCACATACTGCTGTGGCTGCTGGTGATCGGATCGATTCCGGTGGGTGTGGCGGGACTGGCGCTCAATAAGCAGGCGGAAGGGCCCTGGCGCAATCCGTTCGTGATCGGGGGAATGCTGATCGCGGTGGGCGTGCTGATGTACTTCGCCGAGAGGGCCGGGAAGAAGCAGCGGGACATGGCGAGCATCAGTGGGCC
The DNA here is from genome assembly GCA_035578025.1 of Verrucomicrobiia bacterium. Taxonomy (GTDB): domain Bacteria; phylum Acidobacteriota; class Terriglobia; order Bryobacterales; family Bryobacteraceae; genus Solibacter. Next base: position 1,562 of record DATJYJ010000254.1, read on the forward strand.
GGACGCCGTTTCGATCGGGCTGGCACAGGCGCTGGCGGTGATTCCGGGGACGTCGCGAAGCGGGATCACGATCAGCGCCGGGCTGCTTCGTAATCTGAATCGCGAGGCTGCGGCCCGTTTCAGTTTCCTGCTTTCCACGCCGGCGATTGCCGCGGCGGCAGGCAAGGCGGTCTGGGACATGCGCAAGACCGGCGGGATGCACGCCCTCGTGGCGCCCGATTTTCTGGTGGGGGTGGCGGTGAGCGCGCTGACCGGGTGCGCGGTGATCGCATGGTTTCTGCATTATTTGCGGCGCAGCGGCCTGCTTCCGTTCGTCTACTACCGCATTGTTTTTGGCATAATAGTGCTTGCTCTGGCTTTCATCCGCCGGCCAGCGTGATGAAGCTCCTATCTCCGACGCAGCACATCCGGCTCAATGAGATCGTCGGGTTCGTGTTGTTACTCGCGGGCCTTGCGCTCCTGCTGAGCCTGGTTTCGTACCACGCTCAGGATCCGTCTCTGAACACGGCATCGTCCGTGCGGCCGTTGAACCTGGTGGGGTATGCCGGGTCCTATCTTTCGGACTTCTTCTTTCAAGTTTTCGGGGCTGCGGCGTTCCTGTTTCCCCTGCTGATCTTTCTGCTTTCGTGGAGATGGATCCGCTCGGAGCCGATGGAAGCGGGAGGCGTCAAGATCTTCGGCTCGGTGCTGCTCACGCTGGCATTGAGCGCGGTGCTCTCGTTTCTGCCGCTGCGCCTCTTCAGCGGAACGGTGCGCATCGGCGGCATTGTGGGGCTGATGCTGGCGACCTGGCTGGTGGATTCCCTGAACCTGGCCGGCGCGCTGATGGTGACGATCACGGCGGTCATCATCTCCCTCTACCTGGTTTCGACGTTCACGCTGGCGACGCTGGGGCGATGGTTTGCGGGCCCGATGGCTTGGATGGAGCGGCGGGGCGAGGCGTGGCGCGAGTGGCGCGAGCGGGTGCAGCAGAGGTCGTTGGAGAAGGCGCGGGAGCGGGCGGAAAAGCGTCGGGCGCCCAGGAAGGAAAGACTCAAGACACAGACCGTGGCGATTACGCCGACGCCTTCCGAGGTCGAGGGAACTCCGCCGTGGGAGAGCGTGGAGCATGCGCGGGCACCGCGGACGAAGGAAAGCGATGGTCCGCGCCACGAGGAGGCGGAGGAGATCCCGATCTGCCAGATGGAAGATATCGCGCCTCCGCCGGACCCGATGCCGATGCCGGTTGCGCGGACCGCGATCGCCGAGCCGGAGCAGGCCGCGCCGGTGTACCGGCTGCCGGATACGGAGCTGCTCAACGAGCCTCCGGGCCGCAACGCTTACGACGAGCAGGAGCTGAAAGAGACGGCGGGGCGCATCAAGGCGAAGTTCGAGGAATTCGCGGTGCTGGGCAATGTTGTGCAGATCAATCCCGGGCCGGTGGTGACCACGTTCGAGTTCAAGCCCGAGGCAGGCATCAAGTACAGCCGGATCACGAACCTGACGGAGGACCTGTGCCTCGGGTTGCAGGCGGAGTCGATCCTGATCGAGCGCATACCGGGGAAGCCGACCGTAGGGATCGAAGTGCCGAACACGCGCCGCGAACTGATCGCGCTGCGGCAGATGCTGGAGAGCGAAGAATTCCAGGCTTCGTCCTCGCGGCTGACCATTCCGCTGGGCAAGGATATTAACGGCCGCATCCGGATGGCGGCGCTGGATGCGATGCCGCACCTGCTGATCGCGGGGTCCACGGGGTCAGGCAAGAGCGTGATGATCAACTCGATGATCATGTCGATCCTGTACAAGTCGACTCCGGACGAAGTGCGGCTGATCATGGTGGATCCCAAGCGCGTCGAGCTGGGGATGTACGAAGGGATTCCGCACTTGCTGACGCCGGTGATCACGGACCCGAAGAAGGCCACCAACGCCCTGCGCAACGCGGTGCTGGAGATGGAGCGGCGGTTGCGGCTGCTGGCCGAATACGGGGTGCGGAACATCGACCAGTTCAACAAGAAGATTCGCAAGCGGCAGGACGAGCCGCGCAGCCTGTTCCCGGAGGAGGAGACGCAGGACGAGGTGCGTCCGCTGCCCTACATTCTGATTTTGATCGACGAATTGGCGGACCTGATGATGCTGGAAGGGCGGAACGTGGAGGAGTCGGTGACGCGGCTGGCGCAGATGGCGCGCGCAGTGGGCATGCACCTGGTGTTGGCGACGCAGCGTCCGAGCGTGGACGTGATTACCGGGTTGATCAAGGCCAATTTTCCGGCGCGCATCAGTTTTCGCGTGGCGACGCGTGTGGACTCGCGGACGATTCTGGACGTGATGGGGGCGGAGCACCTGCTGGGGCGCGGCGACATGCTCTTTCTGCCGCCGGGGAGCTCGCGGCTGACGCGGCTGCACGGGGCGTTCGTCACGGAGACGGAGATTGCCGGCGTGGTGGATTTCTGGAAGCAGCAGGCGGCGCCGGAATACGACCAGAGCTTCCTGATCGCGCCGCCGGACGAGAGCGAGGGCGCCGCCGAGGGCGAACCCGGAAGCGGGGAGCAGGACCCGCAATACGAAGAGGCGGTCCGGCTGGTGCTGCAGATGGGCAAGGCTTCGACCTCGACGCTACAGCGGCATTTGCGGCTGGGCTACGGACGCGCGGCGCGGATTCTGGACATGATGCAGCGCGACGGGATTATCGGGCCGCCCGACGGCTCGAAGCCGCGGGAGGTGCTGAAACGGCCCGACTGGTTGTCGGAAGTCGAGCTGCGCTGAGGACCGGCTGAAGCCTGTCCCACGGTCACTTGACGGAGACGGTGACATCGTTGCGGCTGGACGCGGCGCCAATGGTCAGCACAAGCGGCACATCGCCGGTTCGCGAGTTGGCTGGAATTCGCGCGGCTATCTGGACCTCACCCGTGTAGACGAGAACCGCGTAAATCAGGGGCGCTTCGATGCCGTCGATCATCACCTTGACCGGAAGGTTCACGTTCTTCGGCGCGGCGATGGTCTCGCCGTCCTGCCCGGCGGGATTGACCAGCCCCTGGCCGGTGGCCCAGAATACGATCCACTTGTCGCGCGCAACCTTATTGCCCGGCGAGTTGAAGGTGCCATCGTCGTTGAGGGCCCACGCCTGACCTGGACCATAGCCCTGAGTAAAGATCCCCGGGGCGGAATCGACGACCGCGAGGGGGAACAGATCCGACGTCCCGCCGTTGTACTGGACGGTCATGTCGGCCTTGCCACTTATGCCGTACGGTACGAGGGCATTGACCTGTGTGGCCGAGCTGTAGGTCAGGAAGGCTTCGATGCCGTTGAACGCGACCCTGGTTTCCCCGAGACCCTTCGCGCATCCGGCGGCCGTCACCGACCTGGCAGGCCCCAGGTTGGTGCCCGTGATGGTGACGAATTCGCCGGGAGCGACCGCGCCGGAAAGGAAGCTGGCTGCATTCACGACGCCCGACTGGGCGATTCGAGGACGGGCGCCGGTTTCCTCCAGGAACATGTTGAAGCCATGGGAGCCCTCGCTGGTGATCACTTTGAGACGCACGAAGCCGGTCACGTTGGGAGGCAGTTGGGTGCTGATCTGAGCGGCGGAAGCGGATTTCAGGGGAATCGGCTGGTCGTTCACGGTCACCTGGGTACCGCCGGGAGTATCGGTGAGGCGGGCTCCGCGGATTTCGATCGCGCTGCCCGCGGGAATCGAGGGTTGTCTGGCGGCGCTGCCGGAGGGCACGACCGATGAGATCAACGGTCCGGGCTTCATGGTCACCACGGTATAAGTGCCGGATGTCACGGTGAAGGAGGCGTCGGGCACCGGGATGGGTGCCGTCGCTTGAAGCAGGTAGTCGCCTTTAGCGACCTGGCCGGAGTAGAACAGCCCGAGGCCAGACTCGAAGCTCCGATCCAAAGCCCACCCCGAAAGCGACGCCCGGGTGGCATCGATCAGGGTACCGGAGGCATCGTGTACTCCCACCAGGAGTCCACCGTTGGCAGACTGCGCCGCGTCTTTGTCCGGAGAGGAGCCCACTGCCTTCCACTCGTCCGTTCCGCCCAGAAAGGATTTGACGACCAGCCACGCCGGGTGTGAGTCGGAGTCGATGTAAGACACCGTCGGCGTGCAGATTTCGGAGACGTGGCAGGCGTTGATGATGCGCGTCCTTTCCGCCGGATAGGCGAACGAGAGAGAGGAGGAACTCAGCGAGACCACGCCGTCGCCATTGAAGAACGCGCTGCCTACTTGCGTCGATTGTCCGCTGCCGGCAACGGCGATGGCATCGATCCCCCGGAGGTCGTCGCCGCCCTGATTCCAGTTGTTGAGATCCCAGAGGAAGCGGCTTCCGACGCACACGGCGTCGTCCTGGGGGTCTGGTATCGGGTCGCAGTGTCCAGATCCCGGCGGGGACTCTCCGTTCCCGACGCCGAAGAATTGTCCGCCGAGAAAAACCGCCTTGCGGATCCTGTGCGGGGTGGGCGGCTGAAACACGCCGGGCGGATTCTGCTTTCCGGACAAGTAGGCGCGGACGGTGAGCGAGCCCACGCTGAACGCGATGACATCCACCTGGGGGGCTCCGGTTTCCTGGATTGTCAGGTCGATTTGCTTTGCCAGGGCTTGCGCCAATTCCTCAACCGTCGCACGGGCGAATCCGGGCTGCGCCGGGACGGAACACGGCCTGAAGTATTCGGTTGTGATTCCGAGCGCGCCGAGTTTTGCTTCCAATTGGCCGAAGGTCGATATCGAATTGCGAGGCGCTGTGGAGCACTTAAAGTACCAGCCGTCGACGAGAATTACGGGAGGCGGAGTAGCGGCAGGGAGCGCCAGGCTAAGAACGAACAGGAAAGGCCACTCGATTCGCATATTAACCTCTTCTTGTCTTGTATACACCTGAAACCCGCCCTCCACAACCGTCGGGCATACAATCGGATCATGGCCGCCAAGCTCGTGTTTGGGGTGTTGCTGTTTGCGAGCGCCGCCGTCGCCCAGCCGGGCGCGGGTGTCGACTCCTACAGCATCGAAAAGGAAGTCGCGCTGGGCCGGCAGGTGGCGGCGGAATTCCGGCGGAACACGCAGGCGCTGGACGCTCCTGCGGTTCTGGCGTACGTGGACGCGATCGGGCAGCGGCTCGTGGCGGCGGCAGGCGGTCCGCCGTTTACTTACACCTTCGCGCTCGTAGCGGACGACCCAAGCGCGATGCACGAGCCTGCGGCATTTCCCGGAGGCTTCGTGTTCGTTCCGGCGTCGCTAATTCTGGCGGCGAAAGACGAAGACGAGTTTGCGGGGATGCTGGCGCACGCGATTGCCCACGTTGCTTCGCGCCAAGGCACACAGGCGGCCGCGAATGCGACTTTGGTTTTCATGGGCGGCTGGACCGGATCCGCGGTGCCGCGCGGCTTCCTGGAAAGGCAACGCAGGTTTGAGCTCCAGGCGGACGGGCTCGCGGCGCGGAGCATGTCGGCCGCCGGTTGGGATCCGGCGGCGCTGGCGCGTTACATCGAGCGTCTACGGCCGGGCGACGAGCGGGTTGAGGGCATCGTTCAGGCGATTGGGGAACTTCCCGCCCGCGCATACGGACCGCATGAAGGCTTCGAGAGAATGCAGGCGCAAATCCGCCAGTTGACCGGGTCGGCCAAGAGGCCGCCGTCGCTTTCCAGGCGCGGCGGTCTGGCACAATAACGGAGGGATGCCAAACACCAAGATCGTTGCGACATTAGGACCCGCTACCGACGTTCCCGGTGTGCTTCACCGGCTTCTGGCTGCGGGAGTGGATGTTTTCCGGCTGAACGCTTCCCACGGAGAACAGGACCAGCATGCGGCGCGAATCGCCGCTGTGCGGCAGGCCGCCCGGGAGGCCAAGTTTCATGCGGGAATCCTGCTGGACCTCCAGGGTCCGAAGATCCGGCTGGGGCGGTTCGAGAACGGCGGGTGCGTGGTGGCGGCGGGTTCGATGTTCACCATCACCACCGAACAGGTTCTGGGGACTGCCGAGCGGGCGTGCACCGGCTACTCCCGGTTTGCGCGCGACGTCAAAGCGGGCGACCGCATCCTGCTGGCGGACGGTGCGGTGGAGCTGCGGGCCCTGGAGAGCAATGGCACCAGCGTGCGCACCGAGGTGGTTCGCGGCGGAGCGCTGGGAGATCACAAGGGCATCAACCTGCCGGGTGTGCAGGTGAGCATCCCTTCGCTCACCGAAAAGGACCTGGCGGACCTGCACTTCGGACTGAATTCCGGGGTCGACCTGATCGCGCTCAGCTTCGTCCGCACGGGGGACGACGTGCGCGGCCTGCGCGACCGGCTCGGGGGGCGCCCCATAACGATCGTTGCCAAGATCGAAAAGCCGGAGGGGTGGGAGAACATCGAGACCATTCTGGATGTTGCGGATGGAATCATGGTGGCTCGCGGCGACCTGGGCGTCGAGACCTCGCTGGAGCGTGTGCCGCGCATTCAGAAGTCGATCATCCGGCGGGCGCGCAGAAAGGGCCGCTTCGTGATCACAGCGACCCAGATGCTGGAGAGCATGATCGAGAACCCGACGCCGACACGAGCCGAGGTCAGCGACGTGGCCAACGCGATTTACGACGGCACGGACGCAGTGATGCTGAGCGCGGAGACGAGCGTGGGGAAGTACCCGGCGGAAGCGGTGGCGTTCATGGCGCGGATTGCCGCGGAGAGCGAGGAGTCGATCCGGCGGAAGGGATTTCTGGAGCCGCCGAAGCTGCCGTCGCCCTCGAACGCGGAGATTCTGGCGGATGCGGCGTACCATGCGGCGCGCGAGTCGCGGGCGGCGGCGATCGTGGTATTCACGTCTCGCGGGTCGAGCGCCCGGCTGATCTCGCGATGCCGGCCGCCGGTTCCGGTGTATGCGGTCACGCCGCACGATAACACCGCGCGGCAGCTCAGCATCAGTTACGGCGTGGTGCCGGTGCTGGCGCCCGACGTGTCGAACACGGACGAGATGCTGGCACAGATGGACCGGATCCTCGGGGAAGGCGGCTATCTCAAGAAGGGCGAGTTGGTGGTGTTCGTGGCGGGGCAGCCGGTGGGACGGCCGGGGACGACCAACCTGATGAAGCTGCACCGGCTCGGCGTGGGGTAGTGTCCTAATCGTGATTCAGTGCCGGTCACAACGAGAGGCTGATTCGCAACGCCTGGTCCACTTTCTCCATCGTAGCTTTGGACAGGTAGCCGAGCGTCTTTACCAACCGCTTTTCGTCAACGACACGGATCAGGTTGCATTGAACGACACTATCCTTCAGCAAGCCACCTTCACCTCTCGGGACGGGAACATCTACGGGATAGCGCTTTGCGCTATGCTCGGCACCGGAGATCGCCGCCACGATGGTAAGCGGCGAGTATTGATTTCCGATGTCGTTTTGAATGACCACGCAGGGCCTAATCTTATTCGGCTCGCTGCCGACCACGGGATCCAAGTTCACCGCAAGAACCATGCCCCGCCGACAAGTTCCAGGCATCAGGGCAGATCAGATTCCGCCTGCATCCAGTCGGCGCAGGATTGGCGGTGCTTTTGCGCGTTTGCGACGTAGCCTTCGGCCAGTGCCTTTTCGATTTCGGCGCGTTGGAGAACCTCCAGATATTGTTCAACGGCCACACGGATCAATTCGCTTCGATTTGTGTCGAGTTCGGCGACTACCCGTTCCGTGCGGTCCAGCAGCGGCGTGGGAAAATGCACAACCACTCGCTTAAATGCTGTGGCAACGGCGGGCAAACGGGCTCTCTTTTTTGATGGTTTGGTAGTTCTCATGGTAATCCCCAGTGCACTCAGAGCAAAACCCACAAGGTGCACTATTTAATGCCATCCGTACTACCCCATTATATGCACTTCTCCTGCTCACGAATTGGAGGTGGACGAGCGAAAGAGTCGAGGGTTGTTGATCCGAGAAACTGCAGGTATGAACGCGCCGCCAGGAAACTACCGGCTTGTACCGGCTTGACAACGCGGATTTAAGACACGAGACTCTTAAAAATAAGGAGACCTCGTGTTACTACGTCGTAACGTTGTCATGGCGGCACTGTGTTTCGGCGCGTCGCTGTACGCCCAACGTCCTCCGATCATCGATCGCGAATTGTTTTTCGGCGATCCCGAGATTGCGGGTGCTCAACTCTCTCCCGACGGGAAATACATCGCGTTCCTCAAGCCGTGGAACCAGACGCGCAATATCTGGGTCAAGCGCGCGGAGGAGCCGTTCGATAAGGCGCGGGTGATCACCGCCGAGACGAAGCGCCCGATTCCGGGCTACTTCTGGAGCCGGGACAGCCGGTACGTCCTCTTCGTTCAGGATGCGGGCGGAGACGAAAACTACAATGTGTATGCGGTCAATCCCGCGGACCCGGCGGCACCGGGGGCACAGGTACCCGCGGCACGCAACCTGACCGAGGCGAAGGGAGTGCGCGCGGTCATCTACGCGGTGCCGAAGAGCACCCCGGGCCTGATCTACGTTGGCCTGAACGACCGCGACAAGGCCTGGCACGACCTGTATGAAATCAATATTGCCAGCGGCCAGCGGAAGCTGCTGCGGCAAAATCCCGGGCGCATCACCGGATGGGTGTTCGACAACAAGGATCAACTCCGGCTGGCGACGCGGTCGGCGGAGAACGGGGACACCGAGATTCTGCGGGTCGATTCCGGCGGCATGAAGAACATCTATAGCTGCACGGTTTTCGAAACGTGCGCGGCGATGGGGTTCGAAAAGGAAGACAAGCAGGTCTACCTGATCACCAACAAAGGCGAGCCGAACCTGATCGGCCTGGCACTGCTCGATCCGCAAACGGGTCAGACGACCCTGGTGGAGTCCGACCCCTTAAAGCGGGTAGACATCTCGGGCGGGATTATTTCCGAGGTGAGCCACGAGGTTGTGGCCACGGTCTACAACGACGAGAAACTCCGCTACTACTGGAAGGACAAGAGCTGGGAAGCCGATTACCGGACAATTCAGAAGCAGTTACCGGGCAAAGAGATCGGCCGCGCGTCGAGCACCCTCGACGAGCGGCTGTGGCTGGCTACGGCCTACAGCGATACCGAGCCGGGAGAGGTGTGGCTGTTCGACCGAACGACCAAGAAACTCACGCTGCAATACCGGAGCCGCGAAAAGCTGACGCGCGCATACCTGGCCGAGATGAAGCCGGTGCGGTACGAATCGTCGGACGGGCTGGAGATCCCGGCTTATCTCACGCTGCCCAAGGGTGTCGAGGCGAAGAACCTGCCAGCGATTGTGGTGCCGCACGGCGGTCCATGGGGGCGCGACGGGTGGGGGTACAGCGGCATGCCGCAGTTCCTGGCCAACCGCGGGTATGCGGTGCTGCAGCCGAACTTCCGCGGGTCCACGGGCTACGGCAAGAAGTTTCTGGATGCCGGGAATCTCGAGTGGGGCCAGAAGATGCAGGACGATGTGACGTGGGGAGCGAAATACCTGGTTGCGAAAGGCATCGCCGACCCGAAGCGCATCGGCATTATGGGCGGTTCGTACGGCGGATATGCGACGCTGGCCGGCGTCACGTTCACGCCGGATCAGTACGCCGCGGCCGTGGACATCGTCGGGCCTTCGAACCTGATCACGCTGCTGGAGGCGATCCCGCCTTACTGGGAGCCTATCCGCGCGATGTTCTACAAGCGCATGGGCGACCCACGGACTCCGGAAGGCAAGGCGCAACTCGATCGCCAATCGCCGCTGAACTCGGCCACCAAAATCAAGACGCCGCTGCTGGTGGTGCAGGGCGCCAACGATCCGCGGGTCAACAAGCGGGAGGCCGACCAGATCGTGGTGGCGCTGCGCGATCGCGGGTTCCCGGTGGAATACCTGGTTGCGCCGGACGAGGGCCACGGCTTCGCGCGGCCCATCAACAACCTCGCGATGTACGCGGCTGCCGAGAAATTTCTGGCGAAGCATCTGGGCGGCCGGTGCCAGGAAGAGATGACAGAAGAAACTGCCGCGCGCCTGAAGGAGATCACGGTCGATCCGAAGACGGTGGTGGTGAAGGCGCCTGTAGCCGCGAACTCGGAGCTGCCGAAGGTGGTTGCGCCGCTGACTCCCGGGACCTCGAAGTGGACCGCCAAAATCAAGGCGGGCGACCGCCTGATCGACGCGACGGTCACGGTG
>DATJYJ010000255.1:0-15503 GCA_035578025.1 Verrucomicrobiia bacterium
CATGGCCGCCGCCCTGAACGCGCTGAAGCTGCCGGGCGCGCACTTTCGCCCGGTCTGGTTTCGTCCTACCTTCGATAAATGGTGCGGCCAACTCTGCGGCGGCGTGCAGGTTCACGTGACCGGCCGGTCTCGCTTTCAGCCCTTCCGGACCGGCCTGGCGATCCTCCGCGCCGCCATCCAGCTGGCTCCGGGACAATTCGCCTGGCGCCAGCCGCCGTTCGAATATGAATATGAAAAGTTGCCGATCGATATCCTGGCCGGCACGGACCGCGTCCGCCGGTGTCTCGACGAGGGCGCCCCGCTCGACTCGATCGAAGCCGAATGGCAGGCCGATCTCCTGTCTTTCCAGTCTGCTCGCGCGCGAAACTTGCTCTATCGGGCTTAGCCGCGCGCGCCTCGTCTGAGAGCAGCGTCGCGGTCGAATTCGTCTGGCAACCGGCCGCGGATGCCCCGGCTATTGTTGGACGTACATCGTCACGTTGCTCTGCGACGCAACACCGCCGACGGTTACCACCACGGACACGCTCCCGCTCGCGGCGCCGGACGGCACCACCGCGTTGATCTGATAAAGCCCCTGCACCGAGTTGGGAACAGCGCCGCTATACTGTACGGTCGCGGGCTGTCCGGCGATGGTCACGGCGACACTCGCGGCGATCGCCATGTCCGCCGTACCGAGCGCGCCGGTCTTGCCCGAGGGCCGTAGATTGCCGGCGCCCGTCACGTAAATCGCTACCGTCGAACCTTTCGCGGCGGGCGCATTCGGGCCGTTCACTACTCCGCTCTGGTTGATCACCGACGCCTGCCCGGTGCCGGTCGAGGCAGTCGTAAAGATCCCCGGAGCCGCCGGGCTGATCGCCTGCTGCGTCACCGGCGCCTGCTGCCCGTTATACGTGAATTGCACCGCCGCTTGCGTCTTGCCGGACACCTCGAACGGCACGATGATCCCAACCTGGTTGGTGCGGGCATACAGAATCGGGGCGGCCACGTTGTCGAAGGTGACGCCGACGCCGCCGAGCGTGGTGGCGAGCCCGGATACCAGATTCCGCGGCCCGAGGTTCGCGCCGAAGATCGTCAGGATCGTGCCCGGAGCCACCGGACCCGCGACATAGCTGGCAGCGTTGACGATCGAGGTGATCGCCGGCGCCTGGCCGCCTGCCGGACCGGTTTGGACCGTCAGCGTGACTGCGACCCCTGCGGCCGTCAACCCGCTCGACGTCACGTCGATGCGCGCCGTGCAGTTGCCGCCCGTCGCGGGAGGCGTGGCGGTCACGGTCAATGTGCCGGGCGTGGTCCCCGATGCCGGCGAGACCGCGAGGAAGTTGCCGCAGGTGGAGCCCGAGACGCTTGCGGCGAACGCGGAGGAGCCCGCGGTGCTCGCCACCAGCAGCGTCTGGGTAAGCGCGCCCGCGCCCCCGCCCTGCGGACCTCCCCCGCCGAACGACGTCAGCGTCAGCGACGCCGGGCTCGTCACCAGCGACGGCGTGCTCACTACGCTCATGACCACGGGAATCGAAAATGGCGTGTTGCTCGCGCCCGATACCGCGATGCTGACTGTCCCCGGGTACGTTCCCGCCGGCATCCCCGCCGCTCGCGCCGATATCTGCAGGCTGCCCGGAAGCGTTCCGCTCGGCGCGCCCACAGTCAGCCACGAGGCCGACGTTGTGGCTGTGTAGTTCCCCGTCTTCGAATCTGAGAGCGACACTGCCACCGCCTGCGCCGAAGCCGTCGTGGAGCCCGTGGTCTGGGCCAGGAACAACGACGTGGGCGTGGCGGAGATCGTCAGCGGCGTCTGGCCGTCCAGCAGGGCCTGGATCGAGGCAGCGCGGCCCTCGATGAACGGTTGGAGTCCCGGCGCGCCGCTCTGCCCGCCGCCTCCCGGCCCTCCCGGTCCCGCTCCGCCGCCCGGATTCGAGCTGCCCGCGTCGGAAGTCATGGCTGCTTCGAACTCCGCCATCGTGACTAGCTTCTGCGTGTCTTTCTCCACCCACGGCCGGATCAATGCCCGCAGCGCGTTCATTCGTGCCACCACTTGCGACGGGACCATCTGCTTCTCCACGAGGCTCCGGTAGATCTCCCGATACCGCTCCTTGTATTTCGGAACCGACCACAGCTTCGTCGCGATCGGACGCGTGGCCGAGCTTCCGCCGAGGCCGCCGCCTGCGCCGCCCGGGCCGGTGTTGGCCGGCTGCACCCACTCGAGCGCGAGCTCTTTCATCTGCTGCACCGTGAGTCCCTGCGACAACGCGCCGAAGGCGAGGAGCAGAAGGTGTGATTTCATCACTGTCAAAGGCCTTAAACGGCGCGGCGCCGCTCCTGGTTGCGTCCCGGGCACGCTCCTTAACAAATCTTTACGGCCGCGGTTGAAGCCGCGACACGGTTCTAAGCAGCCTCGGTTCGATTGATGCTCAACGAGGGTATCGGCTTTGAGCGATCCACCCCGCAACTCCGGTCTCGATGTTCGTTCCTGAACCCCCGATTGGTGCTAAGCCGCTCAGCGCCGGCAAAGCCATCGAGCCGATCGGGAGTATCATGAGGAAGGTCGCAGGGCAGACTGCCCTGCAGGGATGGAAGGGAGGGCCCTCGAGCCGGCAAGGGTATCGCAGTCGAATTGTCGGCGAGAATCAGTGATTCGATCAACAAACCGGTAGAACCGGGCGACGTTCTGCCGGACCGTCAAACGCCGCTGAGCCAAAGATGAAATGAAGAAAACGGATGTTCTGCGCGTGTGGGGACGCGTCCTGCGGGGACATACTCCCTTTCTCTCGCTCGAGATCACCAGGGAGTGCCCGCTCAACTGCCCCGGATGCTATGCATATTCTCCCGACCACCTCGGGCCGCTGATCACCTTGCGGCAGCTCTCGGACTATCGGGGACAGGATCTGGTGAGGGCGGCCGCCGCAGTCGTCAGGCGGCTTCGCCCTGTCCATGTCTCGATCGTCGGCGGAGAACCCTTGGTTCGCTACCGCGAGCTTGGCGAGCTTTTGCCGCTGCTCGATCGGATGGGAGTGGAAGTGCAACTGGTCACCAGCGCCGTTCGGGCGATTCCGGAGGAGTGGAAGCACATCCAGTCCCTGCACCTGGTCGTCTCGATTGACGGCTTGGCCCCTGAACACGACGCTCGCCGATCGCCCGCCACCTACGATCGCATTCTGAAGCATATCGCTCCGCACCGCGTGATCGTGCATTGCACGGTTACCAGGCCGATGCTTTCGCGGCCGGGATACTTGAGTGAGTTTTGCAGGTTCTGGTCGGACCGGCCTGAGGTCCGGAAGATCTGGTTCAGCATCTACACTCCACAGGAAGGCGACAACTCGCCGGAGCGGCTGCGCGCGCAAGATCGCGAAACCCTGCTTCAGGAGTTGTCCGCTACAGTGCGTTTCCCGAAAGTGCATTTGCCCCGGATGGTGCTCGACGGTTACCGCAACGCGCCGCGCTCGCCCGAAGAGTGCGAATTCGCCCGGCTGACCACTTCCCTTTCGGCCGATCTGAGGACCTCCATCACGCCGTGCCAGCTCGGTGGGAACCCGGTTTGTCAGGAATGTGGCTGCATGGCCTCCGCGGGAATGCACGGTCTCGGAAGGCTGAAGCTCGGCGGTCTTGTTCCCCTCTCCACAATTTTGAATGCATCGATCCGGCTGGGTAAAGGCGCGCGCCCTACATCTCGGTTCGAATCACGACCGGCTCCGAGACTCCAGGCGTGACGGTCCGCGGACTGCGCCGCTGCAACCGTTGGCGTGATAAGATGGCGGCCGTCATGAAATCCTTGGCGCGCCATATGGAGGAGGCCGGAATCGGCGTGGCCCAACTCGTCGCTGTCACCGGATTGGATTCGAAATTGGTCAGGGCCATCGCCGGCGGCAACTACATCCCCAGCCCGTCGCAGCGCGAACGGCTGGCAGCCGCTCTGGGCATTTCGAAGGACGAGATTTCATGGGAGCACGCGGTTCCGGTTCAGCACCTGCGCGGCAACGGCCCGCAATCCGGGCGCACGACTTGATCGCTCGTCCTCGTACCCCGTGCCCCCCACCGGCAGCCGCCGCCTCACTCTCCGCGGGCGCGAGCGGCGGTTTGTTTGTACGCGTCCTGTGGTCTGGGCACGGCGCCGATTGAATAGTGCACCGCGGCAACTCGGGCGGCCTGACGATGTATGATACCTGAAAAGGACCCCAAACAGATGCCCGCATCCGGTTTGAAAGGAGGGGAACATATGTGCGAACGTCTTGCATCCCGGTACCCAGGCATGGCTCTTCTGGTGGTGCTCGCTTGCGGCAGTGCTTTCTCCCAAACGGCGGAGATCACTGGGCGCGTAATGGACGCATCCGGCGCAGTCATTCCACGTGCTACGGTCAGCGTGACCAGCATCGCCAGCGGCGCGGCTCGCGAAGTGCAAACCAATTCCAGCGGGTATTATACGGTCCCGCTGTTGCTTCCCGGCGAATACCAGGTGAGCGTTCAAAGCCAGGGGTTCAAAACGCTGGTTCGTTCCGGTGTCGTGCTTGCCGTCGATCAGCGCGCCGAACTCGATCTCACCCTCGAAGTGGGCGGCATGGCGGAAAAAGTCGAGGTTCAGGCCGCTGCTCCGCAATTGAATACTGTCGAGGCCAGCCAGGGCCAGGTGATCGCGAACAAGCAGATTGTCGATCTGCCCCTCAACGGCCGCACTTACGACGACCTCGCGCTGTTGTCGGCGGGAACCGTGCAGCCGCTGAGCAACGCCCGGTTTGTCGGATTCTCCTCGGGAGGCATGAGGGACACGCAGAATAACTTCCTGCTGGACGGCGTGGACAATAATCCCGTGGAACTCGCGGGCGCTCAGCGCCGCTCGGAAATGGTGCAGCCGTCGATCGACGGCATACAGGAGTTCAAGGTTCAGACCAACTCGTTTGCGGCCGAGTACGGACGCGCGCTGGGTGCCGTGGTCAACGTCACCACCAAATCGGGCACGAACGAGCTTCACGGGTCGGCCTTCGAGTTCCTCCGGAACGAGAAACTCGACGCGGAGAATTTCTTCGCCCCGCCCGGTCCGAAGCCGCCATTCAAGCGCAACCAGTACGGCTTTTCGGTGGGAGGCCCGGTGTTCATTCCGAAAATCGTCCACGGCAAGAACAGGCTGTTCTTCTTCGGCGATTACGAGGGCACCAAGATCCGGCAGACCCAAATCACGGTAAGCACGATTCCCACACCGTCCATGCGCACCGGCGATTTCACGGAACTGAACGCGCAGCGCAAAATCGCGATCATCGATCCCGGAACCGGCAGCCCGTTCCCGAACAACGTAATTCCCAGCTCGCGACTCGATCCGCTGTCCGTCAAGCTGGTCAACCTGTACCCGGCGCCGATGACTTCGAGCGTCGCAACCAACTTCACGTTTCAATCGCCGAGTAACCAGGATGTGAACAAGTTCGATGTGCGGGGAGACGCCAACCTGGGGAGCAAGGACAATATGTTCTGGCGAATGAGCCAGCAGCACGCGACGCTGCCCGCTGTTTTCTCTCTCCCGGCCCCCGCCTACGGCGGCAATCCCTTCGATTCCTATATCGACGGCATCAACACGGGCGCCACCTGGAACCACATCTTCACCCCGACACTGATCCTTTCCGTGCGCGGCGGCTGGAACTACGGCTTCTTCGCGCGCGACAACCCGGCGTCTACGAGAGGCCAGTTTTACAATCAACAGCTCGGCCTCAATGGCGGGACCAACTCCATTCCGGGATCTTTCTCTAATTTCAATCCCACCGGTTACGCCTCGCTCGGACTTGGACCGAACAATCCGGTCTACCGCGATTCCCAAAATCGCCAGCTCACTGCCGATGTCACCTGGACTCACGGCAAACATAGCCTCAAATTCGGCGGAAGCCTGATTAAATCGCAGAACAACATATTCAACATCCGAAACGAAATCGGAGGTCCCTATGCGTTCAACGGCCAATACACCAAAGACGGCATGGCCGACTTTCTGTTGGGGATGGTGAGCGGCTTCACCTGGAACACCAGGTTGCAGGTCAATTTGAGAAGTTGGAACGACGCCGCGTTCATCCAGGATGACTGGAAGATCACACCCAATCTCACGCTGAACCTCGGCCTGCGATACGAGGTAGTGCTCCCATTTGTCGAGAAACGCGACCGCATCGGCGATTTCGATAACTGGACGAGCCCTTCGAACCCGCAGCTCGTGACGGCCAAGGGAGGTGGAAGCCGCTACGAGCGCGCGATGACTGCCACGGATAAGAATAACTTCATGCCGCGCGTGGGATTCGCCTATAAGTTGGGCGCGCGCACGGTGATCCGCTCGGGATATGGAATCTTCTATTCGTACATGGAACCGCTGGGCGACGCCGAGTGGCTGATCGGCAACCTGCCCTTCGCCTATGGCGTCACCTTGAATGGGAGCACCACCTCGCCCGCTTTTACGCTCGCCAACGGGCTCCCCCCGGGGGCGCTCGACGTCTCGAAAGCCACCGGCGTCCAACTCTCCAGCATTGAACGGCAAGCCATCAGCCCCTACGCGCAACAATGGAATTTCAATATCCAACGCGATTTCGGCGGAAATTGGCTGCTGGAAGTGGGTTACGCGGGAAGCAAGGGGACGCACCTCGAACGCGTTGCCGACGAGAACTATTCGCCTCCGGGACCGGGCGCCATCAACGCCAAGAGGCCGTACCAGACCGTTGCGGTCCCAGGCACGTCGATCGTCGCCGCTCTCGGACCGATTTACGGCTACCACTTCAACGGCAACACGAACTACAACGCTTTGGTGACGCGGCTCGAGAAGCGATTCTCGCAAGGTCTCACGCTGCTGGCGTCGTACACCTTCTCCAAGGCCATCGGCGACATTTGCGGCGCATCCGCCGCCGGCGACACCACGAATTGCGGTTACCAGGACCCCCGCAATCTCCGCAACGAGCGTTCCGTCGACAATATCGATATTCCTCAACGGTTCGTCGGCAGCGGAGTTTATCAGCTCCCCGTAGGCAGGGGACGCCACTTCGGGTCCGGCATGTCGCGAGTCGCCGATGGCTTCATTGGCGGATGGGCCTTGGGCAGCATCTTCACCATCGCCAATGGTATGCCGTTCAGTGTCATCTCGTCCGGCAATCCCGCCAATACCGGCACGTTCTCGGTCGTAAACCGGCCGAACGTGACCGGCGACCCGTATGCGTTCAACCGCACCGTCGATCAGGATTTCAATACCGCTGTCTTCGTCAATAATGCGCCATATACTCTCGGAACCGCCGGTCGTAACATCATGCGGCAGCGCGGTTTCTTCAACTGGGACTTCTCGGCGAACAAGGACTTTGCGATTCGTGAGCGGATACGGCTTCAGTTCCGGTTCGAGTCGTTCCATTTCACCAATACGCCTCGCTTCGGCGTGCCCGGCGCGACGCTGGGAACCGCCGCATTCGGAAAGATCACCAGCGCCGACACGCCCCGTAACCAGCAACTCGGCCTGAAGCTGGTCTGGTAACGACTTTGGCAAGGAATAGAACCGGAATCTAAACCCATGAGCAGCAATCAATCGAACATCACCCGGCGGTCCTTCGCGACACAAGCCGCACGGCTGGCAGCCGCGCCCCTGCTTGCTTCCGGACCGCTGATCAGGCGGGGATTCGGCGCGCCGGCGCAGAGGCCGAACATTTTGTACATCATGACCGACGATCATGCCTCTCAAGCGATCAGTTGCTACGGCAGCAGGGTCAATCAGACCCCCAACCTCGACCGGATCGCCAGGGAAGGCATCCGCATGGACCGCGTTTTCGCCACCAACTCCATCTGCACCCCCAGCCGCGCCACCATCCTCACCGGCAAGTACAGCCACATGAACGGTGTTCCCGTATTCAACCGCTTTGACGGATCGCAGCCCACCGTGCAAACGAAGCTTCAGCAGTCGGGCTACTACACGGCCATGGTCGGAAAGTGGCACCTGGGCAGCGATCCTACCGGATTTGACTACTGGAACATCCTGCCCGGCCAGGGAGTCTACAATGATCCGACCCTGTACGACAAGGACGGCTCTGTCGTCTATAAAGGCTACGCCACGGACATCATCACGGATATTACCCTTGACGTATTGAAGAACCGGCCCAAGGACAAACCGTTCTTCATGATGTCGCATCACAAAGCGCCTCACCGGGAATGGACGCCCGACGAAAAGCATCGCAAGCAGTTCGAGGGCAAACATATTCCGGAACCGCCGACGCTGCGCGATGACTATTCGGGCCGAACCGACGCGCTCCGCGAGCAGCAGCAATCGGTTTTCCGCGACCTGACCCGGCGCGATCTCAAACTCATTCCTCCGCCGGGGCTCTCGCGCGCCGACGCACAGAAATGGCTTTCGGAGAAACCCACGGAAGTGGAAGCCGTCGTCGACGGAGTCAACCGGAAATTGACCGGCAAGGCTCTGGAGGACTGGAAGTATCAGCGGTATATGCAGGATTACCTGGCGTGCGTTCAAAGCGTCGACGACAATGTCGGCCGCGTGCTCGACTGGCTGGACGCCAACGGCCTCAGGGAGAACACGGTCGTCATCTATACCAGCGACCAGGGATTCTTCCTCGGCGAGCACGGGCTGTTTGACAAGCGCTTCATGTACGAGGAGTCGCTGCGCATGCCCTTCCTGGTGCGCTGGCCTGGAGTGATCCGTCCGGGCTCCACCTCGCGCGCCATTGGAATCAACTGCGACTTCGCTCCCACCTTCCTGGATCTGGCCGGACAACCCACCCCTGGCGATATGCAGGGCCGGAGTTTTCTCCCCATCTGGAAGGGAAATACGCCGCGCGATTGGCGCCGCGCGATGTACTACCGCTACTACCACGATCCGGGAGACCACAACACCCGCGCGCATTACGGAATCCGCACCGAGACTCACAAGCTGATCTACTTCTGGAAAAAAGACCAGTGGGAATGCTACGACCTCGTGGCGGATCCCCTGGAAATGCACAACATCTACAACGATCCGAAGGCGCAGAAGACCGTGGCCGCTTTGAAGGAGCAGCTCTACCGGTTAAAGAAGGAGCTGAAGGATGACGACCGGTTCGCCAACGAACAGCCGGCAGACTCGTCCTACGTGCAGCCGCCTCCGTTGAAAAAACAGTAACCGTCTGGCGCGACTTCCTATCTGCTGAACTTGGTCCGCATACCCGTCAGTAGGCCGGCCAGCACCGTCCCCAGCAGGATCGCCGCGCCAGGCTCCGGGACCGTCGAGGACAAGCCCTTTACGTAGACGTAATCATAGTCCGTATAAGAACCTGCGGTCGAGTATGTTGTGGCGCTCAATAACAAGTCGTTATACGTGTCCGCAGGGTCGGCCAGTGTAACCGACAGGGCAGTATTGTAAGTGATGCCGTCGTAGCTGTAGTTCATTTGGAGACTGCCGCCGTGCCTGATGATCTGATACCAATATTGCCCGTCGGCGACATTGTTTGTCACTCCCGCGCAGTATGGCTGGCAGCTCGGAATCGTGCCGTCGGCCGGATTGATGACATTCGCGGAAGATGCCGCGCCGTAACTCGCCGTCATGTAGTCGGACGCGTACCAGGCATCGACCCCGCGGCCGAATTGGGCAACATCGCTGGACGGCGACGATTGATTGAAGCTGACCAGAACCTGCCCGGCTTGGGCGCCAGTGGAGTTGCCGCTGTTGTCGAGCCAAACCAGGTGATAGGTGGCCTTTGTGTCAATTTCCCAATCGGTTCCGGTAAAGGCATACGCCAAATTGGTGCTTGTCGTGAACCAGGTAAACGGGCTCGACAACGGCCCTTGAAGGTAGTAGCGCAGATTCCCGCCGCCAACCGAGTAGCTCCCCTGTCCCGGCTGCACCTGCCACGACGGGTTCAGGCTCGTGCCGTTGAAGTCGTCCGAAAAAATCATAGTGTCTGCCAGCGCCACATTGAATCCCGATAGCGACAGCAGGGCTGCCACGCGTACAAGTCTCGAAACGGTCATGATCAGTCTGCCTTTCTTCCGATTGGTCGTTCTTATGAATCAGAACAGCGGGAGACTGCGACTTTCCACACACAAATTACGCCGGCCGAAGTCAAAGGGCGGAGAAGAGAAATTCCGTGGGAGTACGCAGGCGGCTCGTCATCAGGTCGTAAGGGTGAACGCAAAACGCTAGTAGCGAAATCGGTTCCCCCGGGTAGGATGGCCGCGCCCTGTTACGGACCCGGTGTCCCCCGCAAGGGAACCTGCTAGCGAGTTGACGCGCCGCCTTACTTTCAGGACAGCATCACCTGCGGCCTTTCCATACAGGGTCGCGCAATTCGCAGCAAACCTTCTTCAATCACCGGATTTTTCACCAATTTCCATCTGATTCCAAACAAGTTATCCCCGCCCGCCCCTTTCCCCCGCCTTCCCCCGTGCTAGCGTCGATCAGGAGCACACATGCGCCAACGCACCCTTTTTCGTCCCCGTCCGTCGTTCCCCGCACCGCCCTCTACCCCGGGAGGCAAGCGGCGCGTATTACCGAGCGAACCCAAATTCTCCTTTGTTTTCAACAAAACTCACAAATCCGATCCCTCAGTCCCCCCGCTCCAAAAATCCCTCTTGACACTCATCGCAATTTGCAATATAGTCATCACAGATTGCTATATGACACTAGGTGAGAAGCTCCGATACCTCCGGGAAGTCGAAGGCGCTCTCCGCGGACTCGACCGGGAGCTCTCTCAGGCTGAGCTCGCCCGCCTCGTCCAATCCGAGCAGGGCAAGGGCATCAGCCAGAGCTACCTCTCGCAGATCGAAAGCGGCGCCCGCCCGCACCTCACCAACTCGACCCGCATGCTGCTCGCCCGGTTCTTCAAAGTCCATCCAGGTTATCTCGTCGATGACCCCGAGGGCTTCCAGAACGAACTGCTGAGCGACCTCGGCGCCGTCGAAGACAAGCTCGATCTCTATCTCGTCAGCGGCGCGGAGCGCTTCGCACGCGATGCCGAGCTGCATCACGCCCTGCTGACCGTCGCCAAACACAAGGACTCGCGCATGTGCCTCATCCTGCTCGGCACCATCCTGGAAAACCAGGGCCTCGCCGAGCGGCTCATCGAGGTCCTCAAGGCGCCGGTCGCCCCGGCGCCCAAATCCAAACGGCGGTGAAAGTCCATGACCTGGTCTGACATCTACCTCATCTGCTTCCTGGTCGGCTTCGGCCTGAGCCTGCTTTCGCTCCTGGCTGGCACCACGCACTTGCATCTGCCGCACCTGCATCTGCACCACGGGATTCATCTGGGCCACGGCCAAGCCGGCGCCCACGGCACCACCGTATCCTTCTTTAACCTGGGAACCCTCGCCGCCTTCCTCACCTGGTTCGGCGGCACCGGCTACCTGCTCTCCCATCACTACGGCGTCTGGTTCGCCGTCGCTCTGGGCATCGCCACGCTCAGCGGTCTAGGCGGCGCCGCGGTAGTCTTCTGGTTCCTTGCCAAGGTACTCATGGCCCGCGAGCAGGCCCTCGATCCCGCCGATTACGACATGATCGGCGTCCTCGGCAAGCTCAGCATCGCCATCCGTCCCGGCGGCACCGGGGAATTGATCTATACCCAGGGCGGCACGCGCCGCGTCACCGGCGCGCGGGCCGAAACCGGCGCAGCCATTCCCAGGGGCGCCGAGGTCGTAGTCACCCGCTACGAAAAGGGCATCGCCTACGTTCGCCCGTGGGACGAATTCTCCGGCGAACTCGAGCCCCGCAATCAATAGGAGAAGCGCTACTTTATGGACACCCAACAGATTTTCGTGATCGTCGGGCTGATGCTGCTCGCGATCCTGTTCCTCATGATGATGTTCGCCAAGCTCTTCCGCAAGGCGGGCCCGCACGAGGCGATCATCGTCTACGGTTTCCGCGGAACCCGCGTTGTCAAAGGCCGCGGCACCGTCATTTTTCCCATGGTCGAAAGCTGCCGCGGCCTCTCGCTCGAGCTCATGAGCTTCGACGTCGCCCCCAAGCAAGACCTCTACACCAGGCAGGGCGTCGCCGTCACCGTCGAAGCCGTCGCCCAGATCAAGGTGAAGAGCGATCCCGAATCCATTCTCACCGCCAGCGAACAGTTCCTCACCAAGGCCCCCGAGGAGCGCGAAGGCCTCATCCGCCTCGTCATGGAAGGCCACCTGCGCGGCATCATCGGCCAGCTCACCGTCGAAGAGATCGTCAAGCAGCCCGAAATGGTCGGCGAGCGCATGCGCTCCACCTGCGCCGACGACATGAACAAGATGGGCCTCGAAGTCATTTCCTTCACCATCAAAGAGGTCCGCGACAAGAACGAGTACATCACCAACATGGGCCGCCCCGACGTCGCCCGCATCAAGCGCGATGCCGACGTGGCCACCGCCGAAGCCGAGCGCGATACCGCCATCAAACGCGCCGAAGCCGCGCGTGAAGCCGCCATCGCCAAGGCCAAGGCCGACCAGGAGCGCGTGCTCGCCGAGACCCTCTCCCAGGCCAAGCAGGCCGAGGCCCAGCGCGATCTCGAAATCAAGAAGGCCGAGTACATCGAAGGCGTCAAGCGCCAGCAGGCCCAGGCCGACAAGGCCTACGAGATCCAGACCAACGTCATGCAGCAGAAGGTTCGCGCCGAAGAGGTCACCATCCACCAGGTCGAAAAGGAGCACGAGGTCCTGGTGCAGGAAGCCGAAATCAAGCGCCGCGAGGCCGAACTGACCGCGACCGTGGCCAAGGCCGCCGAGTACGAGCGCAAGCGCATCGAAACCCTTGCCGAAGCCGAGAAGCAGCGCCTCATCATGGAGGCCGAAGGTCGCGCCTCCGCCATCCGCGCGCAGGGCGAAGCCGAAGCCGAGATCATCTTCAAGAAGGGCGAAGCCGAAGCCAAGGCCATGAACATCAAGGCCGAGGCCTACCAGGAATTCAACCAGGCGGCCATCGTCGACAAGCTCATCAGCAACATGCCGGAAGTCGTCAGGGCCCTCGCCGCGCCGCTGGCCAACGTGGACAGGATCACCGTCGTCTCCACCGGCAACGGCGATTCCGCCGGCCTCAACAAAGTCACCGGAGATCTCACCAAAATGGCGGCGCAGATCCCCGCCTTGTTCGAAACCCTGAGCGGCATGCCGCTCAATGATCTGTTCGCCAAGGTCCGCAGCATTGGCGACAAGCCACCCAAGCAGTAACGCGACCCTCCTGGGTCGCAATAAGGAGACTCTTTATGGCACTTTTAGATCGCGTCGCAACCCTCATCCGAGCCAATCTCAACGATCTGGTGGATAAGGCCGAGGACCCCGAGAAGATGATCAAACAGGTCATCCTCGACATGCAGAATCAGCTCATGCAGGTCAAGACCCAGGTCGCCATCTCCATCGCCGACCAGCACGTCCTCGAGAAGAAGGCGCAGGAGGCCCAGGAGAACGAGCGGCAGTGGACGCACCGTGCCGAAATGGCTCTGGACAAAAACGACGAGAATCTCGCCCGCGCCGCCCTGGAGCGCAGCATGAGCTACAAACAGATGGCTGAAGGCTTCCGCCAGCAGGTGGAAGACCAGAAAGTGCAGGTCGAAAATCTCAAGGCCGCGCTCCTCAAGCTTCAGCAGAAGCTCGCCGAAGCGCAGTCCAAAAGCGATCTGCTCATCGCCCAGCACCGCCGCTCGCGCGCCATGCGCAACGCCACCAATGCGGCCGGCGACATCAACGGCGAATCCCACGCCGCCGCCTTCGACCGCATGAAGTCGAAGGTCCGCCATAGCGAAGCCACGGCGCAAGCCGCCGCCGAGCTGGTCACCGACGACGTCAGCGAAAAGTTCGCCGCCATGGAAAAGCAGGAGGAGATCGATCGCCTCCTCGCCGACCTAAAGGCAAAACGCAAATGATGTGGGACAGGCTTTAGCCCGTCCAGCCGCGGAGCGGCCCGCCCGGCCGCCCGCGGCAATCGGAGGAATCTCATTCATATGACGCACAAATCCAAGCTTGAAGTGTGGCATCTCGTCGCCATCGTCTATGTGGTCGCCGTCCTTGCCCTCGGAGGCAACGCATGGATCGGCGTCCCGGTGCTCATCTGTCTCATCGCGATGGCCTTTCCGCAACGTTATGTCACCGCGCCCGACGCGCTCCGCGTCACAGCCGGCCTGGTCCGTTGGACCATTCCCTATCGCGCCATCACCTTCATCGGCACCCTCGGCACCCACATCGCGGTCCGCGTCGGCAACGACCCCGAGCTGATCCTCAACCCCGCCGACCCCGCCGCGTTCGTGGCCGAAGTGGCCCGCCACGCCCCGCACGTGCAGGTATGCCTGTAGATGTTTGACTGGACCACGCCCCCGCGCGCCGGCGAGCGCCTGCTCGATGTCGGCTGCGCGGGCGGCAACCAGCAGTCCCGCGAGCTTGCCTGCACCGTCATTGGCCTCGATGAAGACCCCGCGGTCCGCCCGTCGGTCCTCGGCAACGCCGGCCAGATGCCGTTCGCTGCCGCTGCCTTCGACTACGTCGTCTGCCATCACGTGCTCGAGCACGTCGCCGCACCCGAGGCCGCATTGCGCGAAGTCTCCCGCGTGCTCAAGCCCGGCGGCGCGCTCTCCGTCGCCGTGCCCGATGGCCGCGGGGTCTGCGATGGCGTCTACCGCTATCTCTTCGAAGGCGGCGGCCACGTGAATCGCTTCCGCCGCGCTGAGATCGTCGGCCTCGTCCAGCGTACTACCGGCCTGCGCCTCGTCCGCTGGCGCAAGCTCTACAGCTCGTTCTCGTATCTCTCCACCGTGCTCCCGCTGCTCGAATCCCCACCGCCCGATCTCCAGCGCCGCCTGCTCCGCCTCCGCCTCCTGCCGCGCCGCGCCATCCGCGCCGTCCACGCCTCGCTGTACCTCGGCACGCGCTGGCTCGATCGCGCGTTCCACTCCGATCTCGCGCTGTACGGCTGGGCGTTCTACTTCGATCGCACCGCCGCCGCCGAGCCGGTCGAGTTGCCCGCCATGGTGAACGTGTGCGTCCAGTGCGGCGCAGGCTCGCCCTCTGCCGGTCTGAAGCGGCTCGGAGCCCTCACCTGCCTGTGCCCGCAGTGCAACCGGCGCACGCTCTACTTCCCGCCCTTCGGGGGCGGCGAGTGAGGCTACTGCACGTTGAGCGTCACCGGCGCGCTGCTCACTCCGCCCACGGTGACCACCAGCGGCTGCGGACCGCTGGGCACATCGGCCGGCACCAGGAAGTTCACCTGCGCCACGCCGATGAGTCCCGCGGGTACGCCCGCGAACTGGACAAACGCCGGCTCGCCGCCGATGGTGACGCTCAGCGGCAGCGCCGGCCTCGCCAGCGCGCTGGCCGGCGTATTGGCCGGTACTGTGAACCCGGTCCTCAGCGCGGGCGTCGTCTCGCCGATGCCGGCCACGTAGACCGTCCCGTAGCCACCCTGTTTCGCGCTCAGGTTCGGGTCCGCGTACACGCCCGGCGACGCCGGCCCGAGTGTGAACTGGTGGCCCGCGATCTCGCCGTTCTTGTTGATGCCCAGCACCGCCGGCCCCGCGCCCGCTTCGTACGGGATCTGGATCCTGACCTGGTTCGGGTCCACCAGCAGCACCGGC
>DATJYJ010000256.1:0-2992 GCA_035578025.1 Verrucomicrobiia bacterium
ATCGCCAGCCCCTGCCGGGCCAGCGGGGCGATCTGGTGGAAGAGCGGGCCCGCGGGCTGCCCGGGAAGCAGATCCAGGTACATCGCCAGAAACCAGAACGGCGGGAACCACCACAAGAGCGGACTCCGGCTCGTCACCAGCGGCCGGATCGACGCGCACATCAACGGCGTCAGAAACAGCACCACGATCAGCAACCCCATCACCGACATCTGCACCCACGGCGAAATGCGCCGGAACGCCCGGCCGGTGAGCACGTTGATCAGCACGCCCTGAATGCTCGCGATACACAACACGACGAACGCGCCGCCGCCCGCTACCGCCGCCGCGTGCACGGCGAACAGCCGCCACACGATCGCTCCCGTGGCTTCCGGCCCGCCGCTCACCAGCGGTCCCAGCAGCGTACAGAAAAAATTGGCGTCCAGCAGGAACAGCCCCAGGAAGACCATCAGCGCCGCGGTCTTCCCCGCGAAGATCGCTCCGCCGCCCAGCGGCAATGGCGTCAGGATGAGATAATCCTTGCGGTCCGGAAAAATCGCGTCCCACTCGAACACCATCACGAATCCCATCACCACCATGCTGTACAGCACGAAGAAATAGTAGTCGCTGAGCAGGATCCAGTTGTGCAGAAACGGCTGGTCGAACCGCGTCCGCTGCGGAATCATGTAGAACGGCAGAAAAATCCCCGGCGTCGCCACCAGCCCGAAGGCCTGCACCACGTTGGTGCGCATGTCGCCGTGTTGCGACACGATCTCGTTGTCGAAGAACCGCCCGAAGAAATGCCGGGCCAGTAGGCCGAACAGCCCCATCACGCCTCCTGCATCACCGCGGCGATCTCCCGCGCCGCGCCGCCCACATCGTCCTGCCGCGCGAGCTGCCGGAAAATCTGTTCCAGCGACGGCAGGTGCATCAGGTCGCGCAGCCGTCCCACTTCGTCGTCGGCCACGACCCTGCCCTGGTAGAGCATGATCACGCGCGAGCAGACCTTTTCCGTGACCTCCAGCACGTGCGAGATGTACAGAATCGTCTTCCCCTGCCGCGCCAGCTCCGCGATCAGCTCGTGCAGCAGCATCGCCGACGAGATATCCAGCCCGGAGAGCGGCTCGTCGAAGATCAGCAGATCCGGATTGTGCAACAGCGCCCCGGCGATCAGCACCCGCTGCTTCATGCCCTTCGAATACGACGAAATCGGCGTGAACCGGTGCTCGTGCAGCCAGAGCAGCCGCAGCAATTCTTCGGCCTTGCGTGAAACCAGGTCCTCCGGCAACTGGCGCAGGCGCCCGATCAGCTCCAGATGCTCCAGGCCGGTAAGATGCGGATAGACGAAGGCCTCTTCCGGCACGTAGCCCAGCCGCCGTTTGAAGCCGATCAGGTCGTGCCGGATGTCCTGGCCGTCCCACAGGATGTGTCCCGCGCTGGCCGGCAGCAGCCCCGCCAGCATCTTCACCGTGGTCGATTTGCCGCTGCCGTTCGGCCCCAGATATCCCGTGACCTGCCCGGGCGGCACGGTGAACGTGACGTGATCCACCACCGCGCGATTGCGATACTTTTTCGTCAGCCCGCGCACGTCCAGCATCTGGCCAATCCTCTGCCAGACTTAGACACCGCGGTTGACGATTTGTTCCTTGATTGGTTTATCCGCGCTTGTCTGCGTTCATCTGCGGCCAGTTGTCTTCTTACAGCCTCTCAGATATCCGCCGTGCAGAACTTGCACTTCGTGGCATCCACCGCCACCGCTTCCTTGCATCGCGGGCAGTTCTTCGAAGGCGGTGGAGGCGGCGCCGGCGCTTCCTTGATCAGCGATTTGGTCAGCATGTAGACCACGAACGCGACGATCAGAAAATCCACCACGTTGCCGAAAAACGTGCCGTAGTTGAGCGCGTTTACCGCCTCTTTTCCATCCGGCCCGACCGTCTTGCTGAGCACCAGTTTGGCCGCGCGCCATTCGCCGCTCGGCAGCACCAGGCTGATCAGCGGCATGATCAGGTCGGCTGCCAGCGAGGACACCACCTTGCCCACGGCTCCTCCCACAATCACGGCTATCGCCAGTGCGAGAACGTTGTTCTTGAGCAGGAACTCCTTGAAGCCTTTGATCACCTTTCACCTCCGTAGGAATTTGGTCAGCCGCTCCATCGCCGGCTCCAAAATCGACCGTTCCGCAGCATAGCAGATCCGGAACGAGCCCTCGCCTCCTTCGCCGAACGCCACACCTGGCGCCAGCCCCACCCGCGTCTCCTCCAGCAGCCGCCGGCAAAAAGCGAAAGAGTCCTTCAATCCATCCACCTTTGGAAAAAGATAAAACGCCCCGTCGGGTTTGGGAACCGTGACACCGGGCACACCGCGCAGCGCCTCCAGGCACAAATCGCGATTCTCCTTGAGCCGCTCCAGCATGCGCACCAGCTCGCCCTCGCCCTCCGCCAGCGCCGTCTCTCCGGCCTTCTGCGCGAAGGTCGGCGCGTGCGAAACGATGAACTCGTTCAACTGCGTAGCCTTCTCTGCTACGTCCCGCCGCGCCACCAGCCAACCCAGGCGCCAGCCCGTCATGCAGTAGCTCTTCGAAAACGAATGCACCACCATCACCGCGTCCTCGCGCGTGGCGCGCCGCAGAATCGACGGCACCGGATCGCCCAGCCGCGCGCCCGAGTAGTACAGCCGGTCATACACCTCGTCCGCCAGCAGCCACAATCCGTGCCGGCGCGCGAAATCGAGCAGCCCCTGCTGCTCCTCGCCGGTCGCTACCCATCCCAGCGGATTCGAAGGCGACGTGTAGAGCAGCAGCCGCGTCCTCGACGTCACCGCGGCTTCCAGCGCGTCGAAGTCCACGCGATACCGCTCGCCGCACAGTGGATGCGGAATCTGCCGCACGCTCGCGTTCGCCATCATCATGCTCGACGACCCGTTGGGCCACGCCGGCGTCAGCGCGATCGCGTCATCGCCCGGGTCGAGCACGCAGCGGATCGCCAGGTTGAGCGCCTGCACTCCCGACGCGGTGACC
>DATJYJ010000257.1:0-12696 GCA_035578025.1 Verrucomicrobiia bacterium
AGCCTGAACGACCAGGTGTGGCACGTGACCGGAGTCCGCGTGCGCGAGACGCTGCCGGATTGGGTGGTGGACGAGGCCGACGAGGTGGTCCTGGTCGATCTCACCCCTCGTGCGCTCCGCAATCGCATCGAGCGGGGCGCCGTGTACGCGCCGGAAAAGGCGCGGCGGGCCATGGATAACTTCTTCACCGAGGCCAATCTCAGCGCCCTGCGCGAGCTGGCCATGCGCCACACCGCGCACGAGGTGGAGGAGAAACTGTTTCCACCCAAGCCGGGAGAGCGCATCCTGATCTGCCTCACCGGACGGCCCGCATCCGCCAATCTGATCCGCCGCGGAAAACGTGTGGCTGACTACCTTCAGGCGGAGTGCCTGGCGGTCCACGTGGCAGCCCCGGGTGACAACGACGAGGCCGTGAACCGCCATATGAATTTTGCCCGAAACCTCCGCATTCAGACGCACGTCATTGAAGGCGAGGACATACCGCGCACCCTCGCGGAATTCGCACACTCCCAGCGCGTTACCCAGATCTTCATGGGACGTAGCGGTCCGCGGCCCTGGTGGAAGCGCTTCGGCGAGACCGTGGTGCAGCAGGTGGTCCGGCAGGCACGCGACTTGCAGATTACGATTGTGGCGGAGCGCCGCCGGTAACGCTAATATACCCACATGGGGCGGATCTTGGCCTTAGCTCTGTTGCTGTGCCTGCCGGCGCTTGCCGCGGAGCCTGAGAACATCGACACCGCTGTCCAGCGTATGTACGACTTCAATTTTCCTGCCAGCCAGGAAATCTTGAGCCGCTACGTCGCGCAGCATCCCGAGGACCCGCTTCCCTACGCCTTTCGCGCCTCTGCTTATTTGTTCAAAGAGCTCGACCGGATGAGCATCCTGGAAAGCGAATTCCTGACCGACGACAACCGGATCGCCGAAAAGAAAAAGAGGCTGGACCCGGATCCGGCGACCCGCAAGAGTTTCCTCCAGGCTGTGAGCGATACGGAATCCCGCTCCAACACCGTCCTGAAGGCCAACCCCAACGACATTCGGGCGTTGTTTGCCATGTCCATCGCGCAGGGAGTTGCCACGGACTACATGGCCTTCGTGGAAAAGCGCCAGATCGCCAGTCTCTCGGTGGCCAAACGCTCCAACAGCTATGCCCAGCGGCTGCTCAAGCTTGACCCGAAATTCTACGATGCCTACCTGACTTGCGGGATTTCGGAATATATGGTCGGCAGCCTGCCGTTTTTCGTCAAGTGGTTCGTGCACTTTGACAACATCGAAGGCGACAAGAAGCGGGGTGTGGACCGGCTGATCCTGGTGGCGCGTGAGGGGCATTACTTCAAGCCGTTTTCCAAAATCCTGCTGGCAACGATTGCACTCCGCGAAAAGCGGCCGCGCGATGCGCAGAGGTTTCTGCAGGAGCTGGCCACTCAGTATCCGGAAAACCCACTGTTCCGCAAGGAGCTGGATAAACTGAACGTCAAGGTTGGCGCGCTGGGCAATTAGCTTGACAGCCATCGGCAATCAGCTTTCAGCCATCGGCTTTCAGCCGTCAGCCAAGGGCCGTCATGTGTGGGTTGCTGTGCGACACACGGGAAAGAGCCTTCGTCAATGAAGGCTTACCTCGCCCTGTTCCGCACCAACATTCGGCTGGAGCTGCGGGATCCCGGCGTGCTGTTCTTCAGCTACCTCCTTCCGCTGATCTTCTTCTTTGCGCTCGCCAGGCTGTTTCACGCGGGTGTGGGCCAGGGGATCGCGTATTTTGTCAGTGCCGTGCTCGCCATGGGCATCCTCGGCAACGGCCTGTGGGGCGCGCGCAGGCGCAGGGTCCGGTTCAAGGTCGCGCCGATTTCGCCGATGCCGATCCTGTTGGCCGCGATGCTCAGCGGCTGGCTGCTCTACCTGCCCGTAATCTTCGTGGTGCTGGCTCTCTCGCACTTTCTGTATGCGATGCCCCTGCCGGAAAACTGGACATCCCTGCTGGTGCTGGCAAGCCTCGGGGTGTGCGCTTTCCGCGCGATCGGCGCGATCGTGGCCGCGGTGACCAACACCGCGCAGGAAGCCGCCATCGCGATTCTGCTTCTATACATACCGATGCTGTTTCTCAGCGGCGCCACCATCCCCGCTGCGATGCTGCCCACTTGGGCCCAAACCGTGGCGCCCTTCATGCCGGCATGGTATTTGGTGACCGGATTCCAGGGAATCTTCTTCCGCAACGAGAACCTCGCCGCGAGCGCCCTGCCCATTGGCGCGCTGCTCGGGACGCTGGTGGCGGGCACGTTTCTGGCCATCCGCCCGCGCAACAAGCTGTGGGTGGTGGCGGTCCTCGGGCCTTTCGTCGTGATGGGATGCTACCAGGCGTACACCAAAGACCACCTGGGAACCAACGAGGCTCTCTTCCGCCAGTTGCAGAGGTCTGAGCAGTTTCTCGTCCGCAACGCCCGGATCTTCACCGGCGACGGCAAGGTCATCGAGAATGGCGCCGTGCTGGTGCGCGACGGGAAGATCGCCGAGGTCTACGAAGGCGCCGCGCCCGATCCGGAGAAGATCAAGGCCGAGGCGGTGGAAGGCGCCGGCAAGACGCTGCTGCCGGGCCTCATCGACGTTCACGTGCATCTTGGCTCACCCGGCGGCATTTCGACCTCTCCCGAGGATTTTGCCGCCGAGAAGACCATGCCGCATTCCGCTGCGGCCCTGCTTTATGCGGGTGTCACCGGAGCGCGCAGCGTGGGAGACGCGCTGGATGCCTCTCTGAAGCTGCGCAACGCCATCCGCAAGGGCGAGAAACTGGGCGCGCAGCTCTTCACCTGCGGGCCGATGTTCACCGCCGAGGGCGGCCACGGTACCGAATACCTCCAGAATCTGCCGTCCGCCATCCGGGAGAGCGTCAAAACGCAGTTGGTGCGCACGCCCAAGACGCCGGAAGAGGCACGCCGCCAGGTGCGCGAGCTCAAGGCCCGGGGAATCGACTGCGTCAAGACGATTCTGGAGGCCGGCTGGGGCGAAGGCATGCTGTTCGATCGCATGGACCTGCTCATCGGCCGTGCGGTGGCCGAGGAAGCGCGCGCACAGAATCTGCCGGTCGCCACTCACACGGGCGACGCCCGCGACGTGGACGACGCGGTCGAGATCGGCGCGGCCAGCATCGAGCACGGTAGCTGGCGCGACGAGATTCCGGATCGCCTGCTGGAAAGGATGGCCTCCCAAGGCGTCTTCCTGGATCCGACGCTCGGAGTGGCGGAGGCCTACGCGCAGGTCTTCTCGGGCCGGAGCGATGCGCTTTCCGGCTCGCTGGTGCAGCAGGTAGTCAGCGCGCGCATCCTCAAAGGCACACGTGATTTCGTGGCATCCGGCAAAGGAGCCGACCCGGGCCGGGCGGAGTTGTTTCAGCACGCGCTCGAACAGGCTCGCGCCAACCTGCTGCGCGCATGGAAGGCCGGAGTGCCTCTGGTCATGGGCACGGACTCGGGAAATCCGTTGGTCTTCCCCGGTGCGTCGCTGCACCACGAACTGCAGCTTTGGGTCCAGGCCGGGATTCCCGCGACGGTTGCGCTTCAGGCGGCAACGGTGAATGCGGCCAGATTGTTGGGCGCCGAGAACCGCATGGGCGCGGTGCGCAAGGGACTGGATGCAAACCTGCTCCTGGTGGACGGCAATCCGCTGGAGGATATCAGGGCCACCGAGCGGATCTCGCTGGTCGTGTTTCAGGGCGAACGCATTGGCCGCGCCGCTCTCTTCGATCAAAAGTGAGCGTCAGCCCGCCAGTTTCTTGATCTCCGCAGCCACGAGTCCCGGGTTCTCCATGGCAATGTAATGCGAGGCATCCTCCAGGACGATTTCACGCCCCTTGGCGAAATGGGAAGCAAGGCCAGGCGCCGTGGGAGAGGCGCCGAGGTCGAATACTTCCGGCTTGCGGGTATTCGCGGCACGCAGGATAGTGACCGGTTGCCGCACCACGGCAATCTCCGGATAGATATCCGATGACGTGTCCTTGGAGTACTCGTAGATGGAGGCTTCGATGTGGGGCGGACAGGCGAGCACGAGGCCGTCGCCGTTTGGCAGTACGCCGAAGTCGCAATAGTCGCGCAGAATCTCCGGCTGCCAGCCGGCGAAGGGCGGCCGCGATTGGAAGCGCTCGAACATTTCATCCGCCGACGCAAATTGGTTACGGCGGCGCAGGGTGGCAGTCACGTCGGGAATGGGCCCGCCGTAGTAGCTGCGCGGGAAGATCGTCGGATCCACCAACAGCAGGGCGGAATAAGTTTCGGGTCGAATGGCCGCGGCCTGAACGGTGATGTGGCCTCCCATCGAGTGTCCCACGCCGATGGCGCCGTTGACATCGAACATGGAAGCGATCAGCACCAGGTCGCGGCCGAAGTTGCGCCACCGGTAGGGAGGGTCCGGCTTGCCGCTGCGTCCGTGTCCGCGCGCGTCGATCGCCAGGCAGTGCCGCTCGGGGAACATGCGAATGATGTGATCCCAGCAGCGGCCGTGAAAGCCGGTGGCGTGCGCGAAAAGAAACGGAGGATCTTCACCCGGCCATTCCCACACTGCCAGAGCGATGTGGCGGGAACGAAGAATCTTCAGTTCCGGTTGCCGGGCCATGGTTGCATTGTCGCATCAGCGGATCGGCCGGCAGGGCGTGTGATACTCGAAGAGATGTCCGGACTGCTGTACCTGGTTGCCACGCCGATCGGCAATCTGGAAGACATTACCTATCGCGCCGTGCGGGTGTTACGCGAGGTTGACCTGATCGCCTGCGAAGACACCCGCCAGACGCGCAAGCTGCTCGAACATTTCGACATTCACAAGCCCACCGTAAGCTACCACGAGCACAACGAAGCGGAGCGCACGGCCGGGCTGGTAGAACGGCTGCGGGCCGGGGCTGCCATCGCGCTGGTGTCCGATGCCGGCATGCCGCTGGTTTCCGACCCCGGTTTCCGGCTGGTGCGCGCGGCCGTGGCCGCCGGCATCGCCGTGCAGCCGGTCCCGGGCCCTTCGGCGTCGCTGGCCGCGCTGGCTGCATCGGGACTGCCTACCGATGCCTTCCACTTCGCAGGCTTTCTTCCGGTCAAACCGGGCCAGCGCGCGAAGCTGCTGGAATCGCTGGCCGACGAACAGGCCACCCTGATCTTCTATGAAGCACCGCACCGTGTACTGGAGTCCCTGGAGGCCATCGGGAAAGCGCTCGGCCCGCGCCCGGTCGTGGTGGCGCGCGAGCTGACCAAGCTCCACGAGGAGTTTCTGCGCGGCACCGCGGCGGAAATCCGCGCGCAGCTTGCCTCACGCGACGCCGTGAAGGGCGAGTTCACGATTCTTATCGGCAAGAGCCAGGGGCCGCCGCCGGACGACACACCCCTCGCCGAGGCCGTGGACGCCCTCGTCCACAACGGCGTGGGCCGCATGGATGCCATCAAGCAGGTGGCTCGCCGCCGCGGGCTTTCCAAACGCGAGGTGTACGATCAAGTGTTGAAGGAGAAGGAATGAGCAGGTATTGGCTGATGCTGTTCGCCGCCGCCGCGTGCCACGCGCAAGACTACCTCGACAGCGTCGTCGAGCGCGCGCGCAAGGAATTCGAGGTGCCCGGCATCGCCGTCGCGGTCGTCAAGGACGGCGACGTTGTCCTGGCCAGGGGCTACGGCGTACGTAAACTGGGCGACCCGTCGCCGGTGACTCCCCGGACGCTCTTCCGCATCGCATCGAACACCAAGGCATTCACGGCGGCGGCCCTGGCCATTCTCGTCGACGAGCGCCGCATCCGCTGGGACGATCCCGTCACGCAGCACCTGCCGGCATTCCAAATGTACGATCCCTACGTGACGCGCGAGATGACCATCCGCGACCTGCTCACGCACCGCAGCGGCATGGGGCTCGGCGCCGGCGACCTGATGTTCTTTCCCTCCAGCGACCTCAGCCGCGAGGAGATCGTGCGGCGCCTGCGATTCATCAAGCCCGCCACCAGTTTCCGCACCACTTACGCGTATGACAACCTGCTCTACCTGGTCGCAGGCCAGATCATTCCCGCGGTGACAGGCAGGAGTTGGGACGATTTCGTCAAGGACCGCATCTTTACGCCGCTCGGCATGGCCAACTCCTACACCAGCACCGACGGATTGAAGAACGGCAAGGACGTCGCCATTCCCCACAGCAAGCTCTCCGGCAGGCTCGAGCCGCTGCCGCAGGAAGATGTCGACAACAACGCGCCGGCGGGATCGATCGTTTCCTGCGTCGCCGACCTGGCCAGGTGGATGAACCTGCAACTGGCGGGCGGAACGGTCGGCGGAAAGCGCATCTTCAGCGCCGCGCAGAACAAGGAGATGTGGAGCGCGCAGACCATCCTGCCGATCGCCGATCCCGCCAAGGACGAGCCGGCCGCGTTCACCGCGACCCGTCCCAACTTCAGTGCCTATGGCCTGGGCTGGACGTTGCGCGACTATCGGGGGAAGAAAATCGTCGGGCACACCGGCGGGCTCTCCGGTTTTGTTTCACGCACGGCCCTGATTCCGGAGTTGAAGTTGGGCGTCGTGGTCCTGACGAATCAGGAGGCCACGGCGGCGCACACCGCGATCGTCAATACGGTCCTGGATCACTACCTCGGCGCACCGGAAACCGGCTGGGTGGCGGCATACTCGGCGTACGAGAAGAAGACCCGTGCCGAGGCTGAAGAGACGATGAAGAAGGCGACCGGCAGTCGTCGCACCGACACCCACCCGTCCCTTCCGCTGGCGGGTTATGCGGGCCGCTATCGCGACGCATGGTATGGCGATATCCGCATCGAGGAAGACCGCGGCAAGCTCTATATCTTTTTCACGCACTCACCGGATCTGGCCGGCGCCCTGGAGCACTGGCAGTACGATACGTTCATCGCGCGGTGGGCCAAGCGCAGCCTGGACGCGGACGCCTACGTGACGTTCAGCCTGAAGCCGGATGGGAGCATCGACGAGATGCGTATGAAAGCGGTGTCGCCTCTAACCGATTTCAGCTTCGACTTCCACGACCTGCTCTTCCGGCCGGTGGCGATTAATGTGAAGCCGTTGTAGCCGTACGTGGGCTACCCCCGCACGCTGGCCGCCGGAATCTTCTTCAGCAGCCCTTCAAGATCGGCCCGGCTTTCGCTGCCGATCGTGAAGCAATCAAGCACGTCCTGAGCGGTCGCGAACTGGAGCGCTTCGTCCATCTTGCTCACCAGGTCTCCCTGGCCCAGAATCTTCATGCCGATCACGCCCTTGCCCGCCTGCTTCATCTGCTGGAGCACGCCGATCACGGTCTGCGGGTCGCCATCCATGTGAAGACCGGCTGGATTCAGCCGTGCGAGATCGACTTCCACCCATGGTTCGGCAGCCGCGGCTTTCAACGCCGCCAGCGTGTGGCAGGAGCATCCCTTGGTGCGCACGATGCCCTTTTCCTGTGCTTCCGTGATCACGTCCATTACGGGGCGCTGGCGGATGTTCCAGTCGGGCGCGGTCTGTACGTGCAGCAGCAGAATATCGATGTAATCCACGCCCAGTTCCTTGCGGAAGCGGTCGAGATCCGACTTCATGGCGGCGGCGGTAGTAGCCTGCGTCTTGCTCATGATGACCACCTTGTCGCGCGGCACCGTCTTCAGGGCCTCACGCAGGTAGGTGTGGCTGCCGTATGCGTCCGCGGAATCCCAGAAATTGATTCCCTGGTCGTAGGCAGTGCGGAACAGTTCGGAGAGACCGCGATAACCGAGCTTGCGAGTCTGGTTGGAACTGCCGTTGGAGCCGATGGTGCCGGTACCCATGGCCATCCGGCTGAGCTCGATCTTGCGCGGGCCGAGGATGACGCGATCCATGGGGTTCTTGGGTCTTGCGGCGGCGAAAAGGTGGTAGGGGAAGTTGTTGAGAGAAACCACGCCGGCCGCCCCGGCACGCAGAAAATGGCGACGATTCATCCAGCCTCCTCGTGTGTATCGCAGTATATCAGGCAGGCCGCCCGCGCTACTTCACCGACATCGTAACCGGGGCCGTGCTGGACGCGGTGCCGATCTTGATCACCACGGGAATCCCGTTCCCCGGTGCGGCATTCGCCGGCACCTGCGCGTTGATCTGTGTCAGGCCGGCCACCGAACCCGGCACGCCGCCGGCGTAGCTCACCGTGGCGTTGATACCGCCAACGCTGACCGAGACGGGCTGCGTAGTGAGTTGCGGCAGAGGCGGGGCAGCGCTGACGATCGAGCCGTCCGCTACGGCTGGACTGGTGGTGCCTCCGCCCGTACAGTAGATCGACACCACGCTCCCCCGCGCGGCCGGCAGTGCCGTGCTGTTGATCGAGAAATCCTGGTTGAGAATCGCGCCCGGACCGAGCCCCGTGGAGTCCAGGCTGAATATCGCCGGTGTCGACGCCTGCACCGGCATCGTTACCGTATTCGAAACAATCCCGTTGTATTGGACCTGCACCTGCGTGCTGGTCTTGCCGGCGAGACCGTACGGCGCGACGGCGCTCACCTGAGTTTGAAAGCTATAAATCATCGGCGCCGCCACGCCGTCGAACAGCACCTGTGTCCCGCCCAGGGTGGTGGTCAGCGCCCCGCCGCTGATTTGCAGGGGAACCAGCGGCTTCGGACCGAGATTCTGGCCGAAGAGAGTAACGATCAGACCCGGCGATACCGCGTCGGAGGCATAGCTCGCCGCATTGTTCACGCTGTTGAGAACCGGCGGGGGAGGCCCCGGGGCCTGCTGTGTGACCGTGAAAGGCATCTGCACCCCAGGCGCTGCAAAGACCGTGATGATCCCGGTACGCGCGTCGGACGTGTTGGCATCCACCTGGTAGCCGACATTGCCGCTGCCCGATCCGCTCGATCCCCCGGTGACGTGCAGCCACGAAACGTTGCTGGAGGAACTCCAGCCGCACCCAGGTCCCGTAGAGATGCTGAAAAAGCCGGTACTGGCAGCCGCTCCCACGGTCGCGCTGGTCGCCGAAAGTGTGAAATTGGAAGGAGAGCCGTCCTGCGTGACGGCGGAGACCAGAGGCGACGCGAGTCCGCTGCCGCTGAGAGAGATGTGTCCCGAACGCCCGGACAGGCAGCCGTTGCCTCCAACCGTAAACGTGACCCCGCCGTCGCTGACCCCGTTGACGCTGTTCCCAAGTGTGATCCATTGCGGTGAGTCCGTGAAGACCTGCCAGCTGCAGTTGGCTGACACCAGGACTGCCCCGTTTCCCCCCGCGATAGAGAAATTCTGAGAACTCGGGCTCAGTTTGAAGTTGCATACCGCCGCGGCCTGAGTGACCGTGACCTGTTGGTTGGCAATCAAGATCGTCGCCTGTCGAGAGGTGCTGACAATGTTAGCGTCCACCGAGAAGACGGCGGAGCCGGAGCCGTTGCCGGCACCCGATGTGATGTGGACCCACGGGAAGTTCGTCGTGGCGATCCACCCGTTGTTGAAGCAGTTGGCGGGCGTTACCGAGACCGCAATCGTATTGCCCGTACTGGCCGTGAAGGGCACGCTCAGCGTCAGCGGATTGACGGCGAAGGAGCAGTTCTGCGCGGCGAGCGGAATAGCCAGGACCAAAGCGGCGACCAAGAGCCTCATTGTGAATTATGGTAACGTGCTTCAGCCCGATTTCACTCCAATGCTTCCCGGCAAGCCTTCAGAATCTCCACCGACCCCGGCGTGTCGCCGTGGACGCAGACGGTCTGCGCCTTGCCTTCCCGCGCCAGCCGCAGCGCCTGCGCCGCGGCCTCTCGCGGATCGGTGATCAGCGCGTCTGGAAATTTGCGCGAGCGCAGGGTGCCGTCGGGCTCGTACCGCCGGTCGGCGAACGCCTCGCCCACTGCGATCATCCCCATCTCGCGCCACACATCCAGCATCGGCGATCCCGCCAGCCCGAAGATCGGCGTCCCCGGATTCCAGCGGGCCACGCCCTGCGCGATGGCCTGCGCCACGCCGGCGTTTTTCACCGCCACGTTGTAAAGCGCCCCGTGCGGTTTGATGTGCACGATCCCGCCGCCCAGCCGCCGCACCACCCCGTCCAGCCGCGCGATCTGCTCGTAAACAGTATTTGCAATCTCGTCGCCGGACATGGCGATCTCCAGGCGGCCGAAATTCGCACGGTCGGGATACCCCGGGTGCGCGCCGATCTTCACGCCGCGCTCCATCGCCAGCCGGGCGGTCCGCTCCATGGTGCGCTCGTCGCCGGCATGGCCGCCGCAGGCGATATTGGCCGAGGTGATGTACTGCATCAGCGCAGCCTCGTGCTCCGCGTCTTCCAGCTCGCCCAGGTCGCAGTTCAGGTCGATGATCATAGCGAATACAACCACTCCTCCTGCTCTCGCAGCAATTCGATCGCGCCTTCCATCGTGACACGCTCGAATTTCACTTCGTTGCGCGGCCGCATCTGGCCCAGCCGCCAGAAATCCGCCGAAATCACGTTGGCCGGCTTGGGATAGCCGCCGGTGGTCTGGTGCTCGACAAACAGCACGATCGGCTGTCCGTCGGGCGGAACCTGAATCGCGCCCAGCGGCACTCCTTCCGTGATCATATGCCCGCCGGGGTTGGCCAGAGCGGGCCCCTTGAGGCGGATCCCCATGCGGTTGGATTCTTCGCTGACCGTGTAGCAGCCGACGTAAAGGTCCCCGCCGCACCACGCAGCCTGCGGCCCCGGGGTGACGCGCAGCGCCGTGCGCGGGACGTATTGCGGCACGTTGCGCGCGGGCGGCCGCGGACGGCGCACATGTGCCTCACCGATCGCAAGCACGTCGCCTTTGCGCAGCGGACGGCCCCCGACCCCGGTCATCACGTGGACCGATGCGCTTCCCATCACCATGGGCACGTCCAGCCCGCCGCGCACCGCCAGGTAGGCCCGTGCTCCGCTCCGGGAGGCGCCGCAGCGCAGTGTCTGCCCCGACTTCACCGGCACCGCGGCCCACAGCGGCAGGTCCGCGCCGAAGTCCGAGCCGGTCAGCGCCACCACGGCATCGCCCTCGAACTGAAACTCGCCGCCGGCCAGGGTCATTTCGAGCGCGGCAGCGTTCTCCGCGTTGCCCACCAGCAGGTTCGCGGCCCGTAAGGCCAGGGCGTCGGCGGCGCCGGAAGCGGAGATGCCGAAATGCGCCCAGCCAAAGCGGCCTAGGTCCTGCACCGTGGTCAGGAAGCCCGGTGCGATCACGTGTATCCGGCTCAGGAGCGGCCCTCCGCTACGAATCTGACCCGGTCGCCCATTCGCAGGACCGGCGGAGGCGTGGCCGCCGGATCGAACAGGCGCATGGATGTCCGGCCGATCAGCCGCCACCCGCCGGGAGACGCGATCGGGTAAATTCCCGCCTGAGGCCCCCCGATCGCTACACTGCCCACTGGCACATGCTTGCGCGGCGCGGACAGCCGCGGTGTCGCCAGCTCCGGAGGCAGCCCCCCGAGATACGGAAAGCACGTCGAAAACCCGACGAAGTACACCACGTACTCGGCGTGCGTGAACAACTCGATCACTCGTTCGGCGCTAAGGCCCGTGTGCCGTGCGACGTCGGGCAGGTCCGGACCGGTTTCGCCCCCGAATGAGACCGGAATCTCGACAATGCGATCGGGCGGCGCCGCATCGCCTTGGTGCGCTTCCAGAATCGTCGCGATCAACCTCTCAGCCCGCCGGTGGTCGAACAGGTGCGGGTCGAAATCGACCAGCACCGAGGTGTACGCCGGATGCAGGTTCAAAATCCCGCGCACACCGTGCAGCGATTGCACGGCTCGCCGCACGCGCTGGTGCGCTTCCCAGGAGATGGCTCCACCAAACGACACCGAGAGGGAGCGGTCGCTGGCAGCCCGGATGATCACTTCAGGTTGATGGTAGCAGAGGCGCCGCGCTACACTGCGGCCCGGCAATGGGGCTTGGCCATCAGCAGCGCATTCACCGCATCGGCGAGCTGCGCAATGGTGAAAGGCTTGGAGAGCAGGTTCGCCCGTTGGTCGAGCAGGTACTTCTGTGCCACGTGCGCCCGATCGTACCCGGAAATGTAGAGGACCTTCAGATCCGCCTGCCGCTCGCCGAGCCGTTCGGCCAGCCGCGGGCCGCTCATCCCCCTCGGCACTACGTCGGCCACCAACAGGTCTATGTGAACCCCCAGGCGCTCATGAAGTGCGAGGGCGTGCTCGCCGCTGTCTGCGGTATGTACCCTATATCCAAGGCTATCAATGATGGCGGCCACGAGATTACGAACCTCGGGCTCATCATCTACCACGAGAATCGTCGCCTGTCCCTCATTCTGCATGGCAACGATTTTAGAAACGTTCACGTCAATCGGCAACGTTATCTTTGTGCTTTTTCATACCTGAATATCGTAAATCACAAAGATACAGCCCCAAAATGAGTACTATTTCCGCGAGGGCGGCACCGAATCCCCAGTATACGGAAGCCGGGCGATATATGAATTCCGCCCGGTGGTGGCCGGCATTCAAATGAACCGCGCGCACGGCGTACACCTCCTGCACTGGCGTCCGGGCATCATCGACGCGCGCACGCCAACCGGGGTAGAAGGCGTCGCCGGCCACCATCAATCCGGGGCACGCCAGGTCGGCCTCCACAACCACCCGGCCGGGCTCGCGAAGCAGACAACGGAAATGGTCCTGCCCGGCACAGGGCTGCGCGCGCCAGGCCCATAACGGCTCATCGAATCGCGGGTCGCGAAACACGGTGAGGCCGCTCGCCGAACGGAATACCTCCTGCTGCGCTGCGTGCGAGGGAGTGCGGCCCACG
>DATJYJ010000258.1:0-16593 GCA_035578025.1 Verrucomicrobiia bacterium
GGCCTTCTCGGCCGCTTCCTTCAGACGCTGCAGGGCCATCTGGTCCTTCGACAGGTCGATGCCGTTGTCGCGCTTGAACTCGCCGACGATCCAGTCGATGATGCGCTGGTCGATGTTGTCGCCGCCCAGGTGCGTGTCGCCGTTGGTGGACTTCACCTGCACCATGCCCTCGCTGACTTCGAGGATGGAGATATCGAAGGTGCCGCCGCCGAAGTCGTACACGGCGATGGTTTCGTCCTTCTTCTTATCGAGCCCGTAGGCCAGCGCGGCCGCCGTGGGCTCGTTGATGATGCGCATGACCTCCAGGCCGGCGATCTTGCCGGCATCCTTGGTGGCCTGGCGCTGCGAATCATTGAAGTAGGCCGGGACCGTGATCACCGCCTGCGTCACTTTCTCGCCTAAATAGCTCTCGGCAGCTTCCTTCAGCTTGGTGAGGATCATGGCGGAGATTTCGGGCGGGGAGTACTTTTTCCCGCTGATATCCACGCGGGCGTCTGCGTTCTCGCCGCGGCTGACCTTGTAAGGCACCATCTTCATTTCTTCGTTGA
The DNA here is from genome assembly GCA_035578025.1 of Verrucomicrobiia bacterium. Taxonomy (GTDB): domain Bacteria; phylum Acidobacteriota; class Terriglobia; order Bryobacterales; family Bryobacteraceae; genus Solibacter. The sequence goes on from DATJYJ010000258.1 coordinate 549, forward strand.
CTTCGTCGGAACGGCGCCCCATGAAGCGCTTGATGGAGAAGATGGTGTTCTCCGGGTTGGTGATCGCCTGGCGTTTGGCGACCTGGCCCACCAACCGCTCGCCGCTCTTGGTGAACGCCACGACCGACGGGGTCGTGCGGCTGCCTTCCTGGTTTGCGATGACCGTGGGCTGGCCGCCTTCCATGACGGCGACGCATGAGTTGGTTGTGCCCAGATCAATGCCGATAATCTTTCCCATATTGGTTCAAATGCCTCCCTCGAAGAGATTTCAGTGTCGTTTCAAGTAGATGATGGCGTTGCCGCCGGAGGGCGGCTCTTTAGCACAAACCCATTATCAAACTTTAGTGTGCTGATGTCAAGTTTTGACGTGAGGAGCCACTCACCTCTTCCAGGCGGTCCGCAAGGATCTGCGCTAAGGCAGGGTGGCCCTCCAGAGGAGGTGCTGACACGATCTCTAACCCATTGTGAATGCTAGAGATCCGCTCGATCAGCCGAGGTAGGTCGCGGTCCATATGCAGGCCTAAGGTCAGGAAATAGGGCAGGATGACAATCCGGCTCACGCCTGCCGCCGCAAGCTGGGCAGCGGCAGACTCAAGCGACGGATCACCCAGTTCGAGGAAGGCGGCTAAGACCTGGGGATTGGCAACCTTGCGGGCAAGTTCGGCGGCAACGTCGCGGACCGCCTGGTTCGCCGATTCGATCCTGGAGCCGTGGGCGAAGACGATGGCGCCCGTGGTCACGAAGCCGTCGAGATGTAGGCGCGCATGTGATGGAGCTCCTCCGTCTTGCGGGCCAGCTCATAGTTCATCAGGTCCCGCATGGACAGAAAACTGGCCACCCGTCCTTCGCGCGTCACGGGGAGGTGGCGGCAATTGTGCGATTGCATGGCCTCCATCGCGTCTTCCAGCGAGGCCTGCTCGTCGATGGTGACGAGATCGACGCTCATCACCTCGCCTACCTGCGTGCGGTCAGGGTCTCGCCGTTCGAGAACCACGCGTTTCATCAGGTCGCGCTCGCTGAAAACGCCGCGCAACTCATCGGCCTTGAGGACCATGATGGCGCCGACGTGCAGCTCGGCCATCGTCCGGGCGACTTCCGTTACGGTCTGGTGCTCCTCCACGTAGAAGAGCTCGCGCTGATGCACAATGTCGCGAACAAGGGACATTACACACCCCCCTCGTCATTAAGCTGCAGGAACTATATCACAAAATAGCGCCGTGTTACAGATCATAATCAAACATGGCCGAGGGAATTCGATTCGAATGCCAGCCCGGTTGCACGGAATGCTGCCGCCAGAAGGGATTTGTGTACCTGACCGAGGACGATTTGGTCCGCATGGCGGCGTTCACCGGCATGACGCCGCAAGCCTTTGAGGGGAAATACGTGTATCGCACCGCCCGGCGCATGCGCCTGCGCGTGCCCGCGGCGGGAACCTGCCCGTTCCTCGAAGAATCCGGGTGCGCGATCCACCCGGCCAAGCCGGTGCAATGCCGCATCTTTCCTTTCTGGCCCGAACTGGTGGAGAGCCGGCGCGAATGGAATAAGACGGCCCGCTACTGTCCGGGAATCGGGAAGGGCCCGCTGATCCAGATCGCAAACGCCACCGCCCAGGCCGCCGAGATGCGGGAAGCGCACCCGGCTATGTATGAGTAGCGCGTGGAGCCCGGAACTGCTGGTGATGCTGCGGCCGGCGGCGGAGTACCGGCAGCTCGTGGAACTGTCAAACGGCAGCCGTTGGTGGAAACGGGCGCTCCGGTTCAGCTTCCTGTTTGGGAGCGTGGTGTCGCTGGCAGCCTCGGGGCGGCTGACACTACGGCTGGTCGCCGCCGGCACCGTCTACGCAAGCCTCATCCCGCTGGTGGAGATCGCGGTTCTGGCCGCCGTCCTCGGACGCAGCCGGAAGGTCAGCCTGGCGCGGGCCGCGGACCTTTTTCTCATGGGCCACGGCGCATGGTGCTGCTGGCTGCTCGGCTTTGTGGGAATCTGGGCCTTTCTGCCGCCTATACCGGCTTTCGAGTGGACGCGCGCGATTTGGCGGTGGGGCGGCGTAGCAGCCGTGGCCGCCTGGTCCGCATACGTGGACTATTGCTTTTTCCGTTGTGTGGCTACCTCCGGCTCCGGATGGCGTCTGGTGGTGCAGCGGGTGGCCTGCTGGACGCCCGCGGCCGTCATCTTCGGCGGCGGATCCCTGTGGCCCGAAATACTAAAGGTGCTGGGAAGATGAACGCCGCCGGTTGGACTTCGGGTGTCTTGCTGGCGTTGGCTCTGGCCACCGGGACTGTTTCCGACGTGCCACGGGCCAATCCGCCGGTGATGCGCAACGGGTATCGCGTGCTGGCCGTGGATTTTCACGTCCACGGCTTCCCTTCGAGTTGGGCAACCCTGGCGCCCTGGGACCTGGTGCTGGAGGCGCGGCGGCAAGGACTGGACGCGATCGTCGTTGCCGGCCACAACAACGTCTGGACGGGCAAGCTGGGGCGCTGGTTTTCGCGGCTCGCCGGAGGACCGACCGTCCTGGCCGGCGAGGAGATCGTAAGCCCCCGATACCACATGATCGCGGCCGGAATCGATCGGGGAGTCGAGTGGAACCAGCCGGCCGCCAGCGCCATCGCGGAGGTGCACCGGCAGGGCGGAATCGCTATCGCAGCCCATCCGACGGCCGCGTTCTGGCCGGCGTGGGACGAGGCCGCCGTAAGAATGCTGGACGGTACCGAGGTGTTGCAGCCAATTTCGTACCTGCCAGGACGCGCGAGTTATGAAGTACAGGAGTTCTACGAACGGGCCAAGGTCGCCGCGATCGGCGATTCCGACTACCACGGGCTGGGTCCGATGGGGCTGTGTCGCACCCGCGTGCTGGCCCGCGACAACTCCGAAAACGCCATCCTAGAGGCGGTGCGGGCGGGTCGTACCAGTGCCGAGAGGGGGCCTGGTCCCGACACGTCGGCCGCGGCGGCACTGAGCCGGGCGTGCGCACTCCTGGGCCTGTCGATCGCACTGATCTGGAAACCAAAGCGGCCGCCGGAAGAGGTCAGATAGGTCAGATAGAGGCAGAGTAAGGGGATGCAAAACCGAGGAAAGACAAGGAGGGAGCGGCCGCGCCTAGGGAGACGGTCCAGGTGCCAAACCACCTGGTGCCGGAAGAATAATTGAACCGTAGTTTGTTTGTTGGCATGTCTGGAGCCGGTTCTGATCTTGCTCCCCGCGGGCCGCGCCGCACAAGACGCAAACGGATAAGCTGCCGCCGCTTACGAACCGCGACGAAACGCACAGTAACTAAAGTTAGCGAGGTGGGACCGGCTTGAGCCGGTCCAGGACAGGCTCAAGCCTGTCCCACTAAACTGAAAAGGAAGGGCTGCACCGCGCAAATTATGGTCCGGCTAGGGCTGCTGCAACTGAATCCGACGGCGGGGGATCTGGAGGGCAACGCGGCTCTCATCCTGGCCGCCGCCCGCAAGGCCAGCCAGCAAGGGGCCGACCTGATGGCCACCTCCGAGCTCGCCTTGATGGGCTACCTCCCGCGCGACCTGCTCATGAACCAGGGTTTCGTCCGGCGGTCCGGCGAGAAACTGGCCCAACTGGCCAACGAGCTGAAGGACGCCCCGCCACTGCTGGTCGGGGTGGCCACGCTCAACCCCTGCGAAGTGGGCCGGCCGTTGTTCAACAGCGCCGTGCTGGTGGAAAACGGCAAGGTCGGGCAGGCGTTTCATAAGACCCTGCTGCCCACCTACGACGTATTCGACGAGGACCGCTACTTCGAGCCCTACAACGGCGTGCAGATCCTGGAACGGAACGGACACAAACTCGGCATCAGTATCTGCGAGGACGTGTGGAACGACCGCGACTTCTGGAAGCGCCGGCGCTATCATCACGACCCGATCGAGGCGCTGGCGCGGGCCGGCGCCGAAGCCATCGTCAACCTTTCGGCCTCTCCGTTCACTGTGGGCAAACAGCAGCTCCGCGAGGAGATGCTGGGCCACATGGCGGGGAAGTACGGCATCCCGGTCGCCATCATCGCCCAGGTGGGAGGTGACGACGACCTGATTTTCGACGGCCGTAGCGCGGCGTTTGACGCCGAGGGCCGCCTGTTCGCCCGCGCCAAGGGCTTCGAGGAAGACGTGATCGTGGTGGACCTCCTGGGTGGGCGCGGCACGGTGGCCGAGGACGATTTCACGCCTGAGGCGGAGATCTGGAATGCCCTGGTCCTGGGCGTCCGCGATTACGCCCGCAAGACGCGATTCAAGAAGGTGCTGCTGGGACTTTCGGGCGGGATCGATTCCGCCCTGACCGCGGCCATCGCGGTAGAAGCGATGGGTGCGGAGAACGTCCTGGGCGTGATGATGCCCTCGTGCTACTCAAGCGAGGGCAGCGTCGACGATTCGAAGGAGCTCGCAAAGAACCTGGGCATTCAGACCACGCTGCTGCCGATTTCGGGAATCATGACGACGTACGACTCCGTGCTCGCGGAGCCGTTCGCCGGGCGCGAGCCCGACGTGACCGAAGAGAATGTTCAGTCGCGCATCCGCGGCAATCTGCTCATGGCGCTCTCCAACAAGTTCGGGTCGTTGCTGTTGACCACCGGCAACAAGAGCGAGATGAGCGTCGGCTATTGCACCCTGTACGGAGACATGAATGGCGGCCTGGCGGTGATCGCGGATTTGCCGAAGATGATGGTGTACCGCGTGGCGCGGTGGCGCAACCGGCGCCGGCCGGACATTCCGGAAGCGATCCTGACCAAGGCGCCGTCAGCCGAATTGCGGCCGGGCCAGACCGACCAGGACTCGCTCCCGCCGTACCCCCTGCTGGACGAAATCCTGGAGCTGCACGTGGAGCAGTGCCTCAGCGCGGAGGAGATCATTGCGCGCGGGTACGACGAGCCGACCGTGCGGCGGATTCTGAAGCTGGTGCGGATCGCGGAGTTCAAGCGGAAGCAGGCGGCGCCGGTGCTGAAAGTGACCTCGCGCGCCTTCGGTACCGGCTGGCGGATGCCGATCGTGAGGCAGGAGTAGCGATAACTGCGTCGCGCCCCTGTGCAGTATCATGGGCTTGTGCTTCGCTACCACATCGCCTTTCACTTGCCACGCGCGACCGGAGAAATGGTGGTTGCGGAGGCGCTGGACTTCCCTGGAGCCGTCTCCCAGGGCTTCGACCTGGCCGACGCCCGGTCGATGATCGCAAGCGCGATGGAAGATCTGGCGCAGTCCCTTCTGGAAGAGGGCAAGCCATTGCCGACGCCGGACCCTAATGCGACGTCCGATGCCGACCTTGTGGAACTGGTTCCCCTGACCGTTCATGTCGGGGCAGTACGGGGTTGAAGAGGCATGAACTAATCGGGCACCTCAGGAGCGAGGGGTGTGTGTTGATTCGTGAAGGTAGCCGGCACACGATCTACACCAATCCGGCAACCGGGGCAAAAGCTCCTGTTCCGCGGCACGCTGAGATCGACAATCGCCTGGCTCGAATGATCTGCCGGCAGCTTGCGATCAAGCCAATACGCTGAAAGCGCAGCAACATCTGATCGGGGAAGTCCGAGAAAGAATGCTAACCTCGGAGCTGAGGGTCTTTCGGGATCATGTGCGGCATCGCGGGGTTCGCTCTGCTTGATCGAAACGCGGAAATGCCGCTCCTCCGCGCGATGTGCGACGAGATCCGCCACCGCGGGCCGGACGACGAAGGGTTCCACATCGACGGCAACTGCGCCATCGGGATGCGGCGGCTCAGCATCATCGACCTCTCCACCGGCCACCAGCCGATGTCCAATGAGGACGGCAGCGTCTGGATCGTCTTCAACGGGGAGATCTACAGCTACCAGGAACTGCGTGCGGACCTGATCGCGCGCGGCCACACCTTCCGCACGGCCAGCGATACCGAAACGCTGGTGCACCTGTATGAAGAAGAAGGCGCGGAGGGGCTGCGCCGCCTGCGCGGCATGTTCGCCTATGCCATATGGGACGCGCGCGAGCAGCGCCTGTTTCTGGCGCGGGACCGCTTCGGCAAGAAGCCCCTCTACTACGCCGTCTTGCCGCAGGGCATCTACTTCGCGAGCGAAATTTTCTGTCTGCGCCAGGCCGGCGTGCCCCTGGAGCCGGACCGCGACGCCCTGCGGCTGTATTTTCAGTTCAACTACATCCCCGATCCGCTGACCGCGTATCGCGCGATCCGCCGCGTGCCTGCGGGAAGCTGGCTGACCTGGCAGCGCGGCACGCTTCAGCAGGGCCGCTATTGGACGGCGCCCGCGCCCGTGGCGGAAGCAGCCCCAGGGTTGACCCATGCGGAGGCCGTTAAGCAAGTGCGCGACAAGTTCGACGAGGCCGTCCGGGTGCGCATGATCGCGGACGTCCCGCTGGGCGCGTTCCTCAGCGGCGGGCTGGATTCGTCCAGCGTCGTCGCCTCGATGGCGCTGCAATCGAAAGAGCCGGTCAAGACGTTCTCCATCGGGTTCGAAGAGGCGAAGTTCAGCGAGCTGCCCTACGCCGCCCTGGTGGCGAAGAAATACCGCACCGAGCATCACGAAATCGTCGTCCGGCCGGACTCCATCGGCATCATCCGGAAGTTCGTCAAGCATTTCGGCGAGCCGTTCGCCGATTCGTCAGCCATCCCGACATTCCTGGTGAGTGAATTCGCGGCGCGCTACGTCAAAGTCGCGCTCTCCGGCGATGGCGGCGACGAGCTGTTCGGCGGCTACACCAGCTTCCGCAAGGTGCAGGAGCTGAGCCGCCTGGATCACGTGCCGCAAGCCTTGCGCCGCGTGGCTTCATGGCTTTCCGGCCGCCTTCCCTACTCGGCGTACGGGAAGAACTACCTGCACATGATCGGCCGCAGGAACGGGCTGGAACGCTACTTCGCATTCAACTACGCGCCCTACCACATGCGCTCGCGGCTCCTCCGTCCGGACTGGATGACGCCCGCCGAAGCCGGCTTCATCGCGCGCATGATGCCGGATTGCCTGCTGCCGGAAGAGGCCGGCACACTGTCGCAGGTGATGTATTTCGAAACCACGGCGAACCTGACCGGGCAGATGCTGGTGAAGGTGGACCGCATGTCGATGGCGAACTCGCTCGAAGTCCGCTGTCCGCTGCTGGACCACGAGCTGGCCGAGGTGGCCGCTGCCATCCCGCACGCGTGGAAGATCCGCGATGGGCAAGGCAAGCGTATCCTGCTGGACGCCGTGGGCGACCGGCTGCCGCCCGAGCTGTTCGACCATCCCAAGACCGGTTTCGATATCCCGCTGGTCGACTGGTTCCGCGGCTCCCTGCGCGAGTTCCTGCGCGATCACGTGACCGACCCGCGCTTCCTGGCCCGCGACCTGGTGGCGCCGGAATTCCTGCGCGAGATGCTCGACGAACACGATTCCGGCCGGCGCGACAATAGCCACTGGCTCTGGTCGATCCTCGTGCTGGCGCTGTGGTTTCAGGAGATCGAGCAGCCGGCCCTGGTCGGATAGGCCTGGCCCACACCCGCGCCCACCAGGTCGGTGAGCGGCTTGCCGCTGGCTTCCAGCGTTGCCAGCAGTTCGGCGGAGGGCTTCTGCGCTACGAGCACGTGATCCGCCCACGCCAGCATCGCTTCCAGCTTCTCATCCAGCAGGTTGCCGATGTGCGGAATCGCATTCATGATGTAGCGCTCGTTGCTCCCGTAGATTCCACCGAGCTGGATGTGCGGATCGTAAACGCGCACTTTGCGGCCCTTGCCGATCAGGGTTTCGAGCAGCAGCACGACCGGGCTCTCGCGCAGGTCGTCGGTATTCTCCTTGAAGGCCAGGCCGAAGACGCCGATGTGCTCCGCGGACAGGTCCAGCGCAAGCTGGATGGCGCGATCCAGGTGCGCCTGGTTCGCGGGCAGCACGTTTTCCAGCAGCGGCAGCTTGAGATCCAGCCGCGAGGCGCGATACACCAGCGCCCGCAGATCTTTGGGCAGACAGCTTCCGCCGAACGCAAACCCCGGCCGAAGATATGCGGGCGAGATGTTCAACGAGTGATCGCGGCAGAGCGTGCTCATGACCTCGGCGCCATCGATCCCGAGCTCGCCGGCGAGCGCGCCGATTTCGTTGGCAAAACCGATTTTCACCGCGTGGAACGCGTTGCAGGCGTATTTGATCAGCTCCGCCGTGCGCAGCGCCACGATCGAGGGCTCCACCGGCAGTCCCGAGTACAAAGCCGCCACGCGCTTTGCGGCGTCCGGGTTCGAACTGCCCGCTACCAGCAGCGAAGGCTCCATGAAATCCTTGACGGCGGCGCCTTCGCGGAGAAACTCGGGGTTGGAGACCACGCTGACGATGCCCGAGCCGCCCATCGCCGCGAGCACGACTTCTTCGCAAGTGCCCGGGTAGACCGTGCTGCGCACCGCCACCACCAGCGGCCGGGATCGGCCCGGCAACAAACCGGCGATCTCGCCGGCCACGCGGCGCAACTGCTCGAGCCCCAGGTTGCCGTTCTTCTCCGAAGGCGTGCCCACGCAGATCAGCGCCACATCGGCTTCCGCCAGCGCTTCCGCCAGCGAAACCGATGCCGACAGCCTTCCGGAAGACACGGTTTCCCGCACCAGCTCCTCCAGGCCCGGCTCGAAAAACGGCGCGCGGCCGGCAAGCACGCTGTCCACTTTGAAGCGGTCGCGGTCCACTCCGATAACGCGGTGCCCCAGGTGCGCCAGACAGGCAGCGGAGACGCAACCGACATACCCGAGGCCGAGTACGGCGACGTTCTGGGCTTGTACCGGAGAAGCAGGAGTCACGATTTTCAGTATGGCACGGGGACAGGCTGAAGCCTGTCCTACAAGTGGCCGTCCCAGCGCAGGCCGATGCGCCAGAGACGCGGCGAGCCGATGTTCGGCGTCGGGCTGAATGCGGTGTAGAACACGCGGTCGAACGCATTCTCCAGCGTGAATTGCGCCGATAGCGACCGCACAATGTGCTGGCGGCCGAGGAAGTAGAAAGTCGTGAACCCGGGAAGACGAAACTGGTTCAGGTCGTCGTCGAACTGGTAGTCGAAGATGCGGACGCCGCCGGCGAGCAGCGTTCCCTCGCGCTGCCACATGATCTGCCCCGTGCCCTGGTGCTTGGGCACTTGCGAGATGCGGTAGCCGGTCACATAGCGCGAATCCACGAACAGGTAACGAAGCTCGCCGGTGAAGTTATGAAACCGCTGGTTGAACGTGGCTTCGAACCCGCGGCTGAGCGCGGCGGCAGCGTTCTGGCGCTGGCGCACGATGGCCGTAGGCGAGCTCGAAAGCGTCACGTTGGTGATGAGATTGTTCATCTCGTTCCGGTAGCCGGTGACCCGGAACATAGAGGTTTCGCCGACCCAATCGAAGCCGGCTTCTGCGCCCCACAGCGTCTCCGGAACCAGGTCCGCGTTGGCCAGCGTCGTGGTGTTCCCGGTCTTGAACTGGCGGAAAAGCTCGTTGAGCGTCGGCGCGCGGAAGCTGCGGTAGGCGCTGCCGCGAGCCCGCAGGCGCTTCTTGCCGATCACGAACCCGCCCGTGGGAGCGAAGAACTGTGTGTCGCTGACGAAGGTATCGCGCGCGCCGGCGAACAGGTGTACCGGGCCGAGCGCCGCATCGGCCTGCGTGTAGATGCCGTGCTGCAACTGCGTGCCGCCGCCGACGCGCAACCCCGACGGCACCAGGTGATCCGTGTCCGTGCCTTCGGCGCGGTAGACATCGGCGCCGCCCAGCAGGTTCCAGGTCTTGGCGTGGTGCTGCCACAGCGCCGTGGCGCCCAGGGCGTTGTTCGGGACGGTCTGCGTGTAAGAGAGCGTGTCGACCGTGCGCGCGGCGTTCACCGAATCGAAGGTGCTGTGAAACCCTTCACTGGTGTAGAAGCCGGAAAGCGAAAGCGCGTCGCTGGTAAAGTCGCGGACATAGCGCAGGCTCACCGTCCCCATGCCGGTCGAATTGTGGGTGAGCAAAGTGCCGTTCTTACGCTCTTCGGCGAGGATGTTGGTCTTCAGGAAGAAATTGCCCAGCGAAGTGTAGCCGTCGATGTGCACGTCGCCGGTGACGAACTCGACGTTGGCGGGCGTATCCACGGGACCGCGGATGTTTTGGGGCACGATGAAATAGCCGTCGGTGGTGAAAGCGCGGGCTACCCCGGAAATAGCGGCGCGCCGCCAGACCTGCGAGAGGCCCGCGGTAAGGTCGTGGGTATCTTCGTTGCCGTATTCGTACCCGGCAAGCAGGTGCAGCTTCTCGGGCGCGCGGCTGAAAAGCCCCATGGCGCCGCTCATGGCGCGGTCGCCGAAAGCGCTGGTCGAGGAGCCGCGGGTGATCTCGACCCGGTTCATCTCGTCCGGCACGAACTGCGTCCAGTAGACCCATCCGCCGAAGGGATCGTTGGCGGGAATCGAGTCCCACAGGACCAGCGTACGGCTGGCTCCCGAGCTGCCGATGCCGCGAAGCGATATGCCCTGGGTGGTCGGATTCGCCACCAGCGACGACGAGCGCCGGAAGAGCGTGAAGCCGGGAATCTCGCGGAGGCGGTCGTCCAGGTTGGCCCCGGGAATCTGGCTCAGCGTATCGCTGTCGAGGACGCTCATGTTGGCGGGCGTTTCGGCCGCGATCTGTTCCACCACCGTGACCGTGGTCCGGACCGGCTCAGGCTTCTGCTCCTGCGCCGGCGGCGTTTGCGCCGGCAGCAGGAACCGGCAGCACATCAGGAGTAAGAATACGCGCGTGCATCCACCCCGCGTCGCGGAAGGCGCGTGGCGCGGCCGTAAACACGATCTTGAAACTCGTCTCATCCAGGGGCGGTTCCGGAGCCTCTGAGCGCTGCGGATACACCAAAGCCAGGTACTTCAGAATAGTATATATGTCGCCGTCCTCAGGCTGGCGGAATTCGTAGCCGGCCGAGCGGAAGTGGATGGCTGCGCCCATGGTGGAGAGACGCCACGCCAGGAACGCGCAGCAGTTGACGGCGTGCTCGAACCAGTCGTCGAGGCCGGCAGGGACGTCGCGATCCAGGTACAGCTCGACCACCTGCTCCTGCTCGCGCGCGAACTCGCGCACCTGAATGCTGCCCACGTGCGCGGAGGCCTTCCAATCCACGTGGCGCGCGCTTTCGAAGGCCTCGTACGGGCGAATGCGATAGAAATCGCGGCCCAGCCCGCGGTAGTGGGTTTCGATTTCGCCCGTGATGCCGGCCAGCAGGTCGTCGAATCCCGGCTGCGGATCGATAGCGGGGTAGATTACGGCTTCGCGGCGCAGCGTGACCCGCGCCGATTTTTCGAGAAAGCCGAAGGGGAACGACGTGAAAAAGGCGAAACTGTTCTGCTGATAGCGGCCGCGCCGGGGGAAGCGTACCTCGACGGTCTCCTCCAGCGTGGTGCGCGACGCGATCAGCGGGAAGTAGACGCTGGATTTCAGGGTCGGGCTGCCGGGATCGCGGATCGCCTCCACGCGGATGGAGAAGGATGGGATGAACCACTTCTCGTTGCGGACATAGAGGCGGCCCGGGACGGTGCGGCCGGCCGACACGTGTTCGGGCACCAGAAAATCGAGATGCAACTCCGCGAGGCACAGCCGGCTGACGAGTCCGCTCACCAGCAGCGTGGCCATCATGGCGGCCACGATGAGAAAGAGCAGGTTATTCGCGGAGACGATCGCGCCGAACGAGACCATCGCGATCGCGAAAGTGAAGAGCAGGCCGCCGCGCGTAATCTTGTAGCGGATGCGGCGCGCCAGGAGATCGCGTAAACGGGCCCACGGAGTACGCACGGCGGTTCCTATCCTGCCAGGATCTTCTCGAAGCGGCTATTGACTTCCTTCAGATACGCGGCGTCGCCGCCGGGCAGTTCCACGGTCGCCGTGCCCTGGTAGCCGATCTCCGCCAGCGCGGCATGCACGGCTTTCCAATCGATCTCTCCATCCAACAGCGGCGTGAACTCGGCCACGCGCTTGCGGAAAGCGAAGTCCTTGACGTGCAGCTTGACGATCCGCTTGCCCAGAGTGCGAATCCAATCCTGCGGATAGGCCTGGATGGCAACGTTGCCGATATCGAAGTAGGCGCGGATCCACGGCGAGTTGAACTCGTCGACATAGCGCGCGAATTCCAGCGGGCTGAGCAGGAACTTGTTCCACACTTCCTCGATGCCGATAATCACCTGGAGCTCCGCGGCGAGCGGAATCAGCTTGCGGATTTCCCGCTGGCTTCGTTCCCATGCCTGGGCGTAGCTGGTCTCCGGATTCACCACTGCGGGCACCAGAAGCACCGTGTCCGCGCCCCAGAGCTTCGCGTTGCGCAGGCTGGTGCGCATGCCATCGAGGCTCTTCTCCACCACTGCCGCGTCCGCCGACGATAGCGGGCTGCGCCAGTGCTCGGCGTTCATCACGGAGTGAATCGGCACCTTAGCGGCCTTGGATGCCGCCAACATCTCTTCGGCCTTGGAAGGATCGGGCGTCGTGGGACATTCTATCGCTTCAAAGCCGCAATCGCGCGCGAGCTGGAAGCGATCGGCGACCGGGAGGGTTGTGGGAAGCATGCTGAACTCGACCGCCTTGCGGATCGGCAGCCGAGTCGATCCTGCGGCGATCCACGGCGCGGCCGCGGCGGCGAGAAAAGTACGGCGTCGCATGCGTTGATTGTATCCCCGTGGGGCAGGTTTCCGACCTGTCCAGTCTCGACCCTGCCCTAACCGCCCCTGCGGCCGCGAGCACACGCTCGCGCAAGCCGCGTTCGCGAACGACTCTACGAGCCGGCGGTGCGGCCGACCGCCTTACCGGCGGCGTGTTCCTGGGCGCAGATCACCGGGCCGTAACGAGCCCCCACCGAGACGTACTCGCTCACCGCTTGTCCCAGTCCGTCAATGCCGGGGAACAGTGCGGCTCCGGTGATGTTCATGTCGCGTAACCGCAGTAGGAACTCCGCCTTCTTTTCGTGTGGAATTACGATCTTCCGTACATGGTCGTCGCCGACCTGTGCCTGAATGCATTCGTTGTGATTGCGCAGCACGTCGAAACCCATGGTGAATCGGCCCTGCTGCGCGGCGATGCGCTCGCTGGTGACGTACTTGAATTCCAGCGGCAGCACCACCTGTTGGTCCCGCAGTTCCTGCAGCCTTCCTTCGTACCAGGAGACAGCCGCGGGATCGTCGAACTCCGGCGGCTGGCCGTGACGGGTTACAAAAGATCTGTGCAGGTTCTTGCTGCAGAACGCCCAGACCGCGCCCGGCGCCTTGTTGCCGTCGTGCAGAGCGGCGAAGTAGGCCGCAACATACGGTGAAATGGTCCAGTCGAGCATTCTGGTGGGAGCGCCATGGTGCTGCATCACCGCCCACCAGCAGGGTTTCGTATAAATTTTGGCCAGCAGCGTCGGGCTGAGAAACAGGTGGGCCTTGCATCGAAAGATGCCGAGCGCCTGCTCTTCCAACTGCAGCGCTTCTTTGAGAGAAAGCTCGAAGTGGCGCAGGGAGCGCATGAGCGACGGTTCGAGTTTCCAGGACGCGTCGCTCTGCCCGCGGAACCAGTACAAGCGATCCTCGCTGCCGGTCGACGGCAGGACGTCCCTCATGAGACGGACGAAATCTTCGAAGCTACCGACGGTCTGATCACCCCACTCCATCTGAACCGGGATTTCCATTTAGAGCATCTCCGTAGGGGGGAGTATACACCCATTCACCAATTCTCGATCCACATGGTCACAGTCTGGGGCGACAGCTCAAAACCCTGATAAGCTGGCCTTTCTGACCACCTGCTCCGAGTTGCGGTCGCAAGCGGTGCAATTCGTGTCCCGCTGGGCCGCGAAGTCCCCGGTCCTGATCGTCGCAGCCACACGGGAGGCCGCCGACGAGATCGCCCTCACTGCCTGCGGCGAGGCCCTGATCGGCGTCCAGCGCACCGCCTTCCGCGACCTGGTCCTGGAGCTCTCCGCGGCCGAGATGAACCGGCGTGAGCTCGTGCCCGTGGGTCGCGTGGTGCGCGAAGCGCTGGCGGCTCGCGTCGCATCCGAGGCCCTGCGCGCCGGACGGCTCACCTACTTCGGGCCGGTCGCGGAATTTCCCGGCTTTCCCCGGGCGCTCGCGGAGACCTTCGAGGAAGTCAGGCTGAATCGCGTGGAGCCGGAGCAGCCCGATCTCGCCCTGCTGCTCCGCGCCTATGAAGCCGAACTTGAGGAGCGCGGATTCGCCGATCATGCCGCGCGGGTCGACATGGCTCGCACAGCCGTTGCAGACTGCCTGCGCGATACGGCGGTGGTAGCCCTCGATCTCGCGCTGCGCACGCGCGCCGAGCTTGAATTGCTCGAGGTCCTTCTGGCCTCGTCGCGCCAGCGCCTGGTGTTGAGCATCGGCGAAGGCGGCGTGGCCGACCTCTCTCTCGACCATTTGCGCGACGGTGGATTTGAGATCTTCTCCACCTCGGGCGAAGCCCTCGAGTGCGTCGAAATCGCGCGGCGCATCGGGCGCGGCGGCATCCCATTTGACGAGACCGCGATCCTGCTGCGCTCGCCGGAGCGCTACCAGCCGCTGGTGATGGAAGCCCTGCGGCGCGCCGGAATCCCGACGCACTGCACGCGCGGCGCGCGGAGGCCCGACGTCGCGGGGCGCAGCTTTCTCGCCCTGCTGCACTGCGCCGAAGAGCGCCTCTCGGCCTCGCGATTCGCGGAGTATCTGTCCCTCGGCCAGATGCCCGACGAGGAAGAGCCCGTTACTCCGGTCGCCTGGGAGCGCCTGCTCGTGGACGCGGCCGTGATCGGCGGATCCGGGCGCTGGGCCACGCGGCTCGCCGGCCTGCGCGAGGAGCTGCACCGCCGGTACCGCGGAGAGGAGGACGAAGACGAGCGCGCGCGCATCGAGCGGCGCATCGCCTCGCTGGACAACCTGCGCGAGTTCGCCCTTCCGATGATCGGCCGCCTGGCCGCGCTGCCCGAGCGCGCCGTTTGGGGCGAGTGGCTGGATGCCCTGACGGGGCTGGCCGAAGCCACGCTGCGCGAGCCCGAGCGCGTGATCGAGCTGTTGGAAGAACTGGAGCCGATGTCGGATATCGGGCCGGCCGGTTTGAGCGAAGTCCTGCTGGTGCTGGGGCCGCGCCTCAACTCGCTCGCCGCGGCGCCCAAAGACTCGCGCTTCGGCAAGGTCTGGGTCAGCGGCATCGCCGAGGCGCGCGGCCTCGCGTTCCGCCAGGTCTTCTTGCCGGGCGTGAACGAAGGGCTGTTTCCGCGGCCGCCATCCGAAGACCTGCTGGGCGTGCGGCGCGACGAGGAAGATGCCGAACTGCTGCGCATCGCAGCGGCCTGCGCCTCTGAGCGGCTGGTGATGTCGTTTTCACGTCTCGACCTGCTCACCGGGCGCGAACGCGTGCCCTCGTTTTACGCCTTCGCGGCGCATCGCGCGGCCGGCGGCAGCGAGATGGGCGTGCGCGAGTTCGAGGATTTCGCGCGCTCGCGAACCGGCACCCGCATCGGGTGGCCGGCCCCGGCCGACCCGGCGGAAGCGATCGACGACGCCGAATTCGACCTGGCCACCCTGGCGCCCCTCGCCAAAGGTTCCGGGCAATACCTGAAGAGCCTCCCGGGCCGCGCGGTCGCGTCGCTGCGTGCCCGCTGGTCGCGTTGGCACAAACCGTGGAAGCCGGCCGACGGCCTGTTCGTGGAAGAGATCGGCAGCGACGCCCTCAAGCCCTATCTGCTCAGCGCGCGCTCCTGGTCGCCCTCGGCGCTGCAGCAGTACGCGCGCTGCCCCTACCGGTTCGCGTTGCACGGCATTTTCGGATTGCGCCCCGCCGAGCGGCCGGCAGGCGTCCAGCGCATGGACCCGGCGACACGCGGCCGCATCTTCCACGAAGTGCAGTTCGAACTTCTGCGCGATCTGTCCGGTGCCGGGCTGCTGCCGGTGACCGGCGCCAACCTCGCCCAAGCCCTCGAACGCCTGGCCGCGGTGATGCAGAACGTCGCGGAGCGGCAGGAGGCGGAGCTCGCACCCGCGATTCCGCAGATCTGGCGCAGCGAGGTGCAGTCCATGCATGCCGACCTGCGAGGCTGGCTGCAGCAGAAGGCCGCGCTGGAAGCGGATTGGACGCCCCAATTCTACGAGCTGAGCTTCGGCTTGGCCGACCCCGCGGG
>DATJYJ010000259.1:0-39573 GCA_035578025.1 Verrucomicrobiia bacterium
CATCACTTCGAGTCCCATGCCGCCCTGGTTGATGTAGTGCTGCGAGTCATCGGGCACAATCCGGGGCGGGGCAAGAATGACCTTTACCGGCGCGGAGGCGGTCTCCGTGGAGCCGCGGAAGTCGTCCGATACTACCTCGACCACGAGGCGCGCTTCACCCTCTTTCAGATTGGGCGCCTTGTTCTTGCCGGCTTCGAAGGTGACGGACTGCGCCGGCTGATTGCGCCGCCAGAAAATCCGGTGCGACGGCGTGACCTGGTCGAGCAGCGGGAAACGCGTGCCACCCTGTTCCACATACGCGGCGACGTGCCGGACGCCGTGCGGGCTCTCGATGTGCGCGGTGACCGGCGTGGTGACACCGATGACTTTGACCTCGGGATCGATCTTCACCGCCGGGCTCGAAGAAAGGAACAACAACGAAGCGATCGCGATGACGATCACAATTGCAGCAGCAATGATAGCTTTCATGATTTATTTTTTCGCCCACGAATCCAGCCAGTCGATCACGGTCCGGTACCACAGCAGCGAGTTCTGCGGCTTGAGCACCCAATGGCCTTCATCCGGGAAGAGCAGCAGCTTGGACGGCACCTTCTGCAATTGCAGCGCGGTGAACAGCTGGAGGCCCTGGGTGTAGGGAACGCGGAAATCCTGCTCGCCGTGAACCACGAGCGTGGGGGTGTGAAAGTCCTTGACGAAGTTGCTGGGCGACCACCTGGAATAATTTTCGGGCTTGTCCCAGGGGGTGCCGCCGTACTCCCAGAGCGGGAACCAGAGTTCTTCGGTCGCTCCGAACTCGCTGACCAGGTCGTAGACGCCGTCGTGGGTGACCAGGGCTTTGAAGCGTTGCGTGTGGCCGAGGATCCAATCGATCATGTAGCCGCCGTAGGAGGCGCCGGCGGCCACCATGCGGCTGGAGTCTCCGTAAGGGACGTCGGCCACCACGTGATCGGCGACGGCCATGATGTCGTCGAAGGCGCGGCCGCCCCAATCGTTGTTGATCTCGTCGATGAACTTCTGGCCGTAGCCGGTGGAGCCGCGCGGATTCGGCATCACGACGACGTAACCGGCGCCGGCGAATACCTGCGCGTTCCAGCGGTAGGTCCAGGCGTGACCCCAGAAGCCTTGCGGGCCACCGTGAATCAGGAAGAGCACCGGGTACTTGCGGGCGGGGGTGAAATCCGCGGGCTTCACGATGAAGCTCTGCACCTTCGCGCCCTCGGCGCCATCCACCCAGAATTCATCGAGCGACTGAAACTGGTAGTTGCTCAGGACCTGGTCGTTCAGATGGGTAAGGGCGGCGGGCGTTCCGCCGGTGGAGTTGGCGCGATAGATTTCGACAGGCGACATGCCGGATTGCTGGGTGTAGACCATGCGCTTGCCGTCGCGGGTGAGCTGCATGTCGTCGAGCTCGCTGTCGCCGCCGGCCACCTGGCGCACGGCGCCGCCGGCGAGCGGGATGACGTGGATGGCCTGGCGGCCGCGATCGTTCATGGTGAAGAAGAGGCTGGCGGAATCGGGCGACCAGGTGAAGCTGTTGACCCAGCGGTCGAGGTTGGCGGTGAGGTCGGTGACCTTGCCGGTGGCGCGCTCCAGAGTCATCAGGCGGAATCGATCGCTCTCGTAGCCGGCGCGAGCCTGCGACCGCCAGGCGATGTACTTGCCGTCGGGCGAGTAGTGCGGGCTGGTGTCGGCGCCAGGGTTGAAGGTGATTTTTCGAGGCTGGCTTCCGGCGATGGATACGACGTAGAGATCGGAATTCGTGCTTGTGGCCGGCACCGGGTCGGCATTCATGCTGAAGCAGACTTCCTGGCCGTCGGGCGAGACGTCGTAGTCGTCGGGACCGCCGAGCGAAAACGGCGGCACGCCGCGGGCGCCGGGCGTGAGGTCGCGGGCGGGGCCGCCGGTGACGGGAACTACCAGCAGATGACTGCGGCGCTTGCCTTGCCAGGCGGTCCAATGGCGATAGAGCAGCTCGGTGTAGATGTGCGCGCGCGTTTTTTCCGATTTGGCGGCATCGAGATTTTTCTTATTGCAGGCGTCGTCGGCGCCGCAATCGGGGTAGACCTCGCTGGTGAAGACCAGGTTCTTGCCGTCGCCGGAGAAGACTTCGCCATCCGCCTCGGTGGAGAGATTGGTGACCTGTCTGGCGTTGCCGCCGTCGGGGTCCATGAGCCAGATCTGCGACGACCCGCCGCGATCGGAGATGTAGGCGATGCGCTTGCCGTCGGGCGACCAGCGGGGGCGCTGATTGCTTTCGCCATCGTGGGTGATCTGCTTCGGCGTGCCGCCATCGAGGGGAACGATCCAGACCTGCACCGGTTTCTTGTTGGCGGCGAGGTCGACCGTCTGCACGGTGAACGCGACCCAGCGTCCATCGGGCGAGATCTGAGGATCGCCGATCCGCTTCAATTCGAGGAGCGCGTTGACGTCGAACGGCTTTTTCTGGGCGAACGCAATCGCACACGAGCACAGCAGGAAGAGGAGCCGCCGCATGAGTAAATTGTAACGCCGCGCTTCCTTTATGCCGCCAGACGGCGCAGTCCTTCGCGAATGGCGCGTTCGGTGATTGCCGAGAAGCCGAAGACGAACTCGTTGCGCGGCGCGCGGCCGATGTAATAAGGCGCGGACGATGTCACGTGAACGCGGTTGGCGGCGGCGCGCGCGAGAAGGCCGTCGTCGTCGAGGCGGACGAGGGCGTGCATGCCGGCCGGATCGCCGAGCACCCGAGCGCGAGCCCCGAAGTGGCGGCGGAGGGATTCGAGCAGCGCGTCGCGGCGGCGCGCGTAGAGCCTGCGCATGCGGCGGACGTGGCGCTCGAGGTGGCCTTCGCGGAGGAAGTCGGCGAGGGCGGCCTGTTCGAGCATGGGGGTCTGGCGGTCGGCGAGCCACTTGGCGCGGGTGAAGGCGGCGGCGAGGGCGCGGGGGGCCACCACGTACCCGATGCGGAGGCCGGGAAACATCACCTTGGAAAATGTGCCGATGTAGATGACCGGGCTGCCGCCGGCCAGTCCCTGCATGGCGGGCAGCGGCGGACCGTTGTAGCGGTATTCGCTGTCGTAGTCGTCTTCGAGGATGGCGGCGCGACGGCGGCGGGCCCATTCGATGAGCTCGAGGCGGCGCGCCACGCTGAGGGAGACGCCGGTGGGGAACTGGTGCGACGGTGTGACGTAGAGCGCTCGCGCGCCGGCGGGCAGAGTGTCCGGCGCGACGCCATCGGGGCCGACGCGGACGGGCCGCAGACGCGCGCCGCAGGCGATGAAAATCTGCCGCGCGCCCTGGTATCCGGGGTTTTCGAAGGCGATCTGGTCGCCGGGATCGAGCAGGAGGCGGGCGCAGAAATCGAGGGCCTGCTGCGAGCCGTTGACGACGATCACCTGCTCGGGATGGCAGCGCACGGCGCGCGAGCGGGCCAGGTAGGCGGCGATCTCACGGCGGAGCGGCTCGTGGCCGGCGCGCTCGTTGCGGTAGTCGAAGAAGGCGTGCTCGGCGGAGCGCATGTGGCGCGCCAGGAGCTTGCGCCAGAGCGTGAACGGAAATTCGTTGAGATCCGGCCGCCAATGCGAGAAGTGGATCCATCCGGGGCGCGGCTCGGGAGTCGGATAAGGCACCTGGGCGGCGATTTTCGCGCCGGCGCGGGAGAGGCGGATGGCCGTTTCGCCGGATGGCTGGGCCACGGGGGCGTGGCGGGGATGCAGAAGCTCCTCGGGCAATTGCCGGCAGACGAAGGTGCCCGAGCCGTGGGCGCTTTCGAGATAGCCTTCGGCGATGAGCTGGTCGTAGGCGGCGGTGACGGTGGCGCGCGCGACGCCGAGGCTCCAGGCGAGGTCGCGGGTGGAAGGCACGCGCTCGCCGCTGCGGAAGCGGCCATTGAGGATGCCGCCGCGCCACTCTTCGTAGATCTGGCGGTGCAGGGGAAGGGCGGAATCGCGGTCGAGGGCCATGGCAACGCGCATAAGTGGACTATACAACATTCTCAAAAGTGGATCTTTTCCCCGGTCCACCGCCTGCCGTAGTCTGAAATCATGGCTCCCTTTCCACCGACTCCGCGAACGCAGGTGAAACGCCTGCCGAAACGCGCCGTCTACAGCCACGAAAAGATCCACGCGATTCTCGACGACGGCTTCGTGTGCCACGTGGGATTCGTGGCAGACGGCCTGCCGTACGTGATTCCGACCAACTACGCGCGCCGCGGCAACGAGATCTTCATCCACGGGTCCGCCGCGAGCCGGATGCTCAAGGCACTTGGCGACGGGATCGACGTGTGCGTGACGGTGACGCTGGTGGACGGATTCGTTCTGGCGCGCTCGGCCTTCCATCATTCGGTGAACTATCGCAGCGTGGTGATCTTCGGAAAGGCGCGCGTGGTGAACGATCCGGCCGAGAAGATGGAGGCGCTGCGCTGCTTCACCAACCATGTAGTTCCCGGGCGTTGGGAAGAGGTGCGCCCGCCCGATGAACAGGAGCTGAAGGCCACCGAGGTGCTGGCGGTGCCGATCGAGGAGGTCTCCGCGAAGGTGCGCAGCGGGCCGCCGGTGGATGACGAGGCGGACCTGGCGATTCCGGTGTGGGCGGGCGTGGTGCCGCTGCGGACCGTCGCCGGCGCGCCGATTCCGGCCGAGGACCTGGCTCCGGGCGCGCCTAGCGGTCCAACCGCCCTCTTCGCCCCGGTCGCTGCGCGGGACCTGCCCCGCTGAAGGTGAGCGTCACGTCGGCGACGTGGCGCTTTTCATCGACCTTGAGATCGGCCCTGGTCTTGCCGAGATTGTCGAAGGTGCCGCCCTCTTTGACGCGCGCGAGGAAGAAATCGGGATAGTCGGGATTCAGCGGCTTGCCTTCGTTCATGGTCCAGATGCGCTTGATCTCGGCTTCGCCGTCGAGGTCGAGGCCGACGAGCGTCAGCTTGCCCATCATGTACTGGGCGCCGGCGTCGATGTGCACGAGAATATCGACCGCTTTTTTAGCGTCGTCGATGTGGCGGTCGTTGGTGACCTTGACGTCGAGGTAGCCGGCGTGGCGCACGGCCTTGCGGATCTTTTCCAGGCCGTCGGCGACCTTGTCCATGTTAGCGACGTCGCCGGTCTTGAAGTCGCCCTCTTTGAGGAGCACGGCGGGGTCGAGCGGGGTTGGCGGCGCGACCTGCACCTTGCCTAACTCGTAGCTGACGCCTTCATCGATTTTGACGAACACGTGGACGCCCTGGACTTCGCCGCCCGAAAGGGCTTCGGCGCGGACTTCCGGAAAAGCGACGCGGACGCGGCCGCGCTGCTCGTACACCGGCCGGATGGCGCTGTTGAGGATCTCGCGGAAGCCGGCTTCGGAATAGGGCGCGCCGACGCCGACCGGGGAGATCGCCTCGCGCAGCACGGATTGCGGGACGACCTGGTTGCCGCGGAAGGTTACCGCGGCCACAGCGGGCAGTCCGCGCGCCGGGCGGAAGACGATGGCGAAATGGTCGGTGGTGACTGGCGTGACCTTGACGGCGATGGCCTCGGTGTGGTTCTGCGCGGCGAGGTAATCCTGAATCCAGCCGACGTAGCGGTCCATGAGCGCCCTGGTGGCGGGCAGGCGGGTGAGGGAGAACAGCGGATCTTTGGCGCGCAGCATGGCCGCGAGATCCTGATCCGGCACGCCGAGGTCTTCGAAGCGCACCGGGAAGGCGGGCTCGACCTCGGTGACCTGGAACGTGGCCACGTAGCCCTGCTGGTCGGAGGCGGGCTCGAACTTGTAGCCGACGGTTTCGAAGGCCCCGCAGGCCGCGAGACGGTCACGCGCGGCCTCGAACTCGGGGCGGCCGGCGAGTTGGCCGATCTTGAGTCCGGCCACAGCGAGCACCTGGCCGGCGGAGTAGTTGCGATTGCCCTCGACTACGAGCTTTTGGATGGGCCACTTGTTGGCGGGCGCTGGTGCGGCAGTTGTGGATGGCGGCGCTTTTTTGGCTGGGGTGGTTTTTTTCGCCGTCTGGGCGCCCGCGAGGCTGCAGGCCAGCACCAGGGCGCACACCAGCTTCATTCTTCTACGTTATCCCACAAACGCGAGCGCCTGCTCGAAATCGGCGAGGAGGTCGCGCCAGTCTTCGATGCCGGTGGAGATGCGTACCAGGCCGTCGGTGACGCCGGACTCGGCTAGCTCCTGGGGCGTCATGCCGGAATGGATGGTGGACTTGGGGTGGCAGACCAAGGTTTCGACGCCGCCCAGAGAGACTGCGTTGCGGGCGATCTCGAGGTGGCGCAGGAACTCGAACGCGGCTTCCTTTCCGCCCCGGAAGACGATGGAGAACATGCCGCCGGGATATTCGCACTGCTTCTCGAAGATGCGCTTCTGCTCGGGGTCGGTGAACAGCGTGGGATAGATGACCTTCTCCAGCAGGCGGTGGCCGTGCAGGGCTTCAGCGATGCGCTGGGCATTCTTGCTCTGCCGGTTCATGCGCAGGGACACGGTGGGCAGGCGGCCATCTAGGATCCAGCACTCGTCGGGCTGGAGGATGTTGCCGAACATGCCGCGGACGGAGCGGATCTTGCGGATGGCCTCGACGCTGTGGGTGAGGGACACGCCGCCGAGCATGTCGCTGTATCCGGCGAGATACTTGGTGGCGGAGTAGAGCGAGATTTGCGCGCCGAGCATGAACGGATGCTGGAAGGAGGGGCCGAGGAAGGTGTTGTCGACCATGACCACCGGCTTGTCGGGGTGAGCAGCGGCGGTGGCGGCGGCGCGCTCGATATCGGTCATGATCAGGGTCGGATTGGCCGGGGTTTCCAGGTAGACGATGCAGAGGCTTTTGGCGCCGCGGATGGCGGCGTCGATGGCCGCGCTGTCGCCGGAAGGCACGGGAATGCCGGTGACGCCGAGGGGCGTCAGGAACTTGTGGATGAGGCCGGTGGTGCCGCCGTAGAGCGGCGTGGTGTAGACGATGCTGGAACCCGCGCGGGCGTAGGCGAAGAATGCCGTCATGATGGCGGCCATTCCGGAATTGAAGACGGCGGCATATCGGGCGCCGGCTTCGAGCGGCACGATCTGGTCTTCCAGGATCTCCGAATTCGGATGCGAGAAGCGGGAGTAGATCAGGTCCGGGCGCTCGCCGTGTTCCGGCTGAATCTTGCCGGTGGTGATGGCGAAGGCGTGTTCGGCGGCCTCCGGGCTCTCGAAGACAAACGTCGAACTGCGAAAGACGGCGGGGCGCGCCGCGCCAACCGAAAGACTGGGATCGAAACCGCGCGTCAGGACCGCGGTACGGGGATGGACTCCCGCTTTGTGTTCGGCCATAGGCCCTCCCACACCGAGTTTAGCGCGATGAACACAACTTTGGGGTGGTGGAGGAAAGACACCGGCCGACGAGCGGCCGGTGATCAGCAACGAGCCGAAAGAAGATTAGACGCTTTGCTTTCGCTGTGACACTAGGGTCAGTGTAGGGAGAGCGGGCGTCCGGGCTGAAGGCTCTTTGGGGCTAAGGGCGGGTAAAGAAATGTAAGACAAGCTCGCCGCGCGCCGCTCCGCGGCAACGGCGGCGAGTGCGGGCCTGGAGGCCCGCGTTACAAGAACGCCATGGTTTTGACGCCGGAGATGTCGAAGCGCTTGCGGCAGCGGAGATTCTTGCAGGCGACTTTGTCGTCGAGCAGCACCATGTAACTCTGCGCCTTTTGGAACTTAGCCCGGTCGCGCTCATCGGCTCCCTGGGGGATACGGTCTTTCTTCTTACGCACCATCCAACGCAGCTCGTAACTTTCGACGCTGCGGCAATAAGGGCAGTTCAACGACGCCGCCTTAGTGGTCTGGGATTCGGAGTAAAACGCCCGCTCGTCCATGGCGCTATCTCTCGGTCATGGGAATCCAGGGCTGGCCGTCGGGCTTGCCTTTGTACTCGGCGCGCGGGCGGATGAGGCGATTGTTGCGATACTGCTCGAGGACGTGGGCGGTCCAGCCGGACATGCGGCTGACGGCGAAGATGGGGGTGTAGAGGTCGATAGGGATGCCGAGGGAGTAGTAAGCGGAGGCGGAGTAGAAATCGACGTTGGGGTTCAATCCCTTTTCGCCCATCACGGTCTCTTCCATGACGCGCGAGAGGCGGTAGAGCTTCTCGTGGCCGGTACGCTTGCCGAGCTCCTCGCTGAGCACGCGCAGATGCGTGGCGCGGGGATCTTCGGTGCGATAGACGCGGTGACCGAAACCCGGAATCTTGACTTTCTTGGCGAGGGTGCCCTTCACCGCATCCTTGGCGGAATCCTCATCGCCGAGCTTGAGCAGCCAGTTGATCACGTCCTGGTTGGCGCCGCCGTGCAGGGGGCCTTTGAGCGCGCCGATGCCGGCGGTGATGGCCGAGTAGATGTCGGAGAGGGTCGCCGCGACTACGCGGGCGGCGAAGGTAGAGGCGTTCAGCTCGTGATCGGCGTGGAGGGTGAGGGCCACATCGAAGGCGCGCTCCATGACATCGTCGGGGCGTTTGCCGGTGAGCGTGTAGAGGAAGTTGGCCGCGAAGCCGAGCGCCGGATCGCCGGGGATCACGGGCCTGCCGTTGCGCAGGTGATCGTAGGTAGTGACGATAGTCGCGGTCTTGGCCATGAGGCGGACGGCCTTGCGGTGGTTGGCCTCGGCCGACATATCCTGCGCCTCGGGATCGTAGAGGCCGAGCATGCTGACCGCGGTGCGCAGCAGGTCCATGGTGTTGACTTTGGGGGCGCCGGCGAGGAAATCGACCACGGGCTGGGGCAGGTTGCGCGCGGCCACCAGGTCCTTTTTAAGCTGATCGAGCTCGGCTTGCTTGGGGAGCCAGCCGTTCCAAAGCAGGAAGACGACTTCTTCGAAGACGGCGTTGTCCGCCAGAGTGTGAATGTTGTATCCGCGGTAACTCAGGATGCCCTGGTGCCCGTCGATGTAACAGATTTCGCTTTCGCCGGCGATGACGCCTTCCAACCCTGCTGCCGTTAAGGTTCCCATGCCCACTCCGATAGTAGAAATATCACATCCCTGCCGGGCATCCCTGCACCGGCGGAAAACCGATGCTCATGTCCTTGCGCTCGACCCACAGTTTTTCCTGCTGCTGCCTGCCGTAGTCGATGGTCAACAGCACACCCGACCCGCAGGAACGGCTGCGGGCAATGCGCACGTTGGACAAATCGTCATGGCCGCTGTTGGGACCCCAGTCGCGCATAAACTGGTCGAATCCATAATACCGGCACGGGGTGGTGTCGGTACAGCCGAACAGCGCGTAGGCCGACTTGTAGTCCTTGGCCCCGAGGAAGGAATAGAACTGCCTGACCCTCTGCTCCTCGCGGTAATTATGAAACACGAAAAGAAGAATGCCGCCAACCACGGCCAGAGTCAATAGCGAAATCAGGGTGCGCTTGATGATTTTTATGCGCCGCGCGTGAAGCTCTTCGCCGGCGCCGTACTGCTCCAGATAACCGGCCATCCTTAATTTCGATTATGGCTCACTTTCCCGCGGCTGGAGCGGCGGCGGGATAAGCTTTGTCGTAGGCGGCGATGGCGTCGTTGGTGATATCGAGAGCGGTCTTGAAGTACACGGTGTAGGGCATGTCGACGACAACGTCGATGCCTTTCTCCTCGGCGTACTTTTTCACGACTTCCGACATTTTCTGGCCGGCCTTCTGAAGGATGGTGTTGCGCTCGTTATCGACGTCGCCCTGGAGGTCGTCGCGATAGCGCTGCACGTCGCGCTGCTTGCGCTGAAGCTGGGCGTTCATGTCGGCTTCGGCCTGCGGCGTCAACTTCCCGGCATTGGTCTGGAGGTTCTGCGAGAGCGTGGCGATCTCGCGGTCGAGGTTTTCGATCTGGGAGAGGCGCGGTTTGTAGCGTGTTTCCATGGCGGCGGAAGCAGCCTTGATTTCGGCGGATTCGAGGACCGCCTTTTGAAGGCTGATGACCGCGACCTTGGTCTGCGCGACTGCAAGAGAGCCAAACAAGAAAAGGGCGGAACAGACGACTAGCGGCCTGAGCGCCGAGCGAAGAGACATGAAACAACTCCTGGAGTGGGGTGTACGCTAATAGACTAACACAGCGCGGCTATTGGGCCCGCCGCCGCACATTTTCGGACGAATTTATTCGAGAACCGCGAGTATCTCGTCTTCGCGCAGGATCAGGTACTCGGTGCCGTCGATCTTGATTTCGGAGCCGGAGTACTTGCCGAACAGGATGCGGTCGCCGGGCTGGACGTCGACGGGTACGCGTTCGCCGGAATCGAGCAGCTTGCCGTTTCCGACGGCCCTGACCTCAGCCTGCTGCGGTTTTTCCTTGGCGGTATCGGGGATGATGATGCCCCCCTTCATTTGTTCGCCTTCATCGAGGCGGACAACCATAATTCGATCGTGGAGAGGACGAAGATCCATGATCCTGATTATAGCGGTACGCAGCTACTCGAAGATCTCGCTCAAGACGCGGCCGATGGACCCGGAGGGCGGCTCGATTTGGAGGATGGCGGCGAGGGTGGGGGCGATGTCGTTGACGATGACCGGCTGGTAGTAAGTGCCGGGGCGAATGCCGGAGCCCATGAAAATTATGGGGACGTGAGTGTCGTAACTGAACGGCGAGGCATGGCTGCTGCCGCTATCCGACGTGCGCACGACCCAATAGGGATCGGGGATGAACTCGACATCGGGACTGCGGCGGAGATTGAACCCGTTGACCACCTTGCGGGTGATTTCATCGGGGAGGACACGTCCGTGGGCCGCGTCGTCGAAGGTGTAGACGCGGAAAACGTGCGGCAAGGCTTCGATGACGGCGGCAGCTTCGCGTTGCACCTGGGCCAGGTCGAGTTTCTTTTCGGCGATCAACTCGTGGTTCAGATAGATTGCGAGGTCCCAGGCGCCGGCCACCCACACGCCGGGCCCATAGCGCGCGACCAGCGCGGATTGGACTGCCTTCCTGATATTCGGGGACAGAAAGCGGCCGCCCGGCATTTTGCGGTCGCGGTTGATCTCGGGCATGGGCGCGCCGCCGTGATCGGCGGTGAAGACCACCAGCACATTGTCCGCACCAGCCTGCGTGTCGAGGGCCTGGAGGAACTTGCCCAGCAGGCGGTCGGTTCGGGTCGAGATATCGTGGGCCTCGGGCGAGTCGGGACCGTAGTTGTGGCCCACGTAATCGTTGGACGAGAAGCTGACCACGAGCAGGTCGGTGGCGTCCTGTTTGCCGAGGTTCGCGGCGGCCAGGGCGCGCTCAGCCATGGCCTCGACCAAGTCGTTGCCGAAGGGTGTGGATTCCAGGGAATCGTAGAACTTCGGGCCGGCGGACAATTCGTGTCCGAGCCAGGCGACCCCTTTGTACCGGTCGGCGGGATGCGCGGCGTTGAAGTCGCGGACCCATCCGGGAAGCTCGGCACAGTAATAACTACTGCTGACGAAGTTTCCGGTTTTGGGGTCGAACCAGAAGGCGCCGTCGGCCATGTGTCCGGCGGGCAGGATGGCGGAGCGGTCCTTCAGGGAGATGCCGATGACGCGAGACGCGGCGCTCACCATTTTGAGCTGATCGCCGACGGTGCTGACGAGCATCCGACGCGGCGAAGCACCTTTGGCGCCGGCGAGTCCTCCCAAAAGCTGGGTGGCGTTATCGGAGACGCTGGTTACGGCGGCATGCTCTTCGCGGTCGTACCAGTCGTTGGCGACAATCCCGCTGATGGCCGGTGTGGCGCCGGTGAGGATGGTGCTGTGGCCGACGGCGGTGATGGTGGGGACGTGGACGTAATTGGCGCTGGTGAAGACCGCCCCGCGCGTGAGGAGGCGGTCGAAGCCTGCCGTGTATTCGCTGCGGTAGCGGGTGAGGTAGTCGAAGCGGAACTGGTCGACGACGATGGTGACGATCAGCTTGGGCTTCCTGGGGGCGGCGAGGGCAAGGCAGGCGAGTGCCAAGACGAGGAGAGCGGCTTTTTTCATGGAAATCTCTAACGGAATAGTTACAGGTTAGCACCGGCGGCGGGCGGACAATGTCAAGAGTGTGTACATATCGTCAGGATTGTTAATGTAAACAACATAGACAGAAGACTGGAAATTCAATTTGTAAACTACTGATTTTACGGAACGCCCTTACCGGCGCGGAAAATGCATTCACAAGCACTCTGGTCGGGAGGAAACCGAGTCATGGAATTAGTCAAGAAGCAAGCCGAGCGAAGGAGAAGGCGCCGCTTTGAGCTTCGGCGGCAATTGCGATACAAGGTGGCGGAGGAAGGAGTGGTAGTAGCGTCGGGCGCCGGCGAGACGATCAACATCGGGAGCGGAGGAGTGGCGTTCTGCGCGGAAAACCGGCTGCAGCCCGGCGCATTTGTGGAGTTATCCATCAGTTGGCCGATGTTGTTGGACGAGAATTGTCCCATGCGGCTGACGATTTTCGGGCGGGTTCTGCGGTCGCAAGGCAACCGGGCGGCTTGCTCGGTGGACAAGTATGAATTTCGCACGCAATCGCGGAAGCTGGAGCCGATTTCGACCGGCCGCACCGACAGCATGCTGCAGCGGTGGGTGGACACGGTGCGCAAGAACGAATTGAAGATGAATCTGCTGGGCGCGTGAGCGCGGAGCCTTACGCTACGTTTCCTTCGACGACGAGGCTGGAGCCGGACTGGCTTCGGACTTTTTGGTCTCCGATTTGGATTCGCTTTTTGTCTCGGATTTCGAATCCGACCCGGACGCGCCGGTGGACGGGGATTTTCCGTTCCTGGCGTAGTCGGTCACATACCAGCCGGTGCCCTTGAACTGAAGAGCCGGAGCAGAAATCAGCCTTTCCACTTTGCCGCCGCAATTTTCGTGAACCTGCAGAGGCTCGTCGGAGAATTTTTGCAGGACCTCGAACGTCTTCCCGCATTTTTGACACTTGTAATCGTAAAGAGGCATGTGCTTCTGTGATACCCCTCGAACTTGTTTCTATTGTATCAGATGACGGGAGGGGCCGAAGTTGCACGGCTTTGGCGCCCCTTTGGCGAGGCTAAGTTTTGTAAAGGCTGGACAAAACGGCTAACACAGCGGCGGGGCGCGGCGTCATTAGGGTAGAGTGAAACGCAGAGCTTACATTGCCGGGGCTTTCATGGGAGTGACGCTGGCGCTGAGTGCGGCGGCGGCCTTGCCATCCTGGCGCCTGGTTTCCTCGGCGCACAGTTTTCAACGGCATTTTCGGGAGCTGAAGCGGTCGGACGTCAGCACGGTGGAGCGGCTGGTGTTCAGCCTGGTGCTGGCGCATTCGGAGAGGTAGCGCGGGCGACAAAAATCATCGTCCGCGCCACGCGTTTCTACTTCTTTTTGGGGACGGCTTTCTTCACCGGGGCGGCGGCGCAGGGGGAAGACTTCAGGTTCTCGATCTTGGCCTTTTCCGTGTCCATGGTCAGGAGGAACGGGTCTTTGGTGAAGGCGCTGGGAACGCCCTCCCACTGAATCTCGGCGCCGGCCTCGGGCTTGCCGGTGAGAGGCGCATCGAGCTTCAGGGAGACTTCCGGATGGGTGGCATCGGAGAGGGCCACCAGGAGCTCCTTGCTGCGGCACGCGGGCTTGCCTTCCACGATGGTCCCCTTGAGCTTGGGGACCTGGGCGTCTTTCAGTGAGGAAGCGAAGTACTGTTCGCCGTTCTGGTCGGCGAGCTGACCCTTGATGCCCATCCAGAGTGCGAGCTGCGGATTGCTCTTCTTGAACTCCTCTTCCTTCTCGTGCGCGATTTCGCTAGTGGACTTGATCTTGAAATCCGCGGGAGGCGTCGGCGAAGCCTTGGCCGTGTCCTTGAGCTGTTTCAGGCCGGCATCGTCGCCGCCGTGATACTGGGTGTACAGGTTGTTGAGGTAGTTCTCGATCTGCTTGGCGTCGGCGGTGCCGCCGAGCGAGGCATCGATACCCACGGCGCGCGCCACGTAGAACAGGCCGGCCGAGATCTTCTCGGGCTGGACCTTGTACAGGCAAACTTCGGCGCGTCCGAGGCCGTAAGCGATGGCGGCGCTATCGGGAAACTTTTGCAGGGCGTTGGTGTAGGCGGTTTCCGCGGTCTTGCAGTTTTCGGTGTTCTTGTCCTGGGCATACTTGGCCATGGCTTCGGCGCCGGGACGCATGGCGAGGTTGACCAGGACCGCCTTGGAGAGATTGGTCACATCGTTCTTGGTCTTGGCCCAATCGGCATCGCTGGTACCGGCGGGTTTGTTGGCGGCGGTGAAGTATTCGTTGGCGTACTCACCGAGCGCGGCGGCGGCCTTCTCGCCCGCGGCGATCTGATCGGGAGTCGCGTTGGGGATCTGCATGATGTTAACCGACATCTGATACAGGACGGTCAGCACCTGCTGCGGTCCCTGTTTGGGATCCTTGAAGACGCTCTTGAGGTCGCGTGCCATGAGCTGGGATCCGATCTCGATGACTTTGGCCGGCTGCTTGGAGCCGGAGTAGGCGCCGATGTAGTAATAGAGCCGATCGTCTTTGTAATCGGAGTCCGGGTATTTCTGGGTCCAGGTGTCGAGATCCTTCACCTGCTGCGCGGGATTGGCGGCGTCTTTGAGGGTCTGATTAAAGATGTCGTATTCGCCCTGGTCCTTAACTTTCTTTTCCTGTGCTCCGGCGACCTGGGCGGTTCCGGCCAGGAGCAGCGCGACGGCCGCGGCGAGCACGATTCTCTGACACATCGAATGCCACATATGCACCAATTACCTCCTCACTGTCTGTCCAGCTAAAACGTAGGGCTGTTTGCCGCACTCGCGACTGACGCGCCACCGCCACACTCTGCCGGTGGACACTTTGCGGAGTATAGCCGAAGCAATAACAAGGTGCAACCCAATTTGACTCCGCGGCCCGCCGCCGGGTTCCGGCCAGAAGAATCATATCAGAGGAAAGGACGCTTCGCCCCGAACGTGACACAAACGTGACGGAGACGTGAGGGGGGCGTGGCAACAAGCCCAAAAACAGGGCAGGTCGGAAACCTGCCTCACGCGCTATGCTTGGGGGTTCGTGCATTACATCGATCTGGCGGTCATCCTCGTCTACCTGGTGGGAATCACGCTGTTCGGGGCGCGATTCCGGCGCGGACAGAAGAACCTCCGCGATTACTTTCTCGGGGGGCGCACGGCGCCGTGGTGGGCCATCAGCCTCTCGATTGTATCGGCGGAGACCAGCACGCTGACGATCATCGGCACTCCGCCGCTGGCTTTTGCGGGCAACCTGGGCTTTCTGCAGATCGTGTTCGGCTACCTGCTGGCGCGGATCGTGATCTCGCTGCTGCTATTGCCGCACTACTTTCGCGGGGAGATGTTCACGGCCTACGAACTGATGCGCCGGCGGTTCGGGGAGCGCATCCGCAAGACCACGGCGTCGATATTCCTGGTGACGCGGGCGCTGGCGGAGGGAGTTCGGGTGTTCGCCATATCACTGGTGATCCTGATCATCATGGAGGAATTCTACCGGCGGTTCCAGCTTTCGCCGAGTACGGGCGAGATCGTATCCATCGTGCTGATCGTGGTGCTGACGTTGTTCTATACCTTCGAAGGCGGAATGACGGCGGTGATCTGGACGGACGTGGTGCAGATGGTGCTGTACGTGGTGGGCGCGGTAGCGAGCTTTGCGGTGATTCTGGCGAAGATTCCCGGGGGATGGGAGCACGTGGTGGCCGTGGCCGCGCCGGCGCACAAGCTGAGTGTTTTCGACTTCCGGTTTGCGCCTACCATGGAGTTCTTCTCGCGCACGTACAGCTTCTGGGCGGGGGTGGCGGGCGGATGCTTTCTGACCACGGCGACGCACGGGACGGACCAGCTCATGGTGCAGCGCCTTTTGAGCGCGCGCGACGAGCGCCAGAGCCGGGTGGCGCTGATGGCGAGCTGGGCCGTGATTTTCGTGCAGTTCACGCTGTTTCTGCTGATCGGGGTCCTGCTGTTTGTCTATTACGGCGATAACGGCATCGCGCCGCCAGCCAAGCTGGACCGCATCTATCCGGAGTTTGTGTGGCGCAACCTGCCGGCGGGGCTGGCGGGGCTGGTGATCGCGGCAATTCTGGCGGCGGCGATGGCCAACCTGAGCGCGGCGCTGAATTCGCTGGCCTCGACGACGGTGGTGGATTTTCTGCGCGCCCGGGCCCGGGGGGTGAGCGAGGCGGCGTCACTGCGGCAGGCGCGACTGTGGACCATCGTCTGGGGACTGGTGCTGTTGGCGATCGCGATTGCGGCGCGGCATTCCACATCGGTTCTGGAAGCGGGCCTGACTATCGGCTCGATCCCGATGGGCGCACTGCTCGGCGTCTTTCTTCTGGGCGTGCTGACGAGCGGCGTGCGGGAGACGGCGGCGATGTGCGGTGTGGCGGCGGGGCTGGCGGTGATCCTTTATGTTCACTTTGACACGCCGATCGCGTGGACGTGGTACGTGCTCATCGGGACCGCGGCCACGTTCGGTACGGGATGGCTGGTGTCGCTGTTTCAGGGTAGGGGAGGCGCGATAGTCGAAGAATGATCGTTCCAAAGGTGGAATTGAAGCGGGCGCTGGGCTCGTGGGCAGCCGCGTCGATCGTGGTTGGGACGGTGATCGGCAGCGGCATTTTTCTGGTGCCGAAGTCCATGATCCAGAAGGTCGGCAGCCTGGAGGCGGTCTACGCGGTGTGGATCGTGGGCGGGCTGCTCTCGCTGGCGGGCGCGCTGAGCTACGCGGAACTGGCGGCGGCGCTGCCCGAAGCCGGGGGGGAGTACGCGTTTCTGCGCGAGGCGTACGGTCCCATGTGGGGCTTCCTTTACAGTTGGACGCAGATGTGGGTGGCGAAGAGCGGGTCGATCGCGACGCTGGCGACGGGGTTTTTTCTGTACCTGACGAACTTTTTCGAGCCGCTGAAGGGAGTGCTGTACACGGTACGCCTGCCGATCGGGCCCAACGGCGGTCCGCTGGAAATTCAGTACGGCCAAATTTTCGCGATTGCGCTGATTCTGGCCCTGGGTTGGCTGAATTATTACGGGGTGAAGGTGGGCGGCGACGTTCAGGTGGCGGTGACGATCGTCAAGGTGGGCCTGATTGCGGCGATTATCGTCGCCGGCCTGTTCTTCGGACATCCGCACTCGCCGGAAAGGGCGACGGCCGCGCCGCTGACGTTTTCCGGTTTTGTAGCGGCGCTGGTGGCGGCGCTCTGGGCATATGACGGGTGGAATAACGTGAGCATGGTGTCATCGGAGATAAAAGAACCGCAAAGAAATCTGCCGCGGGCATTGATTGGGGGGACGCTGGCGGTAATTGGAATTTACCTGGCGGCCAACGCGGCCTATTTTCATGTCCTGGCGCCTTCGGAAGTGGCGGGCGGCATGAGGGTTGCGGCCGAGATGATGCACAAAATCGCAGGTTCGCGGGGAGCCTCGGCGGTATCTGTCGCGGCCATGATCAGTATTTTTGCCGCATTGAACGGGTCGATTCTTTCGGGTTCGCGCGTGCCTTACGCGGCGGCGCGCGACGGTTATTTTTTTTCCGGAATTGCGCGGGTACATCCGCGCCACCAAACGCCGGGGGTGTCGATCCTGGTGCTGAATCTCTGGGCAGCGCTGCTGGTGCTTTCCGGCAAATATGACGACCTGTTCAACCTGGTGATCTTCGCGAGCTGGATTCTGTACGGAATGACGGCGGCGGCGGTGCCGGTGCTTCGGTGGCGCCGTCCGGAGCTGGTGCGGCCCTACCGCACGGTGGGTTATCCATTTGTACCAGTACTATTCATTTTGGCGGCTTTTGTACTTTTAATAACAACTGCGATAGAACGTCCGCGCGAATCGTTAATGGGAATTGGACTGATTGTCTTGGGACTCCCATTTTACCTTTATTGGAAAAAACAAAAAGGCTCAATTGCGTCGTAATCGCCGTACTAGACTGTAGGGCCAGTACTTTGGATGATTGGAAATGTGCCAAAAATAAGTGCGATTTTCCGCAAAAATCTATTGCTTTGCTGCTGGAATTTGGGTGTAGACTGGGAGCACACGAGAAATTCCAGTTACGGCCGCAGGATAGTAAGGGCCGGGCTGGCCGGGAGATCAGAATGGATGTCAGCAAGATTCTCGCCGAATTAAAGGCGGAGCGGGAACAAATCGAGGAGGCGATACTGAGTCTGGAGCGACTGGCGCGCGGCAGAGGAAGGCAGCGCGGCCGTCCCCCGGCGTGGATGACGGAGGTAGCTTTGCCGAAGCGGCGCGGCCGCCCGCCCGGCAGCAAGAACAAAGTTCACGCGGCCAATGGCGGGACGGACGCCAGCGCCATCGCATCCTGAGATTCCGGGGCAGGCCGGAAGCCTACCCTACGGCGATCAGAATTTCTGAGGCGCCTCACCGAGTTTGACTCGGACTTTCTCATTGCGTCCGTTGCGATAGACGGTGAGCTCGATCATATCGCCGCCGTGTTTTTTGGTGAGCAGGCGGGTGAGAGTTTCCTTGTCGTCGATGGTCTGGCCATCGGCGGCGACGATTAAATCTCCGCCGACACCGAGCCGGTAATTGCCCACGATCACGATCTGATTTGGCCCGCGGAGGCCGGCAGCCTCGGCGGCGGAACCGCGCTCGATGCTTTGAATCAACAGGCCGCCCGACATGGGGAGGCGCAGCATATCCGCGAGATCGCCGGCGACGTAGATGGTCTGCACGCCGAGGTAGGGACGCGAGATTTTCCCGCTGGCCTGGTATTGTTCGAGCATGGCTTTGGCGCGCGCGATGGGCATGGCGAATCCGATGCCGATGCTGCCCTGCGCTCCGAGGATGGCGGTGTTGATACCGATCACGTTGCCGTGAGCGTCGAGCAGCGGCCCACCGCTGTTGCCGGGATTGATGGCGGCGTCGGTCTGGATCATTCCCTCGAGGCTGCTCTCTTCGGTTTGAATGGTGCGGCCCAATGAGCTCACGATGCCGGTGGTCATGGTGCCTTCGAACTGGAAGGGATTGCCGATGGCGAGCACCTTCTGGCCGACCACGAGGTGGTCGGAATCGCCGAGTCGCAGAGTGGGCAGCTTTTTTCCGGCATCGATTTTGATCAGGGCCAGATCGTTGGCGGGATCGTAGCCGAGCATCCGGGCCTTGTACACCTTTTTGTCGGAGAGGGTGACCGCGAGGCTGGAGCTGCCGTTGACGACGTGGTTATTGGTGAGGATCTCTCCATCGGGGCTGATGACGAACCCGCTGCCGGTGCCCTTTTCGGGGTAGATGCCGAAGAAGCTGCGGGTGTAGACGGTGGAGGTGATGAACACGGTGGCGTCGCGCGAATTTTTGTAGACGTCGATGTTGTTCTGCTCGTCGGCGGAGAAGCCGGCGGCACCGGCTGGCTCGGGTTCGCTCCACAGGCGGCCGACCTGGCGCACGGGACGCGTCATATCGAAGCGCGTGCCGCTGGTGATATAGAGGAAGCCGGCCACAAGCAGAACGGCCCAGAGGAATGGTCGCAGTGATTTCATGATTGAATGCTCCGTAGCGCCTGGTAGACGGCGCGGGTCTGGCGAAGCGTGTCTTCTTTCTCGCCGGAAGTATCGATGACGAAATCGGCGAATTTTCGTTTTTCGGCCACCGGCATCTGGCGGCTGAGGCGCGCGCGGACGTCGGCCTCGACGGCGCCGGACCGGCGCAGGGCCCGTTCGAGCTGCTGGTCTTGGGAACAGGTGACCAGGATGAGCTTGTCGAAGCGTTTGTAGCTGCCGGTTTCGATGAGAATGGCGGCTTCGACCACGGCGATCCCGTCAGGATGGCGGGCGGCGAAGGCGGCGATGCGGTCTTCTTCGCGGCGAATCACGGCCGGGTGGACGAGCGAGTTGAGGCGTTCGAGGCGCTCGGGCTGGCCGAAGACGCGTGCGGCGAGGGCGCGCCGGTCGATGGCGCCATCGCCCGCCAGAATCCCCTGTCCGAATTCCGTCACGACTCCCTCGTAGGCTTCGCCGCCCGGCGCGAGAACCTCGTGTCCCAGCTCGTCGGCTTGCACCAGTAGGCACCCCATGCCCGCGAGGGCTTCGCCGACGAACGACTTGCCGCACGCCAAGCCTCCAGTCAGACCCACTCTCAGCATACGCTGAGGCGGCGCTCGGCGGAGGCCACCGTATTCGCCATGAGCATGGCGATAGTCAACGGCCCGACGCCCCCGGGCACGGGCGTATAGGCTTCGGCGCGCTCGACGGCGGCGGTGGGGTCCACGTCGCCCACCAACACACTGCCCTTGCGGTCGAAGGCGGCGAGCTTATCGGCGGAATCGCGGAAGATGCGGGCCACCTGCTCGCGGCCGGTGAGGTAGTTGGTGCCCACGTCCACCACGACAGCGCCGGGGCGAATGTAATCCGCGGTGATCATGGCGGGGCGGCCGATGGCCGCTACCAGGATATCGGCTTCGCGGCAGACGGCGGGCAGGTCGGGGGTCTTGGAATGGCAGATGGTGACGGTGGCGTGCTCGTGCAGGAGCAGCATGGCGACGGGTTTGCCGACGATGTCGCTGCGGCCAACGACCACGGCGCGCCGGCCGGCGATGGGGACCTGGTTGCGTTTGAGGAGCTCGATGATGCCGGCGGGCGTACAGGCGCGGGGTCCCGGAAGGCCGGCGACGAGGTTGCCGACATTGCAGGGGTGAAAGCCATCGACGTCTTTTTCGGGAGAGACGCCGAGCAAGATGGACTTGGCGTCGACCTGGGCGGGCAAGGGCAACTGCACCAGGATGCCGTCGATTTCGGGGCGCGCGTTGAGGCCGCAGACCAGGGCCAGGAGCTCCTGCGTGGTGACGACTCCGGGCGGGGTGATGGTTTCGGAGCGGATGCCGAGGTCGTGGCAGGTTTTTACCTTGTTGCGGACGTAGATCTCGGAGGCGGGGTTGTTGCCTACCAGCACGACCGCCAGTCCGGGGGCGCGGGACCTTTCGGTGAGGGCGGCGATGCGCGGTTTCAGTTCTGCCTTAATTTCATCGCGAACGCGATTTCCGTCGAGGATTCGCGGCATTCTCCTCAATGATAGCGTGCGCGGAACGCGGGCCGTGGCGCGCGACCAGGGGCAGGGGCTCGAAGTGTGCGCGCAGCGACTCGGCGGCTTGGCGAGCCTCTTCGCCTTCGAGCTGGGCATGGAGCTCGGCGGCGATTTCGAGCAATTTGCGGTAGCGCGGCTCCCAGATGCGGAGGAACGGCCTGGGGTCGAGGCGGCCGATGACGGGGCCCCGGCGGTAGAGCTTTTCTTCGAATGCCTGGTTGACCAGGTTTTTTTCGAGGCGCTCGCGGCAGGCGTCTTTGAGGATGCCGGTGAGCCAGAGCAGCTCCTGGCGGTCGAGGCGGTCGAGCGGACTCTTGGGGTCGGGCATGCTTTGAGCAATATAACAGAGTGTGGGGAGGGAGGCATCCGGACCTGATGTATAGTCAAAGTAGATCCATGGCCACCGAGACTCAGATCGCGAAATGGGGTAACAGCCTGGCAGTGAGGATTCCCCGAGGGATTGCCAGAGAGGCGCGTTTTGCCGAGGGCGACAGGTTGTCGCTCGATCTTGCGACGGATGGGAGCGTCGTGATGCGATCCAAGCATCGGAAGTACTCGCTCGATCAACTCGTGCGGCAAATCAAGAAGGGGAACCGCCATCGGGAAAGCAGCTTTGGACCGCCGCAGGGTCTGGAAAGCTGGTAAATGCCCCTCTTCGTCCCTGACGCGGGCGACCTGATCTGGCTTACCTTTGACCCGCATGCCGGCCATGAACAAGCCGGACGCCGGCCGGCGCTCGTCCTCAGCCCGAAGCCGTACAACCAGAAATCCGGACTTGCGCTGGTCTGTCCGGTGACGAACCAGATCAAGGGCTACCCGTTCGAGGTCGCGATTCCCCCCGGTTGTGGTATCGCGGGAGTCGTGCTGGCCGACCACCTCAAGAGCCTTGACTGGAAGATCAGGCGGGCGGGGAAAATCGGCCGTGTGCCTCAGGCGACACTGGACGAGGTCCTGGCGCGGCTGGCGCCACTGCTGGGTTATTGAGGAAGGGCGGACGGCGAACAACGACCGTCCGCCTCACAGGTGTCCGGTAGAATGGAAAAAGTGCCCTACGATCTTGTTGTCATCGGAAGTGGTCCCGGCGGCTACTCCGCTGCTATTCGCGCCGGACAGTACGGGCTGAAAGCCGCGCTCGTCGAAAAACAGAGCAAGCTGGGCGGCACGTGCCTCCTGGTCGGCTGCATTCCGACCAAGAGCCTGCTGCATACCGCCGACGTGTGGCAACGCTTCGTCAATTCGGAAGCGGAAGGCATCCACGCGGAAAACGCGCGCCTGGAATATCCCAAGGTCAAGGAACGCAAGGACGGCATCGTCAACAAGCACTCCAACGGCGTCGCCATGCTGCTCAAACGCGCCAAGGTGGAACGCATCTCCGGGTACGCGGAGCTCAAGGGCAGCGGAAAAATCGAGGTCCAACCGGAGAGCGGCCCGGCCCAGACGATTGAAGCGAAGAACATCATCATCGCGACGGGGAGTGAGGCGCGCATGCTGCCGGGGCTGGAGCCGGACCCAGAGTTCATCCTGACCAACATCGAGATCCTGAATCTGAATGCGGTTCCCAAGAGCCTGATCATCATCGGGGCGGGCGCGGTGGGCGTGGAGTTCGCCTCGATCTTCAAGCGATTCGGCACGGACGTCACCGTGATCGAGATGCTGCCGCGCATCGTTCCGGTGGAGGACGAAGACGTTTCCAAAGAGCTGGAGCGCGTGTTCCGCAAGCAGAAGATCCGGGTGGAGACCGGCGCGCGCGCCGAGAATATCCAGAAGACGGGAAAGGGCGTGAGCCTGACGCTGACCACCAAAGACGGCAAGCAGGAGCAGCTCGAGGCCGAGAAGCTGCTGGTGGCAGTGGGACGCAAGCCCAACACCGAGAATATCGGGCTGGAGAACACGCGGGTCGAGCTCGACCGCGGATTCATCAAGGTCAACGAGTACCAGCAGACCGCGGAGCCGGGCGTGTACGCCATCGGGGACGTGGTGGCGGGCACGCCTCAGCTCGCGCACGTGGCCACGCGCGAGGGCATGATCGCGGTGGCGCATATCGCGGGCAAGCCCGCGGTGCCGATCAACAAGAACCGCATCCCGGGCGCGACCTACACGCAGCCCGGAATCGGCAGCGTGGGGATGACCGAAGCGCAGGCGCGCGCGGCGGGGTACAAGGTGAAGATCGGCAAGTTCCCGTTCGCGGGCGACAGCCGTGCCACCATTCTGGGCCACCACGAAGGCTTCATCAAGGTGGTGGCCGACGAAACCTACGGCGAGATACTGGGAGTGCACATCATCGGGCCGGAGGCTTTCGAACTGCTCGGCGAGGCTGTGGCGGCGATGGAGGCCGAAGCTACGGTCGATGTCATGATGCAGGCCATCCACGCCCATCCCACGCTTTACGAGGCCATGGGCGAAGCCTTCAACGCGGTATACGGTCTTTCGATCAATGCGTAGCTGCTGCCTGCGCCAACTCGGGCGGGTCGATTACGGCCGCGCGCTGGAGCTCCAGCGGCGGGCCGCCGCGGACCGCAAGGCGGGGCTGGTTCCCGACCACCTCTTTCTGCTGGAGCACCCGCACGTGATCACGGTGGGACGCAACGGGCACATGGAGAACCTGCTGGCGAGCGACGAGGTGCTGGCGCGCGCGGGGATCGGCTTCTATCCGATCGATCGCGGGGGCGACGTGACCTATCACGGACCAGGCCAGTTGGTGGGCTATCCGATTCTGGACCTGCGCGAGTGGAAGCGCGACGTGGGCGCGTACGTGCGGGGGCTCGAGCAGTGCCTGATCGACACGCTGGCGGAGTACGGGATCGCGGCGGGCCGGATCGAAAAGCTCACCGGGGTTTGGGTGGACGGCCGGAAGATCGCGGCTATCGGGGTGCATCTGAGCCGATGGGTAACGTCGCACGGGTTTGCCCTCAACGTGTCGACGGACCTGAGTTATTTTCGATACATCGTTCCCTGCGGACTGACGAAGCCGGTGACCAGCATGGCGGCTTTGGGCGTCCGCGCGAATCTGGAGGAAGTGGGGGAGCGGTTCGCCGCGCACTTCGGCCGGATTTTCGATTGCGAGATGGAAATCGTGGAAAGTGAGATCCCAGTATGACCGACGTCGTGATGCCCCAGATGGGCGAAAGCATTGTGGAAGGCACGCTGACCAAGTGGCTCAAGAAGGCGGGCGAGCGCGTGGAGCGCGACGAGCCGCTGTTCGAGATTTCGACCGACAAAGTGGACACGGAGATTCCTTCGCCCGCGGCGGGCACGCTGGCCGAGATCATGGTGGAGGAAGGAAAGACGGTCGGCATCAACACGGTGGTGGGGCGAATCGACGAAGCGGGCGGCGCGGCGCAGGCGTCCGCGCAGGCGCAGCCCAAGCAAGCGCCGGCCGCTGCCGCGCCGCCGCCTCCTGCGCCGGCTGCACCTGCACCTCCGCCGCCGACGGCCGCTCCAGAGCCTGCCGAGCTGGGGCCGCTCTCGCCCCTGGTGCGCAAGATGGCGCGCGAGATGAACGTGGATTTGGCGCAGGTAAGGGGCACCGGCGCCGGAGGCCGCATCACCAAGCAGGACATGGAAGCGTACATCGCGCAGCGCGGGCAGGCGCCAGCGGCACCGGCCGCGCCGGCGCCGGTGCAGGCGCCGGTGCAGGCGCCTTCTCCGGCCGCTCCGCTGCCTCCGGCGGGCGCGCCCAAGACGCGGATCGAGCCGCTCAGCAATATGCGGCAGAAGATCGCCGAGCACATGGTGATGTCGAAGCGGACCTCGCCGCACGTGACCACGATTCACCGCGTGGACATGACCAAAGTGGCGAAGATGCGCGAGCGTTACAAGGCGCAGTTCCAGGCGAGCTACGGATATTCGCTGACCTATCTGCCATTCATCGCGCGCGCGTGCGTGGCAGCGCTGCGCCAGTATCCGCTGCTCAACGCGTCGCTGGACGGGAACAACATCATCTACCACAACGAGATTCACATCGGCATCGCGGTGGCCCTGGAGAACGGCCTGATCGTGCCGGTGATCCGCAATTCCGACGAGAAGAATATCGCGGGCCTGCAGCGGTCGATCGTGGACCTGGCCGCGCGGGCGCGCTCGCGGCAGCTCAAGCCGGAGGAGATACAGGGCGGGACATTCTCGATCACGAATTTCGGCAGTTTCGGCAGCATGGTGGGCACGCCGATCATCAACCAGCCGCAGGTGGCGATCCTGGGGGTGGGCACGGTGGACAAGATGCCGGTAGTGGTGGACGATGCCATCGCGATCCGCAGCATCTGCCATCTCTCGCTGAGCTTCGATCACCGGCTGATCGACGGCGCGCTGGCGGACCAGTTCATGACGAAGGTCAAGCAGGTGCTCGAAGGGTGGTCGGAAGAGGTCTTGTGACGGTTAACGGCCGGCGCGCCGCGGGAAGATCATGTGATCCGACGGCAGGCCGTGCTGCGCGCACCATTCAAAATAGAGGCGGCCATAGCTGGCGGTGATGTAGTCCCCGGTTCGGAAGCCGAGCCGCCGGGCGGTGCGGTCGATCCAACGCGGCGGGCCTTCGAGCTCGAGGAAGACGCCGATGGGCGTCTCGTCCAGTGTGGCCACGCCGCCGCCGCGCGGCTCGCGGAATTCGGTGCGGTACTTTTCGTAGCGGAACATTGGATCGAAGCCGAGGCGATTCAGGATGGCGGTCATCCTGGCGGGGTGTGAAATCGCGGTCTCGACTTCCTCGCGGCTCTTGTGCACGCCGGGCAGGGCCGCGCCCTTGTAGGTGAGAATGGTGTCGCCGCCGGCCTGGCGGAGCCGCAGCAGGCGGCCGGTGTTGCGCAGGGCGAGGGCCGCGGTGTCGAAAACGGTGTTGGCCTCGAAGACGCGCGGGCGGGACACGCGAAAGCCGCCGCGGCGCAGGATCGCGCGACCCGATTTCGCATCCGGCACGGCGAGCTTGATTTCCACTTCACGCGACGCGGAAGACATTATTGCGAGCGGTCCCCGCGGTGGTGCTCCAGGAATTCGCGATCGATGGGCTTGCGTCCCTTAAAGCCTTCGTC
Organism: Verrucomicrobiia bacterium; assembly: GCA_035578025.1. Lineage (GTDB taxonomy): Bacteria > Acidobacteriota > Terriglobia > Bryobacterales > Bryobacteraceae > Solibacter. The sequence goes on from DATJYJ010000259.1 coordinate 25,909, forward strand.
GACGCCGTGCCAGAACTGGATGGCGGGCTCGCCGAGCTTCCAGCAGAGATAGACTTCGACGCCGTTGAAGAGGGTGGGGAAATCGACGAGGCCGATATCGAGATCCTTGATCAGGCAGCCGGTCTCCTGAACCGCCTCGACGGCGCTTTTGAGCATCGCGGCAGCGGCGTCGCGGCGCGCACGCGCGTCCATGGAGCGCTCGCGATCGACGAGGATGCCGCCCATCAGCATGACGCGCTCGCTCAGCTCGCGGATGGCCTTTTCGGCCTCCTGGTATTCGGTTTTGGCGTCGAGGGCGTCACGCAACAACCGGCCTACTTCCGGCAGCAGGCGCTGCGCTTCGGCGTGGGTGAAGCGTCTCGACATGGGGCGCGCTATACGCCGGATACCTGTATCGACACGGAGCGGCTGCGCGGGCCGTCGAACTCGGCGAGAATGATGCTTTGCCAGGTGCCGAGCAGGACGGTCGAGTTGCGCACCTGGAGGCAAAGGCTCTGGCCCATCATCATGCCGCGCAGGTGCGAATCGGCGTTTTGCCGTTCGCAATCCGAGTAGTTGGGGTCGTTGTGGCGCCAGGCATTCTCCCGGCGAACCAGCTCTTCGAGGAAGCTCTTGACGTCATGCAGGAGGGCGTCCTGCCATTCGTTGATGAAGACGGCGGTGGTGGTGTGCAGGGACTGCAGGTGCACGATGCCATCGCGGATGCCGCTCTTGCGGACAATGTCGTTGATGCGGTCGGTAACGTTGATCAACTGCGTGCGGTCACTGGTAATCCAGTCCACGATGCGATTGAAGATCTTGAAACCGGCGGGTGTGGAAGAACTGCTCTCTGCTACTACGACCTCAGACTCAACCGAGTTTGAACCGACCGAACTCATACGGACTCCTTCCCCTCAACCTGTCAGTCGAACTGCAACTTTGCCACGATTATATCAGCGGGCGGTCAGGCGCTCCAGCGCGCGGAACCATTCCTCTGCGATGATACTATGTCCGTAGTGATTTTTGCAAACTACTTTGCATTAAAAAGTGAATAGAGCGGTTCAGACTTCCACCGGCTGGACTGCATAATGCGCGTCCACGTAGGTGTTGAGAATTTCGATGAATTCGGCGACGATGCGATCGCCCTTGAGCGTGGTCATGAGGCGGCCGTCCACGTACACGGGCGCCTTGGGTTCTTCGAACGTACCCGGCAGGGAAATGCCGATGTTGGAGTGTTTGGATTCGCCGGGTCCGTTGACGACGCAGCCCATCACAGCGACCTTCATGGCTTCCACGCCCGGATGCGATTCTTTCCATTTCGGCATCTGCTCGCGCAGGTAGGTCTGGATCTGGTCGGCCATCTCCTGGAAGAAGGTACTGGTGGTCCGGCCGCATCCCGGGCACGCGGTCACCTGCGGCGTGAAGCTGCGGATGCCGAGGGATTGCAGAATCTGCTGGGAGACGATCACCTCTTCGGTGCGGTCGCCGTTGGGCATGGGGGTCAACGACGTGCGGATGGTATCGCCGATGCCCTCGAGCAGCAGCGGGGCGAGCGCGGCGGTGGTGGCCACAATGCCTTTGCTTCCCAGGCCGGCTTCGGTGAGGCCGAGGTGCAGCGGGTAGTCGCAGGCGGCGGCCAGCATGCGGTAGACGTCGATCAGGTCCCGCACTCCGCTCACCTTGGCGCTGAGGACGATCATGTCGTGGGGCAGGCCGTAGCGCTCGGCCGACTCGGCGGACTGGATAGCGCTGGCCACCATGGCATCGAGCGTGACCTCGCGCGCGTCTTTCGGCTCCGCCAGCCGCGAGTTTTCGTCCATCATGCGGGTGAGCAGAGCGCTGTCGAGCGAGCCCCAGTTGACGCCGATGCGCACCGGCTTATGGTTTTCGATGGCGACTTCGATCATGGTGCGGAAGTTGTCGTCGGTCTTGCGGCCGATATCGCTGTTGCCGGGGTTGATGCGGTATTTGGAAAGCGCGCGCGCGCAGTCCGGGTACTTCTTCAGCAGGATGTGGCCGTTGTAATGGAAGTCGCCGATGATGGGGACACGAACGCCGAACTGCGCGCAGGTATCGACGATTTTCGGGACTGCGGCCGCGGCGGCTTCGGTGTTCACGGTGACGCGGACCAGCTCCGAACCGGCGCGAACCAGGGCCATCACCTGGTTTACCGTGGATGCGACGTCGGCGGTATCGGTATTGGTCATCGACTGGACGACGATGGGATGATTGCCGCCGGTCTTGACGCCGCCGATATCGGCCACGACGGCCTTGCGGCGCGCAGTTCCTGCCATGAAAATTCTCCCTCCAGGTGGGTAAAGATCGATTTTAACAGGCGGCGGGGGGGCAGGACGGCTGCCCCACTGGGGCAAGTGATATCCTGGTAGCCCGCCTGGGTGATTTCCGAATGAATCGCGCCCGTTCTTCCCGCCAGCGGTATAGGTCTTTCGTCCAGGCCTACCGGTCTCGACCTGTGGGACATGAAGACCGGCGGCATTCTCTCGCGCCTCACCGTGCTGCGCAAGGTGCTGTACTGAGCGCCGGGCTGACCGTCAGAACCAGCGCGGGAGATACGGAGGGTCTTGTGCGCCCGGCGGTTGTGGTTTCAGCCGCCGGCCTTCGTCTTCCTCGGCCCGAGCGGCGTCCGGCCGCCGTTGCGCCCGATACGCCCGTGCGAGATCGAGATGCGGCTCGGACCAGCCGGGACGGAGTTGAATGGCCCGTTGCAGCCGTTCGATGGCGGCGGGGAGATCTCCGCGCTCGAGCGCGATGTCCCCGCCGAGCGCCGCGATCCAGGGGTCGTCCGGCGCGCGGCCAAGGGCTTTCCTGATGGCCGATTCGGCGGTTTCCAGATCGCGGGAGTGAAGCGCCGAATGCGCGAGATAGTATTGGCTCTCGGGTCCCGACTCGCCGAGCGCTTGCGCGGTCTCCAGCGCCTGGCGCGCTTCGCCGAAGCGGCCATGCCGGTCGAGAACGGCGCCGCGGACCGTCCAGGCAGTGCGCCATTCGGGCCAGCGGTCGCGGATGCGGGCAAGCAGATCTTCGGACTCCCTGGTCTTGCCCGCCAACTCGTGCGCGGCAGCCTCAAGGAGGAGAATTTCCCGATTGCCGGGCAGGACTGCGGCCGCCCGGTCGAGCAGGCTGGCGGCCTCCGCGGGACTGCCCTTGACGGCCAGAAGCAAGGCTGCATTCCGGTAGATGTCCGGCCGGGCCGGGGCGGCGGCGACTGCCTCCTCCACCGCCCGCAGGATGGCTTGCGAATCGCCTGGCGGGAGCGATTCGGCCCTGCCTAGGCCGGCGGCGACAACGAGGTCGGTTTTCGCGGCGTCGCCGGCCTGCCGCAGCAGCTCACTGGCGGGCGCGTACTGACGCGCGGCCAGCAGCGCACGTCCCGCATCCGCCAGTGTAGCTGCATCAGGCTTCATGCCTGCGAGCACACGGGCTTCCTGGATCGCAAGTTCGGATTGGCCATCGGCAAGGAGCAGCTTCAGCCGGTCGACGCGCAGCGCCGGGTCGTCAGGGTGCGCGCGAATCGCGTCCTCCAGGCGTACCTTGTAGTCGGCATGGCGCACTTCGTCGGAGAGGCTCAGGTATTCGGTAAACCCGGCGCGCACTCCGGTCTGCTTCTCGGGTCCTAATTGACGAAAGCGGTCCATCACGGCTTTGGACTCGTCGATATTTCCGGCGTCGGCGAGAGCGCGCGCGAAATGCAGGAGGGTTTTCGAATCCTGCGGCGCCAACTCGGCGGCACGGCGCAGAACGCGCACGGCGTCGGCAGTGCGGTCGAGGGCCTGGTAGGTCTGGCCCAGGCGGTCGAGACCGGCGGCATCGTTGGGGCGCAGCCTGGTGGCCGCTTCCAGGTCCTTCAGGGCTTCTTCGGGCTTCCCCATCTGGTAGTAGAGGCTGCCACGCGCGGTGCGCGCCGGCACGTACTGCGGATCGAGGCCGAGCGCGCGATCGAACTCGGCAAGGGCTTTCAGCATGTCGGAGCCGCGCTGCGCGAGGCCTAATTCGTAGTGTCCGACGACGTCGTTTGGATGTTTGGCGGCAAACCATTCCAGGTCGGGAAGGCCTAGTTCGAGGTGCCCGCGCTGAAACGCGGTATAGCCGCGCTCGCGCCGCGCCGCATCATCGTTCGGCTGAAGTTTGAGATAGCGGTCCCAGGCCGCGGAGGCATCGTCGAGTGCGCCAAGGTCGGTTGCCGCCAGAGCGAGCATCTTCTGCACGTCGGCGCGTGCCGGGTCCAGCGCGCTGGCGCGTGAAAGAAGCTGCATGGTAGCCTCCCATTCGCGCAGGGCGTAATTGGCGGATGCCAGAGCATAGAGCGTGTCGACGTTGCGCGGCTGCTGCCGCAAGGCAGTCTCCAACACTTCGCGTGCACGGGCGGGGTCTCCGGCGCGGGCGGCCGCCACACCGGTGTTGTACAGCAGGTTGAAACTGGCCGGATTGGCCTTCAATGCCGTTTCGAAGCACGCCTCGGCCTTGCCGAATTGCTGCGCGTGGGAAAGCGAGACACACGCGGCAAACGCCAGGTCGGTATCGCCGCGCGCCATCTCCAACATACGCGCGGCGAGTGCGTCGGCCTCCGCCGGCTTGCCGCTTCGATACAGTGCCTCGAGCCGCGGCAGGAGCGCGCGCGGGCGCTCGCGCTCGGCGGCGGGCAGGCGGTCCAGGCAGTGCAATGCATCGGCCCCATTGCCCGCCATGAGAGCGGCGCGTGCCAACTGGAGATTGGCATTGACGTGAGCCGGATCGATGGCGATGATGCGTTGGTACACCTTGTCCGCTTCTTCCTCGCGGCCCGAGAGCCACAGGTGTGTCGCGAAGTTATTGAGAACCTCGACCGACCGCGGAGAACTGGCGACCGCACGGCGGTGGAATTCATCAGCCTCCGCCGGCCGCTTTTGGCTATCCAACGAGGCGCCGAGCAGGCTCAAGGCCCAGGGGTCGTCCGGATGAGCCGCGACTTCGGAACGAAGCATTGGTTCGGCTGCGACGAAGTCTCCGCGCGCGAGCGCCGCCATGGCATCGCGCATCGCGGGGCTTGGAGCCTGGGCCAATCCCACACCTGCAACGGCAAAAAGCGCTGCAAGAATGCGGAGGCGGTTCATGGATTCGGGCGGAAAACTGGATCAATTATACTCTCAAGGATATGACCCGCAGAGGCGCGCTCTCGCTGCTTCCCGCCGCGATCGGCGCGGCAGCCAGGCCGCTTGCGGGGCAGCGGGGAATGGCGACTCGAAACGTGACACCGGTGCCCGCCGGCAAGCCCTCGGGGAGGCCGTTCGACGCCCGCTTCGTCAATGTGGCTCAAGCAGCCGGGTTGCGCGCGCCGGTGATTTACGGAGCCGCCGGGCACGCCGATTACCTGTTGGAAGCGATGGGCTGCGGGGCGGCGTTTCTCGATTACGACAACGATGGCTGGCTCGACATCATCCTGCTGACCGGCCGGCGCCTCGGGACCACTCCGGAAGGCGCAACCATCCGGCTCTATCGCAATAACCGCGACGGCACGTTCTCCGATGTGTCCGCCCGGTCGGGAATCAGCCGGTCCGTCTGGGCCACGGGCATTACGGCCGGCGACTACGACAACGACGGCTTCGACGACCTCTTCATCACCTGCTGGGGCCAGAACCTGCTGTTTCACAACAACGGGGACGGCACGTTCACCGACGTCACGGAGCGCGCCGGCCTGATTCATTCCGGGACGCACTACGGGTCGGGATGCACCTGGATCGATTACGATCGCGACGGGCGCCTGGACCTGTTCGTGTGCCATTACGTGGTGTTCGATCTCGAAAAGATTCCAGCGCGCGGCAAGGCTCCGGCCTGTAACTATTTCGGCGTGCCGACGCTATGCGGTCCGAGCGGATTGGACCAGGAAAGCTGCCGGCTGTATCACAACAATGGCGACGGGACCTTCACCGACGTCAGCGGGAAGAGCGGCATTGGCGCGGTCAAATCGGGTTACGCTCTGACTGCCGCCGCGGCGGACTTCGATGGCGACGGGTGGCCCGACATTTACGTGGCTTGCGATTCCACGCCAAGTCTTTTCTTCCACAACAACGGCGACGGCGCATTCACCGAGCAGGGGCTGGAACGCGGCGTTTCATTGAGCGAGGATGGCAAGGAACAGGCGGGCATGGGGCTGGGCATCGGCGACGCTCACGGCGACGGCCGCCTGGATATACTGAAGACCCATTTCCGCGGCGACACCCCGGTTCTGTACCGCAACAACGGGAAAGGCTACTTCCGCGATGTGACGTTGCGCGCGGGTTTGGGCGTGGAGACGCGTTTTGTCGGGTGGGGCGCGGCTGTCGCCGATCTGGATAACGACGGTCTGCCGGATCTTTTCCTGACAACCGGCATGGTCTACCCGGAAGTGGAGAGCCAAATCGCGGAATCACCCTGGAAGACGCCCAGCATGGTGTTCCGCAACTTAGGCGGGGGACGCTTCGAAGAGCTACTTGGGGAAGCGGGACCCGGGGTAGCGGAATGGCACTCAAGCCGCGGCGCGGCGTTCGGGGATTTCGACAACGACGGCGACGTCGACATCCTTCTGGTGAATCTCAACGAGCCGCCGTCGCTGCTGCGCAACGATTCCAAACACGCCGGCCACTGGCTCAAGGTTCAACTGGTAGGGACTGCCTCGAACCGGAGCGCGATCGGTGCGCAGGTAATCGCGTCGTACGGAGAGCGGAAACAGGCCCAAGCGGTACTGGCGCAGTCCTCTTATCTCTCGGTGAACGATCGCCGGCTGCATTTTGGCCTGGGCGCCGAGACTGTCGCGGACCTGGAGGTGGTGTGGCCGAACGGAGGCCGCGAGAAGATAGCGAAGGTCGCGGCAGACCGGCTGGTAGTTATCCGTGAAGGCTCCGGGATTGTACGCTCGGAGACGTGGGGCGGACAATCGTCTCCCCGGCGGGCCGGCCAAGCCGGAAACGCGCCCCACGGCGCCGCTTAACTTAATACTCGAACCTGATGCCGAATGCCAGAATCCGGTTGGGCAGCGTTCCGCCTGGGGTTCCTGCCTGTAACGGATTCACGACCGCGCCAGTGGCCGGGTTGAACTGGATGCCGGTATTGATGGCGTTGATCTGGGTGTGATTGAACGCGTTATAGGCCTGTACCTGGATGCGGAAGCCGCGCCGCTCGCCCAGTAGAGCGCGATCCTATCGTCATGGTCGTTGATCCATCGGAAATAACCATTGATTTTCGAGGTGATATAGGAATAGACGCGCAGCACACCGTTGCGCCGCGGATGTGTGGCGCTAGCCGATTCGAAGTAGTTCACCACGTTCGCCTGGCTGCCCACTCCCGTGAAGTTCGGCGTTCGAAGTCAGGACCTTCATTTCCTTGATGGCGTCCAGGTTCGGCTCATAATGCAAGGTACCGTGGGAGCCGGTGTCCATGTCGGTGATGCCATCCACGGTGAAGTTCAGAGCGGAGACGTTGCCGTTGATGGTGATGTTGCCGATGGCGTTGGGACTGGTCACGTCACGGCTGGTGGCGCGATCGATTACACCCGGCACCAGCTTCATGTAACCGGACAGATCGCGGCCTTTCAGTGTGATGTCGGCTAACTGGTTGCTGTCAACTAACTGAGATTTTTCCGCGCTGGCCAACTGAACCGTAGTGGCTTCGGCGATCACGGTAATTCTATCGGTCGTATTTCCAAGTTCCAGCGTGATCTTACCGACGTCGCGAGTCTCGTTGGCGCCCACTTCGAGGTTACTTTGCACAAAGGTTTTGAACCCGGCAACCTGCAGAGAAAGGTTGTACTTACTCGGCGGCACGTTGACGAAGCGAAACACTCCGGAGGCGGCAAACCGGTATCCTCCTCCCGGGCGCCGCACGACGCTCTGCGGATTGGCGCTAGTATACACCCGGCAGTCCAAATCGCAAGAGAATGTTTCGGGAGGTTGTGGCCGGCGATAGACTGCTGACAGCTTAATTAAAGTTGAGAGCCCCGGCACCGCGAGCCGACTATTATCCCTAAATGCTCCGCTGTTGGCTGGCGCTGGCGGTCCTCTGCGGCGGGACGGCCAGTGGGGCAGGACCGAACTACTCCGCGGCGAGTATCGTCAATGCGTCGAACTACAGCGCCGGACCGTTCGCGCCGAATTCGGTGATCTCGATCTTCGGCTCCGGGCTGGCGCGCTCGACGTATGCGCTGGCCGCTTCCGACATCGTGGCCGGGCAGATGCCGAACGAGCTCAACTACGTTCGCGTCTACGTGCAGGACCAGCCGGTGGCGCTGCTGTTCGTCTCCGAGCGGCAGATCAACTTCATCATGTCCAGCGTGCAGAACCCGGGGCCGGTTCGCGTTCGAGTGGTGACGGAGGGAGTCAGCGGCCCGGAGGTGGTGGTTACGCTGGCCGATGCGGCGCCGGCGTTATTCGCTCTCGACAGCGGGTATGCCATCGCAACCAGCGCGGACGGCAAACTGCTGACAGCGGATTCGCCGGCACACGCGGGTGACACGATCGTGGTGTATGCCACCGGGCTGGGGCGCACATCGCCGAACCCGGCGGTGTACGAAATCCCGGCGTCCCTCGCCTGGATCGTGGCGCTGCCCACGCTCAAAGTCACGCTGGCGGGGAAGGCTGTGGATTCGGGATGGATCAAGTACGCGGGCTTGACGCCGGGATCGGCGGGCCTGTACCAGATCAACCTGGTGGTACCCGACGGCGCCGGGGAAGATCCCGAAATTCAGGTGTCCGCGGCCGGTTCCACGCCGCAGACCGGCCTCAAACTGCCCGTCCGGTGAACTGGGCGGCAACTTTCCGGCCCGTGGGCGCGTTTATTCAATAGGGTAGAATCGAGAAGGAGTCCCGGATGTCGCTACATCCTTTGCTGCCATTAACTTTCGTGGTATCGGGCCTGGTCTGCGCGCAGGAAGCGGCGACGCAGGCGCCCGCGGCCAGCGGGTCCGAGTTCACGGTGACGATGGGCACCAAGGTACCGCTGAGCCTGATCAACAGCGTGAGCACCAAGCACTCGACGGAGGGCGACCGGGTTTACCTGGAGACGGTATTTCCGGTGCTGGTCAACGGGCGGATCGTGGTGCCGGTGGGAAGCTATGTAACCGGCACGGTTACCAAGGTCACCAAGCCGGGCCGGGTGAAGGGCCGCGCGGAATTGTATGTTCGTTTCGATTCGCTGACGCTTCCCAACGGAGTGACCCGCGATTTCCGGGGGCGCATCGGCGCCATGGACGGCAACGCCAAAGACGAGCTCGACCGCAATGAAGGCACGGTGCGCAGCGAAGGGAACAAGGCCGGCGACGCAAGGACGGTCGGCGAGGCGGCGGCGGCGGGTGCCAGTGTCGGTGTCATCGCGGGAGGCGCGGCCGGGCACTACGGAATGGGCGCGGGAATCGGCGCGGCTGCGGGTGCGGCGGCCGGGATGGCGGGGGTTCTGATGTCGCGCGGGCCCGATGCGGTGCTGGCGCGCGGCAGCACATTGGAGATGGTGCTGGACCGGCCCATCAGTTTTACCGAGGGCGAACTGAATTTCGGCAACTACCAGGCGCCCCGGGCTTCCGCGGTCGCGACTCCCGACGCGAGCCAGGATAAGAGCCATTCGAGTCTGCCGATTCCGCGACGGCACGACCAGTAGCGCCGGCGCGATCTACTTTCCAAAGCGCTTGATGAAGTTGGTGTCGAAGCGCCCGGCCTGGAAGTCGGGGTCGGCGAGGATGCGCTGGTGGAGCGGGATGGAGGTGTAGATGCCCTCGATGATGAACATGTCGAGCGCACGCTGCATGCGGCGGATGGCCTCGGTGCGATCGCTGCCGTAGGCGACGAGCTTGGCCACCAGGGAATCGTAGAACGGCGGAATCACGCAGTCGGTGTAGGCCCAGGTGTCGACGCGCACGCCGATGCCGCCGGGCACGTGAAATCCGGTGATGCGGCCGGGCGAGGGCACGAAGGTGTCCGGGTTCTCCGCGTTGATGCGGCATTCGATGGCGTGGCCGCGGAACTCTATGGGAGCCGGCAGAATCTCGCCGAGCGGTTCGCCCTGGGCGATGCGGATCTGGCTCTTGACGATGTCGATGCCGGTGACGAACTCGGTGACCGGGTGCTCCACCTGAACGCGGGCGTTGACCTCGATGAAGTAGAGCTTGCCGGTCTCGTCCATCAGGAACTCGACGGTGCCGGCGTTGGTGTATCCGGCTTTCCCAAGGGCGCCCTTGAGGACCGCGGAGATTTCCGCGCGCTGCTCCGGGCTTACCGCCGGCGACGGGGACTCCTCGAGCAGCTTCTGGTGGCGGCGCTGGATACTGCATTCGCGCTCGCCGAGGATTTCGACGTTGCCGTGCTCGTCGGCCAGCACCTGGAACTCGATGTGGCGCGGGGCGCCGATGAATTTCTCGAGGTACACGTCGGCGCTGGAGAAGGCGCTGCCGGCTTCGGCCTGGGCCTGCAGGAACAGGTTCGGCAGATCTTGGGCCCGATTTACGACGCGCATGCCGCGGCCGCCGCCGCCGGCCGACGCTTTGAGAATCACCGGATAGCCGACCTGGCCGGCCAGGCCGAGGGCTTCTTCGGGACTGCCGAGGACTCCCGGGGAGCCGGGTAGCACGGGCACGCCGTTCTCGCGCATGAAGGCGCGCGCGACCTCCTTGACCCCCATCAGCCGGATCACATCCGGTCTCGGACCGATGAATTTGAGCCCCGAGGCTTCGCACACTTCGGCGAAGCGGGCGTTTTCGCTGAGGAAGCCGTATCCGGGGTGGATCGCATCCACGTTGGTGAGCTCGGCGGCGCTGATGATGGACGGAATATCGAGATAGCTGCGCGCGCTCTTGGCGGGACCGATGCAGATGGATTGATCCGCGAAACGCACGTGGGAGCTGTAACGGTCGGCCTCGGAGTAAACGGCGACGGTCTCGATTCCGAGCTCTTTGCAGGCGGTGATGACGCGAACGGCGATTTCGCCCCGGTTGGCGATCAGGATCTTCCTAAATTGCACGGATGGCAAACAGCGCCTCCCCGTACTCGACCGGCTGCCCGTTGATGACGAGCTTGCTTTCGAGGACTCCGCTGACCTCGGCCTCGATCTCGTTCATCAGCTTCATGCTTTCGATGATGCAGAGGACTTTGCCGGGCGCAATGCGCTCACCCACACGAACGAACGGCGCGGCATCCGGCGCGGGGGCTTCGTAGAAGGTACCGACAATGGGAGATTTCACCAGGACGAGATTGGGATCGGCGGCTGGCTTTTCGGGCTTCTCCGGCTTTTCCTTGGGCGCCTCGACAGCGGGCACCGGGTAATGGATGGGGGATGCGGCGAGGGCAGCCGGAGGCGCCACAACGATCTCCTGGGGAGCCGCGAAGGCGGCGCGGCGGATACGCACGCGATTATCCCCTCGCTGCACTTCGAGCTCCGCGATGCCGGTTTCCGACGCCAAGGCGATCAGTTCACGGATTTCATCAACAGTCATCAATGGAATAGCTTAGCAGGTTGTGGGTGAACTGCTCCCGGCGAAGGAACATCGGCGGCTTGGCTCTCGTATACTCGAACGACAGCTCATGCTCGAAGTTACTTCCTTACACAAGCGATACGGGGAACTGGTGGCAGTGCGGGAGGTGTCGTTCGCGGTTCAGCCCGGCGAGATGGTCGGGCTGTTGGGGCCGAACGGGGCGGGAAAGACCACGACTGTCTCGATGATCGCCGGGCTGCTGGAGCCGGATGGCGGCGAAGTTCGCATCGAAGGGGCGTCGGTCCGCCGCGAGACCGACCCGGTCAAACGCCGTATGGGACTGGTGCCGCAGGAGCTGGCGCTGCACGACGAACTCTCGGCGCGGGAGAACCTGGTACTCTTCGGCTCGCTCTATTCGATCAAAGGAGCGGCGCTGAGGAGGGCGATGGACGAGGCGTTCGAGATCGCCGGGCTTACCGACCGGGCGGGCGATCGCGTGGCCACATTCAGCGGCGGCATGAAGCGGCGCCTGAACCTGGCAGCGGCGCTGCTGCACTCCCCCACGATTCTATTGCTGGACGAGCCGACCGTGGGAGTCGATCCGCAGAGCCGAAATGCCATCTTCTGCAACCTGGAGAGCCTCAAAGCTCAGGGGAAGACGCTGGTGTACACCACGCATTACATGGAAGAAGCGGAGCGCCTGTGCGACCGTGTGGTCATCATCGATCACGGCAACGTGATCGCGAGCGGCACGCTGGACGAGGTGCGGCGCCTGGTACCGGCGGCCAACGTGCTGGAGATCGAGGTGGAGAATCCCGGGGTGGACGGCTGGTGCGGAGCGCTGCGCGAGATGGAAGGCGTCGACTCGGCCGAGCCGGCCGGTCTTACGCTGCGGGTGACGGTGCGCGACCTGGCGCGGCACTCGCCGGAAGTGCTTGGCTGGCTGCGCGACCACGGCTACCGGTGTTCCCACATCTCCAGCGAGCGGGCCGATCTGGAGACCGTGTTCCTGGCGCTGACTGGAAGGAGCGTGCGTAACCAATGAACTTCACGGCGTTCGCAGCCCTGATACGCCGCGACCTGCGCCTGTTCTTCATGGACCGGCGGGCGGTAACCATGAGTTTTCTGGCGCCCATCCTGATCGCGTCGTTTTTTGGGTACTTGTTTGGAGGAGTGTCCGGAAACGCCGAGGCGTCGAAGATCAACGTCGCGGCGGTGGATCAGGATGGCGGCGACGTTTCGCACGCGATTGTCTCTGCCCTGAAGTTCGACAAGGCGCTGGATGTCAAGACTCTGACGCTGGAAGAGGCTCGCGAGCGGGTGCGCAGCGGAAAGATCGCCGTGGCGATCGTCTTTCCCAAGGGCTTCGCCGAAAGTTCCGCGCGGGCGCTGTTCCGGCGGGATCAGCAGCGTCCCGAAGTACCGGTGCTCTTCGACCCCTCGCATGCGGCCGAGATGCAGATGGTGCGCGGCATCCTGACACAACACGTGATGGAGGCGGTGACCAGCCGGAGTATGTCGCAGGCGTCGATCGACGATGCGCTGCGCGATCTTGACGGCACCAAGGGCCTGAGCGCAGCGGACAAGACTGCACTGCGCAGCATGCTCACCGAAATCGGCAAGTGGAACCAGCGCCCGCAGTCCGGAACCGCCCGCAGCGGTTTCCAGATGCCGTACACGGTGCGCGAGGAAGCCGTCACGGCGCGCAAGGGGACGCCGTATAACTCCATGGCGCATTCGTTCGCCGGAATGTGCGTGCAGTTCATCCTGTTCATGGGCATCGACACCGGGATGGTGATGCTGTACCAGCGCCGAAGCGGATTGTGGAAGCGGCTGCGCGCGGCGCCGCTCTCGCGCTTTGTGCTGATCGGCAGCCGGGCAGTCAGCTCGGCGATCATTGCGCTGACCATCATGCTGGCGGTGTTCGGTTTTGCGCGAGTGGTGTTCGGGGTCAGGATCGAAGGCAGTTTCGCAGGGATGGTCGGTGTGTGTGCGGCGTTCGCGCTGATGACGGCGGCATTCGGGCTGCTGGTGTCGGTGGCGGGGAAGACGCCGGAGGCGACGCGCGGCATCGCGATCCTGGTGACGCTCATCCTGGTGATGCTGGGCGGGAGCTGGGTGCCCACGTTCATCTTTCCGCAGTGGCTGCAGAACGTGACGTTCGCGGTGCCGACGCGCTGGGCGGTGGACGGGTTGGATGCGATGATCTGGCGCGGATCGCCGTTCTCGGCGGCGGTGGGACCGATTGCGGCGATGCT
>DATJYJ010000260.1:0-3592 GCA_035578025.1 Verrucomicrobiia bacterium
CCGTCTCGTGTCCCAGTGAGCCCCACGCCGCCTGCGCGACAAAACTATTCCGCGGCAGGCCGAACAGGTTGCCGAAGACGTAGAGCGACGTGCTCTCGCCCAGTATCAGGGCAACGTGGTTGAGAAGCCCTTGGTCCCTGAAACTTCGATGTAGATGGGCCTCCGGTGTGTCAGCAGGGCCGTGATGGCGCCGTCGATCTGCGACGGAGCCTTTTCAGCCGATTTCACAATCACGGAAGCCACCGTTGCGTTCTGAAACACGAGTTGGTCGGCACGCAGGTTGCCGGTGCTGTGATGGAACAGGATTCCCTGCCGGCGCTCGAGGCGGCGGTCGGAAGTGCTGGGACTGGACGAAATCACCACCACGGGCAGGCGCTCCACGTAGGACCCGGCGCAGCAATTCAGCAGGCTGAAGGTGCCCACGCCGTATTGCACGCAAGCCGCCCCAATGCCCTTGAAGCGGGCGTAGCCATCGGCCGCGTAGCCGGATCCGAGCTCGTTGATGTTGGCCACGCGAGTGATTCCGGGCGTGCTGTCCAGGGCCTTGAGAAAGGGCGAGCAGTAATCGCCCGGCACGGCGAAGAGGTGAGTCAGGCCCGACTGCATGAGACGCGCGAGGAGGTAATCGGCGACCGTCATGATGGTCTAGCCCTCCTCCACAGCCTGCAGACAGTTTGGAGTGATGGATGCCAGGCCGCCGCCGGTCGTCTCGACGCAGCCTTCCAGATCGCCGCAGCCGGGGCACGGATTCGGCAGGAGCGGGTAATCTTTCTTGAGCCATCCGGGCGATTTCAGTCCGAAGAACTCCTGAAGCGTAGACTCGGCGGTATCGAGCGCGCCTTCCACCCAACCCTGGTCGTAGGAGTACGCTTCGCCCACGATGTAGACGTGCTGATCGCGGACCGGCTTTCGCATGCGGCACATGATCTGGTCCAGCCGGTAGTTGGCCTTCCACTCGTGCCATCCGCCGCCGTACGGGTCCTCATTCCAGGTGTGGTAGACCGCCGAGTACGGCTTCGGAATCTCCGGCAGGGCGTGCACGCGGGCCACTTGCGAGTTGGCAATCTCGATCATCTCTTCGGTTGCGGGGAACTCGGTCTTGGGCATCCAGGCCGTAACGCCCGGCTCCAGGCAGGAAGGCTTATAGCCTTTGTACGGATCGCCGGCCTCCAGCCCCTTCCAGAAGGGCACCGTGCTGATGTCGTTGTAGCTGGCCATGAGGAGTGAGTTCAGGAACGGCAGGCCATACTCCTGTTCGCACTCGGTGCCGAAGTAATACACCTGGCGCACCGGCAGGTCGGTCACGGAGCGGCCGGCTACCAGTCCGAGCGCGCGCCACCACGGGCGCTCATAAGCGAGGAAGAGTTTGAAAGCGCTTTGGATCAGCACCGACGGGATGTTCTCCTTGAGCCACGGATCGTCGAACAGCGTGCTCTTGATGAGTTCCAGCGAGCGCCGCGGCATCGACAGGATCACCTGCCTGGCTTTCACCTTGATCGGAGCAGCGTCCTCCGCGTGGTGGGTCTTGCATTCTTTGGTGACGGTTTTCTCGAAGATGAGTGTGTAGGGGTACTCGCCCGACCCGATCACGATCTCAGCCAGGCGATGGTTCATGTGCAGACGCTGGCCCTTGGGCAGACGCCCGGGAAAAGTCTCATTGAATTGCCTGGCCAAGGTAATGGGGAGTTGATCGTAACCGTCCCGCAGCGTCAGAAACCTGGTGTTGTCGCTGTATTCCGTGGCGGGAAGCTGGGTGACCGCGTTGGCGTTAGCGACGTTGGCGTCGTAGCCGCCCGCGTCCTTCATGAACTGGTAGCCTTCGTTGCTGAGCACGCGGTACATCAGGTCCCAGAAGCCATATTTCCAGATGGGCTTGCCGAAGATCCTGATCTTCATCTGGTCGCAGAGGCTGAGGTTGCCGAAGTTAGGATAAATATTATTCATCACCTGAACCTGCAAGTTAGTGGGGCCGAGCCCGCGCTCGCTCCAGGCCAGGTTGTAAGGAACCTTGCTCGGATCGGATAATTCGTGGAGCCGGAAGTGGCGTCCGCGCAGATAGAACAGATTGCAGTTCGATCCCACCGGCTTGGGTGCACCCATCGGAAAGTCTTTGGTCGGAATCTCCAGGTGGTCGACGAGGTTGGCCACCAGGATGTGCTGATCAGGGATATACCGCATGCCGCCGACTTCAGCTTTCACGTGCGGCAATCCGGGCAGCGTGACCGTGTACAGCCTGCCGCCAATGCGGTCGCTGAATTCAAAGAGGCCAATACGCGATTCGGCGCCCTTTTCCTGCTGGAGCCTCCATGCTGCATACGCTCCAGACACTCCTCCTCCGACTATGGCGACGTCCAGTTCCATCTTTCGTTTTCCCCTCCAGTCCGCACGATGATACTGGATATCGGGCAGCAAATACAAGAGCGCGAGTAAGTAGCCGGGTGTTAGTTGGAAGGCGCCACCAGGGTCGCCACGTCTACACCGGTATTTCCCGTGGTTGCCTGGTAAGCATACACGGTGATTTCGAAGAAGCCGCCGCCGGCGGGAGGCGTCCAGGTGCCGGTAAACTGACCGGGTGCATTGGCGGGAGCAATCTCCGTGAATACCAAGGGGACCTCTGCGGTACTGCCACCTGCCTGTCGGACGATGGCTTTGACTTCGAAGTCGTCGGGCAGCCAGGGCTGGTCGCCATCCGCCAGGTTCTCGCAGAACTTCTTTTTCCCGAATTTTGGCGATATCGGGCAACCGCACATCATGGCGACGTTGGCACGGATGTGGAGCTGACCGAGCACCTGCGGGGCATAATGCGTGGGGGGCTCGACGATCTGCACGATCAGGCCGGGGATTTCGAGCAGGAAGCCGTTGCCCTCCGTCAGGTCCTTGCCGGGATAGACCCACTGGGTGGCAGACACCGTGTTCGCCGATTGGCGCGCACCTACCGGACCCCAAGCGGTAACCTCGATCTGACGCGGCCGATCCAGGTCGAGGCAGGCATCGAAAACGGACGCGCCCGCAGTGGGCAGAGGCTGCCCGCGCCGCAGACTGACGCACATCACACCGCCCGGCCCGTTGAGGCCGGACGATCCCGTGGTGACCCCTTGGGCGAGCAGTTCCTTGGTCCATGCGTCCCGCACCACAACCTGCGCTCCACCGATATCGTCGCCCAGGAACTTTCCGCCGCGCGCGATCACGCGCACACTGATTCTCGTTACAGTACCGCTCACGTAGTCTGTCTCCCTTCGGCGCCAGTATACTGTGCTCGGCGCGAAAGCGTTTTTAAGGTAAGGGAAAATTCCCGGCCAAACGCGACAGTTCATCGGCAGCGCCGCACATAGGAAGACCGTGGCCGGCAGCGATCAATGAGGGGCGCAAGGCCGCCAACAACTCCACGGACCGCCGGGCATCGTTCCAGTTCGATGTCGCGGGCACAGGCGGCCGGCAGACACGCCTGCGCCGGGCGATGGTGTCCACAAAGCTGTCCAGGTTCATGGTGGTTACAGCGTCGCCGGCCAGCAACGCCCCATCTCCGCGGCGGAAGAACGACACGTGACCCGGCGTGTGGCCGGGTGTCTCGATCATCTCCCAATCCGGGAGA
>DATJYJ010000261.1:0-9439 GCA_035578025.1 Verrucomicrobiia bacterium
GGATGGCTGCTCGATCAGCTCCGCATCCAGGCCCAGGGCCTCAGCGGGCATCTCGACGAATTCTGGCCGGACCTCGGCCCGAGCAGCGCCTGGCTCGGCGGAGATGGCGAGGGCTGGGAACGCGGACCATATTTCCTCGACGGCCTGGTTCCGCTCGCGTACCTTACCAAGGACGCCGCTCTCATCGCCAAGGTCCGCAAGTGGATGGACTGGACTCTCGACCACCAGCAGCCCGACGGCTGGCTGGGGCCGGTCAAGAACACGGACTGGTGGCCCAACTACGTCATGCTCAAGGCGCTCGCGCAGTTCCAGGAGGCCACCGGCGACCCGCGAGTGATTCCCGCGATGGAGCGCTACTTCGCCTACCAGGCAAAACACCTGGATCAGCGGCCGCTGAAGGAGTGGGCCATCTTCCGCTGGCACGACGAGGTGCTCACCGTGCTCTGGCTGTACAACCGCAACGGCGATCGCGCCCTGCTCGACCTGGCGCGCCGGCTGCACCAGCAGGGGCACGATTGGGAAGCGCAGTTCGCCGATTTCAAAACCCGCGAGCGCGTGGTGCGGCCCTACGCCGATCTCTCCAACCACGGCGTGAATACGGCGATGGCCATGAAGGCCGCCGCTGTATGGTGGCTGATCACCGGCGACCAGGGCGACCGTGCCAGCCTCTACCAGATGTTCACTGCCCTCGACAGGTATCACGGCCAGCCCAACGGCATTTTCAGCGCCGACGAGCACTTCGCCGGACGTGATCCCAGCCAGGGCACGGAATTGTGCGCGGTGGTGGAAGCCATGTTTTCGCTCGAGCAGGATCTCGCCATCCTCGGCGATCCGCTCTTCGGCGACCGCCTCGAAAAGATCGCCTACAACGCGCTGCCCGGCACGCTGACCAAGGACCTGTGGGCGCACCAGTACGATCAGCAGGCCAACCAGGTGATGTGCTCGATCTCCAATCACCGATGGGCGACCAACGGGCCGGAGTCCAACATCTTCGGGCTGGAGCCGAACTTCGGCTGCTGCACGGCCAACATGCACCAGGGGTGGCCGAAGCTGGCCGCGAGCCTCTGGATGGCGGCTCCCGAAGGCGGGTTCGCGGCAGTCGCCTACGGACCGAGCGAGGTGACGGCGAACGGCGTCACCGTCGAGGAGCGCACCGATTATCCGTTCCGCGAGACCGTTACGCTGATGGTCAATCCTTCGAAACCGGTCTCGTTCCCGCTGGTGCTGCGCATCCCGGAATGGGCCGCCGGAGCTACCGTCGCTGTGAACGGCGTGCAGCAGAACGGCGTGAAAGCCGGCGAATTCTTCCGCGTGGCACGGACATGGAATCGCGGCGACCGCGTCGACCTGCGATTCCCCATGGCCGTGCGGACCTCCACCTGGTACAACAATTCGATCGCCGTGGAGCGCGGGCCGCTGGTCTTCTCACTCAAGATCGGCGAGAGCTGGCACAGGATCAAGCAGACCGGGCCGGCAGCGGATTGGGAGGTCTATCCCACCACTCCATGGAATTACGCGCTGGTTCCCGGCGGGATGCAGGTCACGGAAAAGGCGATCGCGAGACAACCCTTCGACTCAGAGAATGCGCCGGTGGAGATCACCGCTACGGCTCGGCGCTTGCCGGAATGGACGCTGGTGGACGATTCGCCCGGTCCGCTGCCGATGAGTCCGGTAAGCAGCAAGCGGCCGGAGGAGACGGTAACGCTGGTGCCCTACGGAGCGGCCAAGCTGAGGATCACGGCGTTTCCAGCGCTGGGGAAATGATCGCTATTGAATGTTGGTCAACTCCGTGACACTGTCCTGCAATTTGCGCTGGTTCGCTGCAAGCTGCACCACCAGCCGGGTGCCGCGCTCGAGCAGATTGCGGATGCCCTCAAGCTGTTTGTCGTGACGGAGCGCGGCACGCTCGAGCGCCGCGACTCTTTCGTGAAGGGAGCGTTCAGCCACCGATCATTCCTCAGAAACCAGCATATCGCGATAACTGGAACGCGGTCCGGGTTTAGCCCTCGCCCCAGATGTACTTGCTGAACCACTCGTAGTTGTGTTCCATCACCGCCTTCTGCTGCTTGGGCTTGTTGATGGGATGGCCGAATCCTTTATAGAGGACCAGCTTTACCGGGATCTTGCGATCCTTCAACGCCTGGTACAGCTCGAACGAGTTCGGCGGCGGCACGCGCTTGTCCTGGTCGCCGTGCTGGATCAGGGTCGGGGTCCGGGCGCGGCTCACATACGTGATGGGCGACGTCTTGCGATAGATCTCCGGATCGTCCCACGGCGTCCCCTTGAGATACTGGCGCGTGAACGGGTGGATATCGGTATTGACGTAGTACGTCATCCAATCGGAAATGCCCGCGCCGACGCTCACGGCTTTGAACCGGTCGCTGTAGCAGGTGATGAACGCGGAGATGTAGCCGCCCTGGCTCCAGCCCATGGCGCCCACCCGTTCCTTGTCGACGATGCCGCGTGCGATGAGAGAATCGACGCCGCTAATCACATCCTCGTAATCGCCGACGCCGAGATTGCGCACGTTCAGCGCGCGAAATTTCTCGCCGTAGCCGGCGGATCCGCGATAGTTCACCCTGAGGATGAGCGCGCCCTTGGCGGCGAAGCGCTCGATCGGGTAGTAGCGGTCGGCGGAGAGCCCCGGTGTGTCGACGCCCGTCGGTCCGCCGTGAATCACGACCAGCAGGGGATACTTTTTCGAGGCGTCATAATCCGCCGGCTTGATCAGAATGCCTTCGATCGCGGCCCCGTCGCTGGACTTCCACTGGACTACCTCGCGCGAGGCCAGTTTGAAGTCCTTCCATTGGGCGCCGGTGTCGGTCAGGTATTTGGGCGAGAAGTCGGAGACCGGGGTGGTGTAGATATCGCCGAAGCGATTGGGCGCGGCGCCGTAGCCGGCCATGGTCCGGTAGTCTTTGCTGAACGAAGCTCCCTGGGCGAGGAAGGGGTCCGGCCCGGTGATGCGCCGTACGGCGCGGGTGGCGGGATCGATGCGGAAGACGTGGCCGGCGGTCTTCTGCACGGCGCCGAAATAGATTCCGTCGGGGCCCCAGGCGATCAGGTTCGCGTCCTCGTCGAAATCCTTCGACACGACGCTGGGCTGTCCGCCGTCGGCCGGCACCACGGCAATGTAACGGTTTGCCCAATAGTAGAATTGGTGGCCATTGGAGGTGGAGTACGCGATCTGCTTGCTGTCGGGCGACCATTTTGGATTTCCGTTCGGCCCGCCCGATTCAAGCAGCTTTCGCACGTGGAGATCGGCCAGGTCGAGCACGTAAATGGTCTGCGTGTCGGAGGAGCCCAGATCGGGATCGCGCTGGGCGTCGAAGGCGATGCGCTTGCCGTCGGGCGACCAGGAGAAGCCGCCGACGCTGAACTGCTCGCCTTTGGTCAATTGCTCGGGCTTGGGCAGCTTTTTGAGGTCGCCGGGAATGTCGGCCGGAATCTTGACCAGCCACAGGTGGTTCATGCTGTAGTCGCCTTCGTAGATCTCGAAATCGCCGTATTTGTCCTTGCGGTCCTTCTTAGCCTTGTCGGGGCCGCTGGAGGTGAAGGCAATGGACAATCCGTCCGGCGACCAGGCAATCCCGCCCACGCCGTTCTCTTCGTTGGTAAGCTGCTGAGCTTCGCCCCCGGTGGGCGAGATGAGGTAGATCTGGCGCTTGCCGTCGCGGTCGCTGGTGAAGGCGAGGCGGCGCGAATCGGGGGACCAGACGGGCCCGCCCGAGGATTTCTTGCCGCGCGTGAGCTGGTAGCGCTCGCCGGTAGCGGGTACCGCGATCCAGATTTGCGAGACGAAATCGTTCTCTTCCCAGTTGGTTTCCGAAACCGAATAGGCCACATAGCGGCCATCGGGCGAGATCTGTGCGCCGGAGACTGTTTTCAGGTTGAGCGAGTCTTCCAGGGTTGGGGTCGATGTGCCGGCGGCGAATGCGGCCGCGCAGGCCCAGGCTGCGACGGAGGCTTTGCAGAACATAGGAGAATTATACGTTTTTGTAGGGTAGGCGCCCGTGCGCTCGTAAGCACGCTGGGCGCGCGGGCAGGCCGCCCGGTCTGCCCCACAAGCACATCAGCGCGTCACCGCCCCTTCGCTGGCGCTGGCCACCAGCTTGGTGTATTTGGCCATGACGCCGGTCTTGTATCTTGGCTCGACGGGTTTCCACGCGGCCAGGCGGCGCTTCAGATCGTCGGCCGGAATCTCGAGATCGATCACGCCGCGGTCGGCATCGATCGTGATCCCGTCGCCTTCCTGTACGGCGGCGATGGGGCCGCCGTTGAAGGCCTCGGGTGCGACGTGCGCGATCATGAAACCGTGCGTGGCGCCGGAGAAACGGCCGTCGGTGACCAGCGCGACATCGTCGCTGAGCCCCGCGCCGACGATCGCTCCGGTGACGCCTAACATTTCGCGCATGCCGGGTCCGCCGCGCGGGCCTTCATAGCGGATCACCAGCACGTCGCCGGCTTGGATCCTGCCGCCGGTCACCGCGGCCATGGCGTCTTCTTCGCGCTCAAAAACGCGCGCGGGCCCTTGGTGGACCTTCTTGTCGTGCCCGGCGAGCTTGATGACACAGCCTTCGGGCGCGAGGCTGCCGCGCAGAATGGCGATGCCGCCGCGCGGCTTCAAGGCCTTGGCCAGCGGGAGAATCACCTGCTGTCCCGGGGTCTCGCGCGCGTCGGCGGCTTCCTCGGCGAAGGTGCGGCCGGTCACGGTGAGGGCGCTGCCGTCGACGAACTTGCCCTCGAGAAGGCGTTTCGCGATCACCGGAATTCCGCCGGCGGTGTCGACGTCGGCTGCGACGTACTTGCCGCCGGGCTTGATATCGACGAAGACGGGTGTGCGGGCGAGCACCGGTTCGAAATCGTCGATGGTGAGCGGGAGATCGGCTTCGCGGGCCATGGCGAGCAGGTGCAGCACGGCATTGGTCGAGCCCGCAGTGCCGGCCACACCGGCGATCGCGTTCTCGAACGCTTTGCGGGTGCAGATGTCGCGCGGACGGAGATTGTTGCGGACGGCATCCATAATCACGCGGCCGCAGCGCACGCTGATATCTTCTTTGCGTTTATCGAGCTGCGGGACGGCGGCCGTACCCAGCGGAGAGAGACCGATCAGCTCCATCACGGTGGCCATGGTATTGGCGGTGAATTGGCCGCCGCAGGCCCCGGCGCCGGGGCAGGCGTGGTCTTCGATATCGCGGAGCTGCGCGTCGGTGATCTTGCCGCGGGCGTGCGCGCCGACAGCCTCGAACACGTCCTGGATGGTGACGTCGTGGCCCTCGAACTTGCCCGGCATGATGGTTCCGCCGTAGAGGACGACTCCTGGGACGTTGAGGCGGAGCAGCGCCATGGCGGCGCCGGGGATGGTCTTATCGCAGGCGACCAGCGCCACCACGCCATCGAACATATGGCCGCGGACGAGAAGCTCGATGGAATCGGCGATCACCTCGCGGCTGACCAGCGAGGTTTTCATGCCCTCCGTGCCCATGGTGACGCCGTCGCTGATGGCGATGGTGTTGAACTCCATGGGCGTGCCGCCGGCGGCACGGATGCCTTCCTTGACCTTGGCCGCAAGCTCGCGCAGGTGATAGTTGCACGGCATAGTCTCGATCCAGGTATTGGCCACGCCGATGATGGGCTTAGCCAGATCCTCGTCGGTGAAGCCGATGGCCTTGAGCATGGCGCGCGCGGGGGCACGGTCGCGTCCCTGGGTGATGGTGTGGGATTGGAGTTTCATGTAAAAACCAGTGTAACCGGGGTTGGCCGGACCGGATGCCATTACCCGCTCGTTTTCCGAGTGAAGTAGAGCTACCATCTGCGTGGAAGGACTGCAATGGTCGCCGCACTGGTAAGGTGGGAGATCACAACGGACCCGGATGGCGCCATCCGGATCTCCCGCTTCGAGGTTGTCGAACCGGAAGCATCGCCAAGCATGCAGGAACTGGAGCAGGAGGCGGGCGAATTCATCGCGCGCCAGGTGCTCGAAAAAGACACGGTATTTTTCGAAGGGTGAGGCAGGCGGCTGGCACCGCGCTGGCTTAGTGCCGGGGTTCGCCCATGGGATTCAGCAGAATCTCCATGAATACGTCGGCGCGCGCATAGGGTGAGCGCGCACGGCGCTCGGGCGGAATGTGGCGAAAACCCATCGATTCGTAGAGCGCGATGGCGGGCGCGAGTTGCCGGTTCGTCTCCAGGAAGACCCGGGCTGCGCCGGCGGCGCGAGCCGCTTCAAGCGCTCTCGCCAGAAGGAGCCGCCCAACGCCGTTGCCCCTCGATTTTTCGGTGACCGCCATCTTGGCCAGCTCCAGTTCGCCGGGCCTTGCCGCGAGCAATGCGCAGCAGCCCACGGCTTCGCCGCGATGCATGGCGAAGAAGATTCGCCCGCCGCGGCTCAGGATTTTACCGCACGGATCCGCCAGGATCTCTTCGTCCTTTGGCTCCATGGCAAAGTAGCGCAGAATCCACTCTTCGTTGAGCCGCCGGAAAGCGGCGTCGTCTCCTGACTCGAATTCGCGGATCGTGATTTCGGTGTGACTCGGGGCCATTGCTCCCCCTCCCTGTCCCTAAAATAAGGCGTCGGCGCTCAGATGTCCAATAGCTGGAATATCGACCGGACCACCCGGGGAGTGCGGCTCACGCTCGCCGGCCAGTTGCTGGCCGAGCGCGCGCGCAGCACGCTCGACAAGGTTCAGGATGACCTGGCGCAGGTCCGCCGGCTTGGGCGCGGCGAGGAGGGGACCCTGACGGTCGGCTTCAGCGGCTCGGTGATGTTTACGGAACTGCCCGCGGCGATCGAAAGCTATCGACGCCGCTATCCGAAGGTGGAACTGCGGCTTCGCGAGCTGGCAACCTCCGCGCAAATCGGCGCGTTTGCTGGACGGAACGCTCGACCTGGCATTTCTGCGCGACGGCGATGCGACCGAGGGAATCGAGATAGCCACGCTGCTGAAGGAGCCCTATGTTGCGGTGCTTCCGGCAGCTCATGGCCTGGCGCGAAAACGGTTCCTGCGCGTCGGCGATTTGCGCAACGAGCCTTTCATCCTTTTCGCGCGCCGCATGGGAGCGCTTGCCTTCGACCGGACCATGGCCTGCTGCGAGCGAAACGGTTTCCGCCCCAGGATCGTGCAGGACGCGCCGCAATGGCCGACCCTGGTGCGGCTGGTCGCGGCGGGGCTGGGCGTGTCTCTTGCTCCGGCGTGCGTTTCGAATGTGACCATGCCCGGAGCGGTATACCGCGACGTGCGCGCACCATGCAGGACCACCATCGACCTGGGCATCAAGTCAGGAGCGGATGGAGTGCTGCTGAATAATCTTGCTCGAATTGCGCGGGAGCATCTGGCAAAATAGGCGCCGGTTGCGGCTGCGGATCGGTGCGACGGGCAATCTCGCTGCGCAGCCACAAGTGGACCGCTACGGTTGCGTGATGGACTTCTTCCTCATGAATCCCGAGACACACCGGACATTCGGAAGTCTCTGACAGGTTTCCACTGACGACTTGCATTTTCAGACCCCTCTTAATTCTTCCCGGTCTCCATGATGTGGGGTTTTCACACAGAGAGCTAGGGCCAAGTGAACCAGCGGAAGTCACAAGGACCGATATCAGGGGGACACCCGAGTCCATGCGTTTCAGGTTGTTTCATCGGATTCCTCAAGCAAATCTCCCAGACGGTCCAGCCTCTTTTCCCAGAGCGAGCGGCGGTCTTCGAGCCATCGCCGGGCTACCGCGAGTCCAGCGGGCTCCAGGCGACAGGTGCGGATTCGGCCAACCTTTTCCGTCTGAACGAGGTTGCTCTCTTCGAGCACCTGCAGATGTTGAACGACGGCCGCCAGAGTAAGTTCGAGCGGCTCCGCCAATTGCGAGACGGAAACCGGCCCGCGGCTGAGTTTCTCCAGGATCGCGCGGCGGGTCGGATCGCCCAGTGCATGGAATACGCGGTCGATTTTGGCTTGTTGGCCGGGCATGTGGAACCGGTTCAGGCCGCAGATAAACGCGGATGAAACTCCGTCTGCTGGACCTGCGGCCAATCTGCTAGCGCGCTAGATCCGCCGCCAGCTTCTCGAGCAGCTTGCGCCACCCGCCTTCGCGCATCTGGGGGCCATCGGCGCCTTCAAAGTACGCTCCCTGTTCCGTGAAGATGAGATTGGTTCCCCCATCCGCCGGCAGGAACTCGAACGTGGCTTGCGACGAAGAGAATCGCCTCTCGCCGAACGCCATCGTGTAGGCGACGACGATCCGCCGATTGGCGACGATATCCAGGTAGCGGGTGTCGTTGTTCAGCCGAGCTCCGGGAAAAGGGCTGCCTTGGTTGAAACGGTAGCCCAGACGGTCGCTGCCGCCGACGCGGAAATCCATCTGGAATTCCTCGAGCGTCATGGTCTCGTGGGCGCCGTACCAGCGTCGTTTGGTTGCCGGGTCGGCGAACGCGGCGAAGACGCGCTCGGGGGGTGCAGGGTAACTGCGCTCGATGACGAACGTGCTGTGGGTGACGGATCGGTCTTCCATAGGGATGCCCTCCCGGTATTACTTAAGCATCTACTTAAGCATTACACCGCACGAAGATAATTGTCAAGTATTCACTTAAGTATTTTTCGAGGGCTACATCATGAACGACACGCCGACTCCGAACTCGTACAGCAGCAGGCGTCCGCTGGCGTTGGGCAGGTTGAACGGTTTGCTCATGTTGTACTGGCGCAGGTCGAAGCGGAGGCCCCAGTTCTCCATCAGCTTGATCTTGAAGCCGCCGCCGTAATTGATGCCGTACTTGGTCTCGGAGCCATAGGAGCCCTCGGGGTGGAAGGCCGTGAACTGCACGCCGCCGCACGCGAATGGGCGAAAGCGTTTGCCTTCCGGAATCGCGTAGGCCAGGAAATCGTAGAATCCCTGGTGCCCAGGCAGCCCTATGTTGGTGACGGCGGGAATCGTGCCCGGCAGCGAGATCCCGCCATTATTCAGAGCGGCCGCTGGCACATCCAGCGACGTGTGGTTGTAGGCATAGCCGAATTCGTGTCCGAAGAAGCGCCCTTGATTCAAGGTCATGCGCAGGGCGATACGAAATCCGTCGTGCAGGGTGTAAGTTCCGCTGGTAGGATCCGGCGAGTAAGTTCCCAGGTTGGCGCTTTTCGTATTGACGTAAGACTCTCCACCGCTGAAAGAAGCTTCAAAGCTCTGTGAGAAGACAACGGGAGCGCAGGTGAACAGGACTGCGAGAACATGCCGGTGGAGACTCATGAACTCAGTGTACACGGCATCAGGCGTCGGGCATCACTAGCGCTGAATGCGTGCGGAACCGCCTTTGGCGAACGTGCGGACCTGGTCAAGTGTCGCCATGGTGGTATCTCCGGGGAACGTGGTGAGCAGCGCGCCGTGAGCCCATCCGAGCTTCACCGCCTGTTCGGGCTCTTCGCCGGTGAGCAGGCCGTAGAAGAAGCCGGAAGCGTAGCC
>DATJYJ010000262.1:0-16431 GCA_035578025.1 Verrucomicrobiia bacterium
CGTCCATCACCTTGACGGCGATGGTGCGCTGCGATGTTGCCAGCGGGATCGTCACGCTGGCCGCCATATTCTCCGCGATTCGACCCGCCGCCCCGCGCAACGGCTGCCAATCGGGTGGCAGGTTTCCGACCTGCCCCGCAGGCGCCGCGGGCGCCGCAGGCGCCGCCGCCGTCCCGCCGTTCCCAAACTGCTCTTTCCAACTCTCGTCCACGGTCGAGCGGTCGCGCAGATACTGTTGATACAACTCGTCTTCCAGCCAGCTGTTAATTCCTGATTTTGCAGACATCTTGGGTGGGAGCTTTCTTCCCCTAATGATACCGCGCGAACCGAGCCCCTATACCGCCCCGGCGGCGGGCGCCGCGTCCACGATCTCCTCGCCCCGCGCGTCCCAGTACAGCTTCTTGCCTTCCCGCTGCGCGCGCGCCGCCATGATCGCCGCCACTGAATGCGCGAATCCGTCGTCGATGGTCGCGTTCGGGTCCTTGCGCGTCCGCAGGCACTCCAGCCAGTTCCTCATGTGCGCCGGATTACTGTCCGATGTGAACGGCAGCGGCCCATAAGTTTTCTCGATCGCGCCGCCCAACAGGCGCGACGCAAACGTCGAGCCCTGCCGCTGTTCGCTCCCCAGCCGGACATATTTCTGCGAGCGGTGCACGAACGGGTTGCTCTCGTGATTCCCGCCTTCCTCCACGATCTTCCAGCGCTGGCTCCCCTCGCCGCCCACATTCACCAGCGTGGCCTTGTCGCCCATGATCCGCGTGAAGCTGTCGCTGTCGTTGGCGAAACTGGTCGCGTAGCTCACCAGGAAGCCCTTGGGGTACTCCAGCAGTGCCTGGAACGTGTCCGGGTTCTCGCGCCCGTCGCGCCACCGGTACACGCCGCCGTGCGCCATCACCGACGTCGGAAAGTGGTCGTCCAGCAGATAATGAACCATGTCGATGGCGTGGGTCATCCACTGGTCCGGTATGCCGCTCGAAAACTCGCGGTACAGCCGGAACTCGAAGTACAGCCGCGGATCGAACGGCCGGTAAGGCTTGCCCAGCAGCCACTTCCGCCAGTCGGTGTCTTCCTCGCGGATCTGTTTCACCTCGGGCCGCCCGCGCCACCGCGGCCCGTGATAATTCCAAACCACCTCCACCTTGCTGACCTGCCCGAGAACGCCGCGATCCACCTGCTCTTTCGCGGCCCTCTCATACGGTTCGCTCCGGTGCTGCGTGCCCACCTGCACCACCCGCTTGTGCGCGCGCACCGCGTCCCGGGCGGCTTTCGCCTCCTCCAGCACGTTCCCCATCGGCTTTTCGCAATACGCATCCTTGCCCGCCTCCGCCGCCATCAGCAGGAGCGGCGCGTGCTGAAAATCCGCCGTGGAAATGATCACCGCGTCGATGTCTTTGAGCGCCAGCAAATCCTCGAAATATTGAAGCGACCGCGGCTCCCGGCCATACGCCGCCGAAACGGTCTTCACCGCGCGCTCCCGGTTCACGCTCCACAGGTCGCACACCGCGGTCATCTCCGCGTTATGTTCGCTTCTGAGACCCGCGACTACCGACGCCAGTTCCCTGCCCCGGTTTCCGATGCCCACCTGGGCCAGCGAAATCCGTTCGTTCGCGCCGATTACACGGCTGTAGGACACGGCGGTGCTGCCGAGCGTCGTCGCGCCCCCTAGCAACAGAGACCTCCGGCTGATGCCCTCACTCTTGGATGCCCCGGTGCTGCCGGACTCGGGGGATTGGGATACCTGATGGTTCATGCGTTCACGCACAGTTCGCGCGCCGATGATTTTACCTCGGTTGCACGTGCTCCCGCTGAATCTTTCGGGCACTAGACACATCTCCCCACAGGATGGCTCCGGCCTCCGGCAAAGGCCGCATCCCTTGCCTCCGCGTAGCCCGCCGCGCGAGCGGCCTAGTTCAAACGGGCGCTCGTGGAAGGGCGACGTTTTGTCCGATAGCTGTTCTGAAATGGGCTTTCGTTCCGTTGGCCGGCGCGAGGCGAAAAAGGAGAATGCGGGAACTGCCGACTCAAGCGCCGGAATGTCGGCGGGCAGCTTCGGCCACACCCCCAAAACGGACTCGGCGCAGTCCGGCACCTGATCCGGAATCGATCACGCGCGCTTGTTATCGTTCACGGCGGCTTCGGTACTCCCCTCGGCCCCTAGTCCGGTTTTCAACGGCTTGAGCCCTATCCCTGGCTGCGGCCTCCAAGCTTCCGCGTTACCCTGGCAGCCGCATGAGCCAGACCGAGTCTGTGAACGCCCGGCGCGAGAAGACCAATCCGGGACCTCGGAGCAATCTGATGTCGTCGGGCTTCACCATCTCCGCCGATCCCGGCGGAAACTTCACTTCATAGGGCTCGCTGACCGCGCGGGTCTTGCGGTTGAAGCGGATCGCCATGAGCTTGCCGTCCTGGAAAAAGTGAAAGAAGTCCCCGTGAGGCGCAAAATTCGCGACCGCCGGCGCCTTCGTCACCTCAATCCACTCCGATGGCGGTACCGGCTCCTCCTTCCACGGGAGAACGTACCACCGGCCCGAGTCCACTCCCCGCACCATTTGCAGGCGCACCGCAACCCAGGCGGAATCCGCGCCGAACGTACCCACGGCCGTGACGGATCCCGTCGGGTGCTCCAGCCACGGCCGATCCTTGCCCGAAGCTACATCCATCAGCCGCAAGCTGTATTTCCGATTCGGGTCGGGCGCAACCCTGGCTTCCGGCTGGAACAGGATGTAGCGCCCATCGGCCGAGAATCTTGCGCCGCGCCCGCAGCCTTTGCATAGCGCGCGCGCGGCGGCTGGAGGGCTGCCGGCGGATCCCACGCGGATCGAAAACACGTCGCCTTCCGCGATCGAATACCCTACCAGTCGTCCGTCCGGCGAGAGGAAAATGCGGGTTTTGTTATCCAGCCCGCTTGCCACCGGTGTCTGCTTCCCGGTCTCCAGATCCACCGCGAAGTCATTGCGTTTGGATCCCGCCCCTTCCGCCACCGAAAAGTATGCCTGGCCGGGTGCTCCGCCAACCCCATATGCATACTTCTCGCGGCCGTCGCGGGTCAGCCGCCGGCTCAAGCCCGTGGGTTGCCCAGTGCTGGCTGAAAGGGGGATCAGGTAGAGGTCCGTTGAGGTTTTCGCAATGTCCAGAGCCAGCATTCCGGAGGCGGTGACGCTGGTGGGAAGCTCATTCTCGGTTCCGAAGGTCAGCTGCCGTGGACCGCCGCGTACGCGCAGCGAATCTGGCGCGAAGCGGATTTCCCAAACATTGCTCCGCTCGGTCTTGCCGCCGGAAAACAGAATCCGGTCGCCCGAGATCAGGTTCGGGCTGGTAAGTCTCAACCCCGCCGCTCGAAGGGCCATGCCGGCTCCCGTGGGCCGTGGAGTGCCTCCGTCCACCGGCAGTGCAAGCCAATCCCAATCGTCGAAACTCGAGGCGCCGGCGCCATTCACCCCAACACACAACAGGTGGCGATTGTCGCTGGTCCAAACCGCGGCCGGATAATAATCCTGCCCCGGCTGCGTCTGCCCCCAGTTCCCCAATTCATGCGGTTGACCGAGATCGGTTGACATCACCATCAGATGCGGGCGCGAGTTGGCGCTCTCGGCTTCAAAGTAGGCGAGCAGGCGGCCGTCCCGCGAAAGGTCGCCGCCGACGATCCTCTTCCCGGTGGCCAGCACGCGAGCCTGCCCGCCCAAAGTGGGGATCACTTCAACGCTGGTCGTGTTGCGATCCGCCGATGCGGCGCCATAAATCAGCCGCGCGCCGTCCGGGAAGAAACGGGCGGCGATCACGGAGCCGGCCGCATGCGTCAACTGAATCGGATCGCCGCCGGCCACCTGCTGCAGCCACAACTCACGTTTGCCGCTCCTATCCGAAACGTATGCGACAAACTTGCCGTCTGGAGAGAGGTCCGGAAACCCGTAAGCGTTTCCGTCATCGGGCGACAAGCGCACCAGTTCAGGACCCTGAGGCGCCACGCCACCGCGGCTCATGTAGGTCCAGGCGATGGCCGCCGCCGCAACTGCAACGCAGCCGATCCCCGCCGTCGGCCACAACCGGCCGCGCCAAGCTACACGCGGCGGAGTCGCCGCCAGCTTGCCCGACTCCGACTCATCCCGCAGCTCTTCGAGGGCCAGCTTTACATCCGCCATATGCTGGCTCCGCCGGCCGACATCCTTCCGCAGGCATCGCGCGATCAGCCGTTCCAGCTCCGGCGGAGTGGCCGCCGCGATCTCGCTGGGCGGCTGCGGATCCTTTTCCACCACCGCCGCCAGCGTCGAGGCGCGCGACTCGCCCCGGAACGCCCGCTGCCCCGTGATCATCTCGTAGAGCACCGCGCCAAAAGAGAAGATGTCGCTGCGCGCGTCCACCGGCCTGCCCTCGGCCTGCTCCGGTGACATGTACGGCACGCTGCCGAGTACCACGCCCTCCTCGGTTCGCGGCTGCTCCACAGCCATCGTGCGGGTCGCTTCGTCCGCGCCGGCAGGCGATGAGGACAGCTTCGCCAGCCCGAAATCCAGCACCTTGACGCGCCCATGCCCGTCCACCATGACGTTGCCGGGCTTCAGATCGCGATGCACGATTGCCGCCGCGTGTGCCGCCGTGAGCGCGTCCGCCACCTGGGCCGCGATCCGCAGCGCCTCGGTGAGCCGCATCCCCTTGCGCGGGATCAGTTCGTTCAGGGGTCTGCCCTCCACGAGTTCCATGACGATAAACATCCGCCCATCTTCTTCGCCAGTCTCATGTACGGTGACGATGTTGGGATGATTCAGGGCGGAGGCCGCCTTGGCCTCGCGGATGAAGCGCGCCCGCCGCTCGGTGTCGGCAATCCGGGATTCGGGCAGCACCTTTATGGCGACCAGCCGCTCCAGGCGCGTGTCCCTGGCTTTGTAGACGCGTCCCATGCCGCCCTCGCCGATCTTCTCCAACAGGGAGAAGTGCCCGAGCCGATCACCCTCCATATTGTTTCCCATGGTAATCCTTCGGCGACAGCGCCGTGTCCGCGGGTTCCCCCGCCCTGCCGCCGCTGATACCATGCCTCAATCGTGCCGGATGCCGCGCCAGACGATTTTCAACCGGGTACCGCTCTGCCCACCGAGACCAGCGCGCCGGCGGAATCCGAATGGACAGTCCGCGTCCCAACTGGAGCAGTGGGTCGGGCGCCGCGTTGGACCCTATCGGATCCGCAAATTGCTTGGCCGCGGCGGCATGGGCGCTGTGTTTCTGGCCAACCGCGACGACGATCAGTTCCGCAAAAACGTGGCCTTCAAAATCCTGCGGTTCGACACCGATGAACCCGCGGCCCGGGCCCGCTTCCGCAACGAGCGCCAGATCCTCGCCGCTCTCGATCACCCCCACATTGCCGCTCTCTATGACGGCGGCACCATCGACGAAGGCATGCCCTACATCGTCATGGAGTACGTCGATGGCCAGCCCCTTAACGAATACTGCGCGTCCCGCCACATCGCCATTCACGATCGGCTCGTCCTGTTCCGCAGTGTCTGCGATGCCGTGCAGTTCGCGCATCAGAAGCTGATCGTCCACCGCGACCTGAAACCTACCAACATCCTGGTGACCCGCGACGGCGTCCCGAAGCTGCTGGATTTCGGGATCGCCAAGCTGCTGCTCAGCCCGGAGCTGCTGGGCGATGCCGCCCCGCAGACCCGAACCGGGGTCCTGGTGATGACTCCGGAATACGCCTCGCCCGAGCAGATCCTCGGTCAGCCCGTTTCCACTGCCACCGACGTGTACTCACTCGGCGTCGTACTCTACGAACTCCTCGCCGGTAAGCGCCCGCGCTCCCTCACCCGTCACGATCCTGCCGCGCTTCATAAAGAGATCGTCGAAACCGACGCGAAGCCGCCCTCGGCAGTGGGCGGCGCCGCGCTCCGCGGCGATCTCGACACCATCGTGCTCAAGGCCATGCACCGCGACCCGGCGCGTCGCTATCGCTCCGTCGAACAGTTCTCGGAAGACATTCTTCGCTACCTGGAGAACCGTCCCGTGGCCGCGCGGCCCGATACCTTCGTCTACCGGCTCTCGCGCTTCACCGCGCGCAACCGGTGGGGAGTCGCGGCCACCGCCGCCGTGGTGATCTCGCTCGCCGCGGGCGCCCTGATCTCGCTCTCCGAAGCGCGCGTGGCCCAGCAACGATTCCAGCAGGTCCGTAAACTGGCCGGCCGCTTCATCGAGCTTCACGATGATGTCGCCCGCCTGCCAGGCTCCACGCGTGTGCGCGAGAAACTCGTTGCTACCGCCCTCGATTATCTGGACAATCTCGCGCGCAGCGCCGGCAACGACCCGGAACTTCTTCACGAGCCGGCAGCTACTCTCGCGGCCGCCTCCACTTCATATCCGGGCTGCTCGCGATCGCACTCGCGGACAATGAACGATATGACGAGGCGTTAGCCGTGCTCCGCGAGTCGGAGCCGATCATCGACGGCCTGCTGGCGGAGCAGCCGCAAAATCCCGGTTATCTCCGCCAGAAAATGGCCGCAGCCAACTACGAGAGCAACATCTACGATAGCGAGACCGGCAAATCGCTCGGCAAGTCCGCCCAGGCGGTGGTTGCCGGCCGCCGCTACCTGGCATTGGCCCAGCAACTCTCCAGCGCCGACCCCGACAATGCTTCGGCTCGCCTGAGCCTCGCAATCGCCTGTTACAAACTGTCCTATCCCTTGGGTAAGATCGATCCCCGCGAGTCCCTCCAACTGGCGCAACGCTCGCTCACGATGTTCGATGACAGCCTGTCGCGCGCTCCCAACGACCGCCTGCTGCGCTCCCGACGCGCCCGTGCGCTCCGCCACGTCGCCTACGCGCTGGCCCGCAATCGCCGCCCGTCCGAAGCCCGCCAGGCGATCACGCAGGCGATCGCGATTCAGCACCAGTTGCTGGCGGAGACCCCCACCGACGGCAGCGAGCGCGAGCAGGTCGAGCTCTCCGAGAAAGCACTGGCCGCGCTACTCCAGTCGCGCTAGAATCTCCGCCGGAACCCGGTCCCGCAGGCCCGGATAGCTCTCCAACAGGCGCTCGATATCCAGCAGGTCCTTGCGGCGTTTGCTCGGCCGCCCCGAATCGCTTACAGCCCAGATCTTACCCTGCAAAACGTCCGCGATGTCCGCTACCGGCATCGAAATCCCGAGAATTTCCCGCCGCGCGGCGCGTCCCACAAACTCGAAATATCGGGGATCGGTCTGAACCTGCACACGGAGCTGCGACCCCGGCGAAGACACGTTCAGGCTGTGCGGAAACGCCTCCACCTCGAAGTTGGCGCGCAGCAACTTCTCCACGTTCTCCAGTTGTTCCACCGCGACAACCAGGTCCAGATCCAGGCTGACCAGGGGTTCGACATAGGCATTCACGCCTTGCCCCCCGATCACGCAATACCTGACACCATGATCGTCGAGCAGCGCCACCAGCGAATCCAGGAAATCTGAGCGATCGAGAGTCACGGCTTTCCAAAACGCTTCGGCCCGCATACTACCGTATTCATCCTAGCGCGAACCCCGGCTGCTACAATCACTCTCAAATGAGAAACCTCGTCCTCATCCTTCTGCTCTCCCTCTGCGCCTCCGCCCAGAAAAAGCCCATCACGCTCGACACGCTCCAGGGCGGACGCGGCGGCGGGCGCGGCGGGTTCGCCGCTCCCCCCACCTGGCTCCCCGACGGCAAAACCTTCGCCTTCCGCCAGGGCCGCTCCATCATGCTCTACGACCCCGCCGCCAAGTCCTCCAAACCGCTCATCGACACCACCCCCATCGATGCCGCCGCCGTGAGTCCCGCCGCCGAGGAAGGCCCAACCGACTGGACCAACCGCCGCGCCCGCATCGCCGGCCTCCAGTTCTCCCGCGACGCCAAGCTCCTCCTCTACTCCGCCGGCGGCGACCTCTTCGCCATTCACACCGACACCGGCAAGTGGGACCAGCTCACCAAAACCCCCGTCCCGGAGCTCGACGCCAAGCTCTCCCCCGACGCCCGCATGGTCGCCTTCCGCCGCGGCTGGGACCTCTACACCATCGACATCGCTTCCGGCAAAGAGACCCGCCTCACCGGCAATGGCACCGAAACCCTGCGCAACGGCGTCCCCGACTGGGTCTACCCCGAAGAGCTCGAGCTCGGCACCGGCTTCTGGTGGTCGCCCGATTCCAAATCGCTCTGTTACCTCCAGTTCGATTCCAGCCGCGAGCCCGTCTTCCCCCACGCCGACATGCTCGGCACGCGCGCCTTCGCCGAACCCGAGCGCTACCCGCAGGCCGGCGAAAATAATCCCGACGTCCGCCTCGGCGTCATCCCCGCCGCCGGCGGACCCACCCGCTGGCTCGAAGTCGGCGAAACCCGCGATACCTACCTGATCGCGCGCGCCGGCTGGATGCCCGGCTCCCGCGCCGTCTATATCCTGCGCATGAACCGCGTCCAGAACAAGCTCGAGATGCTTTCCATCGACGTCGAATCGCGCGAAGCCACGTCCGTCTTCAAAGAGTCCGACCCCTACTGGATCAACCTCGTCGGCGACATTCAGTTCCTCGACGACGGCAAGCGCTTCCTCTGGACCAGCCAGCGCGACGGCGGCTTCCGCCACATCTTCCTCTCCTCCAACGATGGCAAGACCGTCCGCCAGCTCACCCGCGGTCCCTGGGAAGTCACCGCCATCAACGGCGTCGATGAAGCCGCCGGCCGCCTCTGGTACACCTCCAGCGAGCCCACCCCCCTCGAGCGCCACCTCTACTCCATCGGCCTCGATGGCGCCGCCAAACGCCAGCTCACTGCCGCTAACTTCACCCACAACGTGTCCATGTCCCCGAATGGCGCCTTCTACCTCGACACCTACTCCAATCTCTCCGATCCGCCCCGCACCACGCTCCACTCCGGCGATGGCAAAGAGCTCGGCGTCTACCGCGAGGCCGACCGCACCCAATCGGACGAGTACGACATCCGTCCCACCGAAATCGTCAGGTTCAAAGGCCCCGACGGCAGCGATTTTTACGGCCGCCTCATCAAGCCGGCCAATTTCGAGCCCGGCAGGAAATATCCCGTGATCGTCGATGTCTACGGCGGCCCCGGCGTCGGCGATCCCGTGCGCAATGCCTGGAGCGGCATCAGCCTCGACCAGGTCTGGGCTCACAAAGGCTACGTCGTGTGGCAGTGCGAAAACCGCGGCATCATGGGCCGCGGCCACAATTTCGAAACCGCCATCTACCACCAGCTCGGCGTCACCGAGCTCGCCGACCAGGTGGCCGGCGTGAAATACCTCGTCTCCCTCGGATTCGCCGACCCCGCCCGCATCGGCATCACCGGCTCCAGCTACGGCGGTTTCATGACCATCAACGCCATGCTCAACGCCCCCGACGTCTTCAAAGCCGGCGCCGGCGGCGCCCCCGTCACCAACTTCGTCAACTACGACACCATCTACACCGAGCGCTACATGGGCCTGCCCAGGGACAATCCCGATGGCTACAAGTTGACCGCGCTCCCGCTCCACGCCGCCAACCTCAAGGGCCGCCTGCTCATCTATCACAACTTCGAAGACGACAACGTGCTCTTCCAGAACACGCTGCAGATGACCTCCGCCCTCCAGCAGGCCGGCAAGCAATTCGAGCTCATGCTCTACCCGCAGAAAACCCACGGCGTGACCGGAGTCTACAGCCGCCAGCTCCAGCAGCTCGTGGTCGATTTCTTCGACCGGGCCCTGAAGTAGGACAGGCTTCAGCCTGTCCCCCCTATCCCTCCAGCGTCTCCCGCACCTTCGCCGCCAGCGAATCCGCGCTGTACGGCTTCGCCAGGTACGCCAGCCCGCCCACCGTCTCCTCCGAGTACCCCGAAATGTACAGCACCTTCATCTCCGGCCGCGCGATCCTCAACGATTCCGCCAGCGCTTTCCCTTTCATCTGCGGCAGAATCACGTCGATGATCAGCAGGTGAATCTTCCCCGGATGGTTCGCCGCCAGTTCCATCGCCTGCGACGCGCTCCCCGCCTCCAACACCTCGTAGCCGTGGCTCCGCAGAATCTCCTCGGTTAGCTGCCGCACCGCGTCCTGATCCTCCACCACCAGCACCGTCTCCGAGCCTCTGGACACGGTCACGCTGCCCCCGCCGACCGCCGCTGCCTGCACCGCTACTTCGGTCCGCGGTAAATACAGGTGAAAACGCGCGCCTCTCTCCGGCTCGCTTTCCACCCAGATTCCGCCCCCGCTCTGCCGCACGATCCGCTGCACCGTCGCCAGCCCCAGCCCGGTTCCCTTCCCCTTCTCCTTCGTCGTAAAGAACGGCTCGAACACCTGCCGCCGCACCTCCTCCGTCATTCCGATGCCCGTGTCCGCCACGCAGAGCTCTACGTACCGTCCCGGCCTCAGCTCGGGATGTCGCTCCGCCAGCGCCTCGTCCACCAGCACGTTCCCGCTCTCGATCGTCAGCCTGCCGCCCTCCGGCATGCTGTCGCGCGCGTTCACCACCAGGTTCATCAGCACCTGCTGCATCTGGCCGCGGTCCGCCAGCACCTGGCCCAACCCATCGCCGCGAACGCACACCAGTTCGATATCCTCGCCCACCACGCGGCGCAGCATCCTTTCCGCTTCCTCCACAACCGTGTTCAGGTCCAGAGGCTTTAGTTGCGCCGGCTGCTTGCGGCTGAACGTCAGCAACTGCATGGTCAGTTCCGCCGCGCGTTCCCCCGCGCGATGGATCTGCCTCACGATCTCCTCGAATTGCGCGTTCCCCTCCACCTTCGACGCCAGCAGCTCGCTATAACCGTTGATCACCGTCAGCAGGTTGTTGAAGTCGTGCGCGACTCCCCCGGCCAGCCTCCCCACGCTTTCCATCTTCTGCGCCTGCAGATACTGCGCCTCCAGCCGCTTCCGCTCTGTCACGTCGCGCAGCGCGCTCTGCGTGCCCACGATCCGCCCGCCTTCCTCCACCGTGGTCATCAGCGCCTCGATCCAGATGCGCGTCCCGTCCGCGCGGATGCCTTCGTACTCCATCTGTTCCGCGGCCGCCTCGCCCGCCACGCGCCGGCGATGCTGTTCGCGCACCGCCGCCCGCCATTCGGGCGCCACGTACGCCTCCAGCATCATCCCGCCTGTTTCTCCCTCCTTCAACCCGAACCACTCGCGGAAGCGCCGGCTCGCAAACACCAGCCGCCCTATCCGGTCCGTCGTAATAATCGCGTCGTTGATGTTTTCCACCAGCCGCTGGTACCGCGACTCGCTCTCCTGGATCAGCGTCTCCGTCCGTTCCGCGCGCTTCTGCTCCGTGCGGTAGCTGAGCATCGTCAACACCGCGAAGTTGCACGCCAGCACACCGGTGGCCGGCATCGGCGAGAGCAGCACTCCCATCGCCGAGAGCGTCAGCGCGCACACGCCCCAGGCTCCCGCGGCCAATCCCGCCGTAATCAGCCCGCCCCATAACGATCGAATCAGCACGATCGCCGCCGCCGAGGCCATCCCCACCGCCACTCCCAGGCATAGCTCCCACAGGTACCCGTCCGCCGGGCGATAAATAAAATCCCCCTGCAACAGGTTGTCGATCGCCGTGGCCTGCACCTCCACACCCGGAAATAGGGCACCCTCCGGCGTCGCCACCGCGTTCTCCAGGCCGCTTGCCGAACCGCCGATCACCGCGATCCTGCCGCGCAGGCGCCCGGCGGCGCGCCCGCCCAGCAGGTCCGCCGCCGAAACCGACGGAAACGTCCGCCCCGGCCCCCGATACCGCAGCCGCATGCTGCCCAGGCTCTCCAGCGGAATCGTCTCCCCATCCAGCCGCAGCCGTCCTCCTCCGCCCGCGCCTTCCCGATACTGCATTCGCGTCACGTGCCGGTAGACGCTCAGCGCCGCCAGCGGCGCGCTGGGGTAATACTGGTCCCCGTACTCGATCACCAGCGGCACTACGCGCAGCCTGCCGTCCCGGTCGGGCGCCGCATTCAGAAATCCGCTTCCCGCCGCCGCCCTCGCGATTACCGGCACCGTGCATTCCACGCCGGTAGCATGGTGAAACACCCCGCCTGAGCCGGACTCCGGACCCGCCACCACCAGCGGCAGCGACGGCGGATTACAACCCTCTCCCGACGCCGCGCCCCAGAACGTCATCTTGTATCCGACCACCGCCGGCACCTTCGCCAGAGCTCCCGCCAGAACTTCGTCGTTCGTGCCCCGCCCCATCGCACCCGCCGGTTTCCCCCGATCCTCCTCGGAGAGGATCATGTCCAGCATCACCACCCCCGCCCCGTCGTCCGCCGCCGCCTTGGCCAGCCGCGCCAGCAGGTACCGCGGCCACGGCCAACGACCGAATTCCTCCAGGCTCCGGTCGTCGATCTCCACCACCGCCACCCGCCCCGATTGCCTGCCCCGGTCCGCCCACCGCGTCAGCACATCGCACGCCTTGGCATCCAGGTTCGCCAGCGGCTCCGGACGCAGTGCGAATACCGCTGCCGCGATCGCCACCACCGCGGCCCCGATTCCGGCAATCCGCTTCCGCGCCGTGCTCAGTGTACAATCACCTCCACCCGGCGGTTCTGCGGCTCCGCCTTGCCGCGTTCCGTCTTGACCAGCAAATCGGCCTCCCCGGACGAGACCACAAACAGACTCGATTCCTCCACACCCTGTGCCCGTAGCACGTCTGCCACGCGTTGCGCCCGGCGCAGCCCCAGTTCGTAATTGCCCTGCGGAGTCCCCGTCGTGTCCGTGTGTCCCGTCACCCGGATGTCCGTCGAGCGCCGCTCCTGTACAGCCTTCAGAATCGCCGGCATCGTGGACTGCGCCTCCGCGTTCAGCGTATCGCGCGCCTCGTCGAAGTACAGGACGAACCGCACCTCCGCGTCCGGCAGCGCGTCCAGAGCCGTTCCGAACAGGCGCCGCACAGTCGGCGGATCGATCGCGAATGGAGCCGTCGGCGCCACATCCGCGCGTTCCACTCGCACCGCCTGGTTCGGCTGCCGGATCTCTTGCGTGCCGCCGGCATTCGTCACCACAATCGCCGTATTTCGTCCTTCGGCATCCGGCAGTAGCGCGAAGATGTTCTCCACCGGCGCCGGCGGCGGGGGCGGAGCCGGCGGCGCCGGTGCCTGCTTCTTGCATCCCCCTGCCAGGGCAATTAACAGGATCGCGCCCGCGGCCGCCGCTCGCCGTCCACGCATTCTACGAGCCCTCCAGCCTGATCGCCACTTCCGTGCCGCGCAGTCCGACCACCCCCACCGGCGTCTCCACCCGCACCGAATCGGGCGAAAGCTGGGCCATCTTGCCGGAAACATACACCAGCACCCCGCGCACCAGCTTCAGCAGCAGGCTCAGCCTCCCCTGGCTCGGCTCAAACAGGAACCGGTCGATCTCCACCGTGGTATTGGCGCCCATGGCGACCCGGGTTCCGTCTTCCAGAATGAATCCGACGCTCCCGCCCGCCGGCGTTTCCAGCACATCGTGCGCCACCAGGTGCATGCCTTCTTTCACCGGCAGCCGCTCCGCCCCGCGCCGAAGCATCACCTCGCCGGTAACCCTCTTTACGCTGCCCGCGATGTCCGGCGCCGCTTGCGCGCGTGCGCTCTGCGCGGTGAACATCGCTGCCGCTACGGCCAGCGCAGCGATTGCGGGAAATCCCCGAGGGGCGCAAATCCGCATCTTCTCTCGCTTACGTGCGAGTATACAGTACGCCGGTTTCGAGATCGGTGCAAGTCATGAGCGGCGGAGCTATATTGAAATGCGAGAGGTGCCCGGCCATGTTAAAAGCGAGCAGCGCCAAGGTCCACTGGGATGACCACCACAAACACTGGACCGTGGAGATCGCATTCGGCGCCGAGGTCGTAAAGCGTCCCATCCCCAACGCCGCCAAACCGGCGGCCGCCGAAGAGCTCAAATCGCAAGCCGTCGCCATCGGCCGCGACGAAGGCTACGACCTCGATCCCGCCCAGATCGTCGTCCAGACTTAGTGCTTCAACCGCGTGGGGCAGTGCTTCAGCCTGCGCGGGACTTCAGTCCCGCTGGCTCGATTAGCAGGCCAGGCCCCCCTTTC
Organism: Verrucomicrobiia bacterium; assembly: GCA_035578025.1. Classification (GTDB taxonomy): domain Bacteria; phylum Acidobacteriota; class Terriglobia; order Bryobacterales; family Bryobacteraceae; genus Solibacter. Next base: position 13,981 of record DATJYJ010000262.1, read on the forward strand.
CACTCGGTCCTCGCGAGTTCAAGTGGGGCGGACTGGCCTCCAGGCTGTCGCCTGGGGCCTCCGCCCTCAGGCCCGGCGCCTCACCGATGCTTGATGAACGTCCCGTCCTCGAGCTCCGCGACCGCCTTTCGTAGCTCCGCCTGCGTGTTCATCACAATCGGCCCGTACCACGCCACCGGCTCCTCGATCGGCTTCCCCGAAACCAGCAGAAACCGGATCCCCTCCGGTCCCGCCTGCACCAGGATCTCGTCGCCGCGGTCGAACAGCACCAGCGAGTGATTCGTGGCATCGTACACCGCCGGCGCGTCCCCCTGCGCCGCCTGCTCGGTGAGCACCGCCTGCGGCTCCGACGCGTCCCGGAACATCCCCGACCCCGCGAACACATACGCGAACGCGTTGCGCGAGGTCTCCACCTTCAGCCGCTTCCGCGTGTGGGGCGGAACCGAAACGTCCACGTAATTCGGATCCGCCGCCACCCCTTCCACCGGCCCCTTCTTTCCCCAGAACTCGCCGCAGATCACCCGTGCCTTGGTGCCGTCGTCGTCGGTGACCTCCGGAATCGCGCTCGACGGAATGTCCTGGTACCGCGGATCCGTCATCTTCAGCGACGAGGGCAGGTTGGCCCAGAGCTGAAATCCGTGCATCCTCCCGCGCCCGTCTCCCTTGGGCATCTCCTGGTGCAGAATCCCGCTGCCCGCCGTCATCCACTGCACCTCGCCCGCGGTCATCTTGCCCTTGTTGCCCAGGCTGTCGCCGTGTTCCACCGATCCCGCCAGCACATAGGTGATGGTCTCGATCCCGCGGTGCGGGTGCCACGGAAACCCGGCCAGGTAGTCCTCCGGATTCTCGTTGCGAAAGTCGTCCAGCAGCAGAAACGGATCGAAGTCCTTGGTCTTGCCGAAGCCGAATGCCCGCTGCAGCTTGACTCCGGCGCCCTCGATCGTAGCCTGCGTTTGCATCATTTTCCTGATCGGACGCAGTGACATGTTCCCCTCCCTTTAGTACTCCCTGCTTAGGCCTTGATAGCCTCCACATCCAATGTGATCGTAACCTCGTCGCCCACCAGCAGCCCGCCCGCCTCCAGCGCCGCGTTCCAGGTCAGGCCGAAGTCTTTCCGGTTGATCTTCGTCGTCGCCGTAAGCCCCATCCTCGTGTTGCCCCACGGGTCCTTCGCCGGCGCCGTCGGCCCTTCCACCGCCAGCACGACCTTGCGCGTCACCCCGTGAATCGTCAGGTCGCCCTCCACCCGCAGTTCGCCGTCGTCCGTGCTCCTCACTCCCGTCGACCAGAACGTGAGTGTCGGGAACTTCTCCACGTCGAAAAAGTCCGCGCTCTTCAAATGCGCGTCACGCTGCGCGTCGCGCGTCGCGATCGAGGCGGCGTCGATCGTCGCCTCCACCCGCGAGTTGGCTACGTTGCCCTCGTCCAGGGTGATCACCCCGCTCAGCCCGCTGAAGTGCCCTTTCACGTTGGAAATCATCATGTGTTTGACCTTGAATTCGGCCACCGTGTGGGCCGGATCGAACTTCCAGGTCGAAACCGTGGTTTGTGGTGCCGTCGTCGTTGTGCTCATGTTGGAATCTCCTCTCTTCGCTATTTGATTCGTGAAACCGAAATTCGTTGCAACAGGTAATTGGCCCGCAAAATCACGCCAGCCGGCTCCGGCATGCCGCCAGCAATTCGCTCAACTCCCTGAGCCGTTTCTCCCCCAGGTGCCCCAACTGCGCGCGGTGGGCGCCCTGTACGGGTTCGTCCAGTCCCGCCGCCAGTTCCAGCCCCGCCGGAGTGATCCGCACCAGCACGGTCCGCCGGTCCCGGGCTTCCCGGCATCGCGAAATCAGTCCCCGCTTCTCCAGCCGGTCCAGGAGCCGCGTGATGTCCGGGTCCCGCGTGATCATGCGATTCGCGATCTCCCCGCACGACAGCCCATCCGGCGCTCCCCGCAGAATCCGCAGCACGTTGTACTGGGTCAGCGACAAATCCTGGCTCTTCAAAACCTGCGCCGCCCCCCGTGTCAGCAGATCGGTAGTCCGCAGCAGTTCCAGGTAAGCCGCCTCCTCCCGCGATCCGATCCGCCGTGCCATCGATTTTGATATTATCCGTTATAACGACTATTGTCAAGACGTGTTTTGTCTTGACAGCCCACGCTTCACTTTGGTGCCGGCCGATCCAGTCCAGCGCTGGATCGGTTATGACTGATGTTGTCCCTGTCCTGCACCTGAAGCACGGGGGTTACGGACCAAGGCTGACCAGGTAGCATCTGTCCGTTCATCAGAGGCCAACCCGTACCATCCGTCACTGCCATGTCACCGTAGTTCGTCCCACCTCCGCACGAGGAGCGGGCTTTCGGCTGTGGCGGGCCAATCCCGCGTTCCAAAGTGTATATTCCCCGCGGGATCTAGGTAAAGAGAATGCAACCTGCTCAGATTGGCTGGGTGGACCTTGACTGAG
>DATJYJ010000263.1:0-19650 GCA_035578025.1 Verrucomicrobiia bacterium
ATGGCGGTGACGTACACCAACACCCGCGCCATCCACATGCAGCAGACGGTTCCGATCAACACGCCCTTCCCGGGCACGTACGTGCCCGCGCTGGGCAACCCGGGCATCCGGCCCTATGGAGCGGCGGCGGGCAACCTCTTCCAATATCAATCCGGCGCTAATCTGAACCAGAACATCCTGATGTACAACTTCAACACGCGGTTCAGCCGCAAGGTGTCGCTGTTCGGCAATTACCAGTTCAATCACTCGCGCGACCTGCCGGGCACGCCTTCGAACCCCTACAACTTCGCGCAGGACTGGGGCCGGTCCTCACTCGAGCGGCGACACCGGTTCCAACTGGTAGGCTCGGTTACCGCGCCGTTCGACATCCGGCTGAGCCCGCTGCTCACGCTGCAATCGGGCGCGCCGTACGACGTGGTGCTGGGCCGCGACATCTACGGAAATACGCTAAAGAACGCCCGCCCGCTCTTCGCCACGTCGTCATGCACCAACGCGGTGAACACCGACCTCGGCGATTTCTGCACCACGCCGTCTCCGGGTGTGACGGACGGCCTGGTGCCGCGGAACTATCTCGTGGGGGCGGGAATGATCTCGCTGAACGCGCGCATCGGCCGCACGTTCGGGTTCGGACCCAAGCGCGGCAATAACGCGGTGGCAGCCACTCCCGGCGATCCGAGCGGCATGGGAGGCGGCAACATGGGCGGCGGGCGAGGCGGTATGGGCGGGGGCGGCGGGCGAGGCGGATTCGGTGGCGGTGGCGGCGGTGCACGCGGTGGCGGCGGAATGCGCATGGGAGGCGGTGGAGGCCGTGGCGGCGCCAACACCAGCATGACCGACCGCAGGTTCAACCTTACGGTCTCGATGAATGTCAACAACATCCTGAACCACTACAACCCCGGCGGATACGTGGGCAGTCTGAACTCTCCGCAATTCGGGCAAGCTACGGGCATCATCACCGGCTACGGCGGCAGAGGCGCTGGAGGCGGCCCGGGCGGAATCGCTGCCAACAACCGGCGGATCGAGTTTTCTACGAGGTTGAATTTCTAGAAGGCATCAGGCGTCAGGTGTCAGGCATTAGCTGGTCCGGCTGAACTGAAACGCGTCGGGAACGCGGTGCGCGGCCTGCGTTACGCAAGTCTAGCAAAAGCCTGATGCCTAACGCCTGATGCCTATATTACAATCTCTACTGGGATACGGGTGATTGCCCGCCCAGGAATAGATGCACCTATCCGTCAAAGGGGAATACGCACTTCAGGCGCTGTTCGATCTGGCGTCGCAACGGGCCGGCGAGCCGGTTCGGATTGCGGACATCGCCCAGAGGCAGAAGATTCCGCAGAAGTTCCTGGAATTGATCCTGGCCGGGCTCAAACAGGCGGGATTCGTCGAGTCGCGGCGGGGAGCCGAGGGTGGATATCTGCTCGCACGGCCTGCGGAATCGCTGACCGTGGGGGAGGTGCTGCGGTTCATCGAAGGTCAGGGTAGATCACGAGGTAAGCGGAAGGGCGAAACTCCATTCTGCGACATGTGGCAGCAGGTGGACCAGGCAGTGAGCGGGGTCATCGACCACACCACGTTCGCCGACCTCCTGCGCGCGTGGCATGAGAAACAAAGCAGGTTCGTTTTGAACTGGGAGATCTGATTTGCGCGTCTTCGAAGACAACTCACAGAGCATCGGGCGCACGCCGTTGATTCGCCTGAACCGTGTCACGGATGGGGGAAAGGCCATTATTCTGGCCAAGATCGAAGGGCGGAATCCGGCCTACAGTGTCAAGTGCCGGATCGGCGCCTCGATGGTGTGGGATGCGGAAAAACGAGGAGCCCTGGGCCCCGGCAAGGAGCTGGTGGAGCCGACGAGCGGAAACACGGGGATCGCGCTGGCATTTGTCGCGGCCGCGCGGGGCTATCCGATCCACCTGACCATGCCGGAGACGATGTCGGTGGAGCGGAGGAAGGTGCTGAAAGCGCTCGGGGCGAACCTGATCCTTACCGACGGCGGCCAGGGAATGGCGGGCTCGATTCAGAAGGCCGAAGAGATGGTCGCCTCAGACCCGCGGCGCTTCGTGATGCTCCAGCAATTCAAGAACCCGGCCAATCCGGAGATTCACGTGCGGACCACGGGACCGGAGATCTGGGAGGACACCGACGGGATGATCGACGTGCTGGTATCCGGCATCGGCACCGGGGGCACGATCACCGGCGCGTCACGGTACATCAAAAAGGACCGCGGCAAGAAGATTCTCTCCGTGGGCATCGAGCCGCTCAATAGCCAGGTGGTTACCCAGTATCTGTCCGGGAAACCACTCAAGCCCGGGCCGCATAAGATTCAGGGGATCGGAGCAGGCTTCATTCCGGATACACTCGATTTGAAGATGGTGGACCGGGTGGAGTTGATCACCAACGAGGAGGCCATTGAAATGGCACGCCGGCTGGCGAAGGAAGAGGGAATCCTCGCTGGGATTTCCTCGGGCGCGGCGGCCGCGGTGGCCACGCGGTTGGGACGGCTGGCCGAGTTTTCGGGCAAGATGATCGTCACCGTTCTGCCGGATGCCGCGGAACGGTACCTGAGCACGGTTCTGTTCGAGGGAATGTTCGATGACTAACCCGCGGGGAGCTAGCCCTTTCGGGCTCCCCGAAAATGAAAAAGCGGGCGCGGTTTGGGTGATAGGGGTGAGTGCGCCCGCTGTCGTAACGGGGATTTACAAACTAGACGATAGTACCCCGCGCGGACGTTACATATCCATCCCTAAATCTAGCCAAAACAAAAGAGTCATCTTCTAATAGCCCCTTAGAGCTATGCGGATCAGGGTTATCACGGTGGCGGCGATGGCGGTTTGGACGCTCGCGTTGGACGCGCAGGAGACCCCGCCCGCGCCGCCTTCCGCTCAGCCGGCCGCCCCGCTGGGTCCGCCCGTGCTGACTTACTTGGGAAAGCCCCTGACGGTGCCGTTCCAATGCACCGCGGACGATATGCTGGCCGCGGGCCTGGATTGTTCGGAACAGGACCCATGCCCGGTTTACCTGGAACTTTCCGCGATCGAGTCTTCCGCCATCCGGGTGTTCGCCGCCGGTAATATCCACACGCCTTCTGCGACGCTGTACAGCATCCTGTTGGGGAGCGAAGACAATGGCCATACCTGGCGCGAGACGTACGAGCGCGTGCGTGGGGCGGCGCTGGACCACCTTCAGTTTTCCGGAGCGGATGCCGGTTGGGCCAGCGGGCAGCTGGTGTATCCGCTGCCTCAGGATCCGTTTCTGCTGCAAACTTCCGACGGCGGCAAGACGTGGCGCCTGCACCAGATCTTCGATGAACAGGGATTCGGAGCGATTCAGCAATTCTGGTTCGAAGATGCCAAAAACGGGTCACTGATCATCGACCATGGCGCGGGGGCGGAGGGCGATCGCTATGAGCTGTACGAGAGCCACGACTCGGGCGATAGCTGGACCGTCAAGGAGAGCAGCGTGAAGCCCTTGAAGCTGCGGCGTGCGGCACCGGCGGGCAATCCGGACTGGCGGATCCGCGCCGACGCACCTAGCAAGAGCTATCACCTGGAGCACCGGGAAGGCGCGCGATGGGTGACCATCGGTGCGTTCAGCGTGAGCCTGGGCGAGTGCAAGCCGCCGCAATAGCGCTGTCTACTTCAGCTCGATTCGGATCTTTTCAGTGGATGATCCTTCGACTTTGACGGGGCGTTCCGGTGCAAGATAAGGCCGCACGGCAGCAGGATTGGCGTATTCGAAATCTGCCCAGTTTTCCAGAGCGATCAGCACGTAGTCGCCGGGAGGCAGGCCGTCGAAATCGAACGTGCCGTCGCTGTCGGTCTGAAAGCCGCGGTAGTCGAGGGGATTGGCCGACTCCTTTTGCGGGGCGAGCAGGGCCAGAGCGCCCTCAACGGGCTGCCCGTTGCGCACCACGTCGCCGGTGATGCAGCCGCCGCGAAGGAGAGCCAGCAGTTCCAGGCGGGCGTCGGTCTGAATCTCGATGGTATCGTCGGTGGAGAGCGTGCCGTCGAGGGTCACGGAGCGAAGGTGGATCATTTTGCTGGAGGTGCCTGCCAGCGGGCGGTACTTGCCGGGCGGCATGCTCTAGAAGTGGAAGGATCCATCCGGCGCGACGGGGCGCCGCGTGTGGATCCCCTCGACTTCGTTTTCGAGCTCGATGTAGGCGCCTTCAGGGATGGTGTGCGAGTCTTCGATCCACAGCTTGCCTGTGACTGACGGAGGATCCGCGAGGGTCACGTCGGCGCTCATGTCGCCTGTGCCGACGTCCACCTTGGCGACGCCGAATCGCGTTTTTCCGCCCTGCGTGCTCCGCGCGCGTACCGTGTAGCGGCCCGGCTCGATTCCACCGATGAGCGCGGGCCGTGGGGAGTAGGCAGTGGCGATGTTCGCGAACGTGCGCGCGGCGGCGATGCCTTCGAAGGTCAGATCGATCCGCACCGTACCGGCCGCGCCTCCGGGTGTAATCGTGAGGGTGCCTGCGGGCATGGCAGCGAGGGTGAAATCCGCGGCGATTTCCTGGCCGGGCTTGAGAGAAATCAATTCCGCGCTGCGCGGGTCGTGGGTGCCCGGATAGTAGGTTGTAAGGTAACCCATTCGGGAGAGAGTCCCGGCGTCGGCAGGCAAATGCTCCGCGTACCAGGGCCGGCCGGCCACCGCGAGATAATAATGCCCATCGCCGATGGCGCCGAACCGGTACTGGCCGCGGTCGTCGGTATACCGATAGCCGTTGTAGAAGACTGAACGTTTGCCGCGCAGGAGGGTGGACACGAAGATCTGCACCAGGACTCCCTCGGCGGGCTCTCCACTCGCATCGGTGACGCGCCCGCGAATGGCGCATCGGGCGATGAGGCGGAAGACCAGGCTATCGGTGTGTTGTCCGGGACCGGTTGCGACCGCGGTGCCGAAGCTGGTCGCGAGCGTGCGCTGTCCGAACGCCTGGCGCCCTCCGGAGGGCGGTTCCGCGGTCACCTGAAACTTGCCGGCGGGCAGACCGTCGAAGCGGAAACGGCCGTCTTCGCCGGTGATCATGGCCGTCTGTCTCTCGTTCTTCGACGGGGGCGACGGCGTCTGCGGGTGGCCCTCGGGGTTCTGCACAACGCCGGCGATGGTATAGGGCTGGGCTGCCGCGGCGGCCGCTGCCAGAACCAGGAGGAGTGCCTTCATTGGGCGGCTCCCTTGAGAGTGATCGTCGCATCGCCGCCGGCACTCACGTGGATTCTCTCCCCGTTGCGGAGAGCGCGTATCACATCCGGATTCCGGTACTCGAGATTGTCAATGTCCTTCACGAGGTAAGCCACGTAGTCTCCCGGCGCATTTCTTTGAAAATGGAATTGCACTTCCTCTTCCGCGGCTGCACGCCCCACGAATTTGCCATCGCCCTGCGCCAACAGTATCCACATTTCGTCAGAAGCGTCCGGCGGCCGTTCCAGCCTGAAATGGATATTTCCAGCGTCATGGCGTAATGCGATCTCGAGCGGATCAGGAGCGATGCCGGCGGAAACGGAGAGCTCGCTTTCGAGCAGGTCCACAGACCCCTATGTGGCTGATGACACGTACCCTTGTGGTGCGGACACTTCGAGGCGATACCTGCCGGGCGGCACGCCTTCGATTGAGAACGCCCCTTGCTCGTCGGCGCCGGCGGAGAGCCCCGAAAATGTGTCGGTGGACTCGACCGGGTGCAGCGTCACCCGTCCGCGAAAACGTCTCGCTCCGTGTGGCGGAGGTATCTGCGTCGCGGGTTCATGCGGAGGCAGGCCCCGAAGGACCCCGGATACGGTCACTCCGCGAACCAGATCCAATACGATGCCATGGACGTTGCCACGGCCTACCTGCACCGGAAGCTCCGCCCAGAGCTGGTTATCGCCGGTGCTTTGCCTGGCCCGGAGAAGATAGGCGCCGGGGACGACGTCGTCCGCCTGGAAACGGCCGGTCGCGGCGTTCACCAATACGCGATTTGCGCTGACTTCGTTGGGGCCACGACGCAGTTCGAGGGTCACTGGCTGATAGGGCGCGAGATTTCGCAACGTGCCGCGCACCTGGAAGGCGGGTTGGAGCCGGATCTCGAGGTTCGCCTCGAATTCCTGTCCTGGGGTAAGAGGGATCACCGTGGCGGAGGCGCGATCCCGGGCGGCCGGGTTGTAAGCGGGCTCGAACCCTTCGCGTGCCAGTCCGTATGCCGGCGTGGGACCGACGATAACCGCAGTCCCGCCGCTCCGGCCGGCAGCCACGATGTAGTAGTCGCCGGGCTCGAAGTTCCACATCCGATATTCGCCCTGATCGTCGGTGGTCACCGAGCGATCCTGGCGGAAGATTCGGCGGCCATCCTGAATCTCCGAATGCAGGGCACGGACCGACACGCCCGAGACGGGCTCACCATCGATATCAGTGACCTTCCCGTGGATCTTGGCCAGCGGAGAGATTGAAAGCACGAGGGAATCCTGTGAAGGTCCGAGAGTGACTTGTCCAGAGCGATTTGCGTTCGGCGAGAATCCGTTCCTGGCGGCCCGGCACGCGTAAGACCCGGGTTCCAGGGTGTCGAATCGAAAACGGCCGGCAGCATCGGTCAATCCTGCGAGATTGAGGGCCTTCGGCCGCGTGCCGGCATTTGGGCGAATGACCGGCAAGTGGCGGACAGTGACGAGAGCGCCGGGCACGGGAGTGCCGGTGGCAGCGTTGAGGACAACGCCAGCTAAGTGGAAGTCGCGCGGGGCATCCTGCGATCTGCCGGAGCCGGCGAGGATGGCGAGCGCCAGGAAGGCGGCCTTCAGAGCGCTTATGTTCGGATATTTCGCTGGCCCAAAGGGAACAAAGTCATCGCCACTCTGACACAGGTGTGGGTCGATTGTTCCCTTTTGAGGCAGCGGCAAAATAGCGGAGGCCCGTTTTTGTGGGTTTTCTATAAAGGCCCTCGGATTGCTAATCGATGTAGATAGATGAGGGCACGAGCATTATGATCGTCGCAACGGGTCTCGCAATCTTCGTAGTGGTTTGCCTGCTGCTTTCGATGGTCCAGACGCCTCCGGCGATCGGGAAGTAACCACGGATTCCTGGTCAGCAGGGCGGACCACGGAAAGCGATGGTCCGCGGCACTCGCCACGAGATATCATCAGCAGGTGATGAATTACACGCGGCGCGACTTCGGAAAGCTGGCAATGGCCGCTCTCCCGGCCACCACGTTGCTGGCAGCCAAACTGGATTCCAATTTCGGCGGGGTGCAGATCGGTGTCAATGCCCCCTACAGCTTCCACAACATGCCGGGCGGAGCCGACGACATCATCAACTACTGCACGCAGACGGGTATCGGGGCGCTGGAACTGCGCATGCAGCCGGTGGAGGCCTGGCTGAAGGCACCGCCATGGGTGAACCCCATTCCCCTGCCCCGCCCGAATGCCGTGCCGGCCGAATCGAGCGGCGCGCCGAAGAAGGGACGCGCTCCGATGACGCCGGAGCAGATCGCCGAGCGAAAGGCCGCGGTCGACGCCTTGGACAAGTGGCGGCTGTCGCAATCGATGGACGGCTTCAAAGCCTTTCGCAAGAAGTACGAGGATGCAGGACTGCTGATCCAAATCGTCAAGTTCGACGGAATCGGCGATATGAAGGACGAGGTCGTCGACTATTGCTTCGAGGCGGCGAAGGCACTCGGGGCGCACGCGATTTCCTGCGAGATCCCGGTGAGCCGGACCAAGCACATCGGCGCGTTTGCCGAGAAGCACAAGCTGATGGTCGGCTATCACGGGCACGGCAATCTCACGGATCCGGAGGCGTTCGGCCGCCTGGGCGCGTGGGAGCAGGCGTTCTGGTATTCGAAGTACAACGGCGCGAACGTCGACATCGGCCATTTCTTCGCCGCCAACGGGTTTTCGCCGGCGGAATGGATCAAGGAAAATCACACGCGCATTACGCACGTTCATATCAAGGACCGCAAGGCCAACAATGGACCCAATGTGCCGCTCGGGCAGGGCGATACGCCGATCAAGGAGATCCTGCTGCTGATGAAACGGGAGAAGTACAAGTTTCAGGCGACGCTCGAGTTCGAGTACCCGGTTCCGGAAGGCTCGACGCTGTTGGCCGAACTGACCAGGTGCGTGCAGTACTGCAAGGACATCCTGGCGTAGTGTTTTGCGATCTGGCCCTGGCGCGACGGCTGGAGAGGGCCGAGGGTAGGGCCAACGTGCGCTTCGTGGAAGCGCGGGCGCGGCTGGAGCCGGACCTGGGTGCATGCTGGATGGAGGTTGCCGGCGCGTACGCCATGTTCGACGGCCCACGGTCTCCGTGCACGCAGACCTTCGGACTCGGCTTGTTCCAGATGCCCACGGCGGCGGAGATGGAAGGGATCGAGACATTTTTTCGCGAACGGGGAGCGCCGGTCTTTCACGAGGTGAGTCCGCTGGCGGATGCGGCGTTGACCGGCGTGCTCAACGAGCGCGGGTATCGTCCCGTGGAGCTGACCAGCGTTCTGTATCTGCCGCTGGGATCGCGCCAGGCGGCGGAAGGCGGCGCGATTCGGGTGCGACTGGCGGGCGAGGACGAACGCGAACTGTGGGCACGCACCGCGGCGGAGGGTTGGAAAGAGGCCGCGGAATTCGCCGATCTGATGGACGATCTGATGCGCGTGGTGGCGGAACGCGAGGACGCGGCAGACTTTTTGGCAGAGTTGGATGGGAAGCCGATCGCGGCAGGTTCGGTCGCGCTGCACGAAGGTGTGGCGCTGCTGGCGGGAGCGAGCACGATACCCGAGTACCGGCGGCGCGGCGCACAGCGCGCACTCCTGGAGGCGCGGTTGGACCACGCGGCTCGGGCGGGATGCGATCTTGCGATGCTATGTGCGGCCCCGGGGGGCGAATCGCAGCGCAACGGTGAGCGGCACGGCTTCCGAATCGCGTACACGCGGACCAAGTGGCGCGGCTTCGCACAAGCGTGCTGATTTGCCGCGTCCGACCCGGGTGTCCTATACTAAGTATTTGAACCACAATGCCGAAACGTACCTTTCAACCGAATAACCGTCGCCGCGCGAAAACACACGGTTTCCGCTCGCGCATGGAGACCAAGGACGGCCGGGCCGTTCTTTCCCGCCGGCGGGCGGCCGGGCGCAAAAAGCTCACAGTCAGTGACGAGAGGTAGTCCTCCATCTCTGGTTTTCCGAAACGTGTTCGTCTGCTGCGATCAAGAGATTTCCGAAGAGTTTACGATGAAGGCTCCCGCCACAGCGGCCCGATCTTCGCCGCCTTCTGTGTACGGGAGCCGCGCAGTGACGGTCCGCGCATCGGTTTCACGGTGCCGCGCGCGCTCGGCAAGGCCGTGGTGCGAAATCGCATCAAACGGCGTTTGCGAGAGGCAGTGCGCCTGCATCTGGACCAATTGAGCCCACAGTGGACAATCGTCATCAATCCACGGCGCAAGGCATACGATGCCCCGGTGGCGGAACTTCACCGCGAGGTGCAGCGTCTTTTTCAGCGATGCGGTACATCGTGATGAGCTTGTTGCGCGTGTATCAGATGCTGCTTTCTCCAATGTTGCCCTCGGCTTGCCGCTACTACCCGTCGTGTTCGGAGTACATGCGGCAGGCAGTCGGCGCATATGGCGTGAGGAAAGGCGTCTGGATGGGGCTGCGGCGCCTGGGACGCTGTCATCCGCTGCATCACGGCGGATACGATCCGGTACCCTGAGCCGAGAACGGAATTTTTCCAGCATGGCCGAATCCAACAAGCCGAGCGGGTACACGCCTCAACAAGTACCGATGGAGCGGAATCTCCTCATTGCCTTCGTCCTGATCGGCGCGGTGATGTGGATCTCGCAAACCTATTTTTCACCGCCGCCCAAGAAGCCCGCTTCCCTGCCCCAAACCGTTTCCCAACCAGCGGCGGGTGGAGCGACGCCCGCTCCGGCCCCGAAGCCGGCTCCCGTTGAGACCACGGTTTCGCCGGTGAAGCCCGCGCCGAACGCCACGCCGGAACAAGTCCTGCCGCACCTGGTGATTCAGACGGACCTGTACCGGGTCGAGTTCAGCAACCAGGGCGGAACCGTGCGCAGTTGGCAGCTGCGGCAGTATCACGGTAGCGACGGCAAGCCGCTGGATCTGGTCAATACCGCCGCGGGCATGGACTTTCCGTTTTCCCTGTACTTCAACGGAGCCAATCCTTCGAACGACATCAACTGGCGATGGTACGGCCAGAAAGCCGATCCGGACGGCCTGGGCGTGAGGTACGAGTATAGCGACGGACACACAACCGTGCGCAAGGTCTTCCGGTTCCAGCAGCATAGCTACTCGACCGCGGTCGCGACCCAGGTAACTCAAGACGGCAAGCCGATTCCGCACCTGCTGGAATGGCGCGGCGGGTTCGGCGATCTGACGGTAGCCAGCGCGGCCGCCAACCAGCGTACTTTGTACTTCGATGTGACGCAGAACAAGCTGGTGGAGCAGAATGCCAAGGCGGCTTCCAACGGGCCGGCCACGGCGAGCGGAAACTTCAGCTTCGGCGGCCTGGCGGACAATTATTTCGCCGCCGTCTTTCTGCCGGACAGCGGCAGCAGCATGCAGACGGTGACCTTTGCCGACCGGGTGAAGACGCCGCTGGACGGCACGCCGCAGCCATTCACGGGTGTGGCCGTGGGGGATGGCGACGCCAATCGCTACGATCTATTCGTCGGTCCGAAGGATCTGAACTTGCTCGGAAGGATCAACCCGAAGCTCACGCAGATTGTGGATTTCGGCTGGTTCTGGTTCCTGGCGAAACCGCTCTTTCAGATCGTCAATTACGTGAACGGCCAGTTCGTGCGCAACTACGGATGGTCGATCGTGCTGGTGACGATCCTGATCAACTTCGCTCTGTTCCCGCTGAAGATCAACAGCATGAAGTCGATGCGGAAGATGCAGGCGCTCAAGCCGCAGATCGACGCCATTAACAACAAGTACAAGGGCATCAGCCTGAGAGATCCGCGCAAGGGCGATCAGAACCAGGAAGTGATGGACCTGTACAAGAAGCACGGGGTGAATCCCATGGGCGGATGCCTGCCCATGGTTCTCCAGATTCCGTTTTTCATCGCGTTTTACAAGGTTTTCTCGGTGAGCGTGGAGATGCGCGGGGCGAGTTGGCTGTGGGTCTCGGATCTTTCGCAGCCGGAGCACCTGGCCATCCGGATTCTGCCCATCGTCATGATTGCCAGCCAGTTCATCATGCAGAAGATGACGCCGCAGGCCGCGGGCGACCCGGCACAGCAGAAGATGATGATGTTGATGCCGCTGGTTTTCGGCTTCATGTTCTACAATTTCCCGAGCGGCCTGGTGTTATACTACTTGACCAGCAACCTGGTGAGCATGCTCCAGCAGTGGTTCTTCAACAAGACTTCGCTGGCCAATGTCGCCGCCGAGAGTGTGTTGCCTCCAAAGAAGACTGGCAGGAAATGAGCATTGACTGAGCGAAAGTACTCCGTGGCGTCGGTCGGGATCCGGATCGACGGCTTTTTGCAGACCACCCTCGAGAATGCCGGCCTCGAGCTCGATTACGAAATTCAGGACGCGGCGCCAGCCGAGGACGACTTCGAGACGCCGGACGTCTGTGTGGACTTCAGCGGACCGGACGTGGAGCAGCTCCTGGCCAACAAGGCGGAGCTTCTGCTGGCCCTCGAGCACGTGACCATGGAGATGCTCCGGATGCCGAGCGAAGACCACTCGCGGATTTCGTTCGACGCCAACGATTATCGCGCGCTGAGGATCGAGGAACTGCGGTTGAGCGCCATGACCGCGGCCGATCGCGTGAAGCGCACGGGCCAGCCGTTCCGCTTCAACCCGATGAACAGCCGCGAGCGGCGCGTGATTCACCTGGCGCTGCGGAACGAATCCGCGGTGCGCAGCGAGAGCCTCGGGGCCGGTCCGGGCCGGATGGTGATCGTATATCCCGCCGGGATGGCGAGCCTTCCTGAGCCGCCGCGAGATGCGCGGCCGCCGATGCGCCGCGGGCCCGGTGGCGGGCCGGGCGGCGGAGGGCCGAGACGCGATCGCGGTGGTCCTCCCCGAGGACGCCGCCGGTAGGTTTGCAGCTTTCCGATACCATCGTCGCCATTTCCACTCCACCGGGACGCTCGGGCCTGGGCGTGGTGCGTTTGTCCGGCGGCGATGCGCGCCGGATTGCCGCACAGTTTCTCACGGCAGTGGAGTGGCGCCCGTGGCAGGCCCATCTCGCGGACCTGCTGGACGGGCAGGGCCGGGCCATCGACCAGGCGGTAGTGACGTTTTTCGAGAAGCCCCGGTCCTATACGGCCGAGGATGTGATTGAGATTTCGTGCCACGGCTCGCCTGTTGTGCTGCGCCATGCCGTGGAGCGCGCGGTGGAGGCGGGCGCGCGGTTGGCCGAGCCCGGAGAATTCACGCTACGCGCCTTCCTGAACGGCCGCATCGACCTGCCGCGCGCCGAGGCCGTGCGCGACCTCATCGAGGCCACGACGCTGTACCAGGCGCGCATCGCGGCCCAGCAAGTCGCGGGGAGCGTGTCCCGGCGCATGGCGCCCATCAAGGAGCAACTTGTGAAGCTGGTCTCGCTGCTCGAGGCGGGCATCGATTTCGCGGAGGACGACGTAAGCGTAGCGCCGGCAGCCGAAATTCTGAGACGCCTGGGGCCGATCCACGAAGGTATCACGCGCCTGATCGAGAGCTTCCGGTACGGAGGCCTGGTGCATCAGGGTCTGACGCTGGCGATCGCCGGCCGTCCGAACGTGGGCAAGAGCAGCCTGTTCAATCGCCTGCTGGAGCAGGATCGGGCGATCGTGACCGAAATCCCGGGGACGACGCGCGACCTGGTGAGCGAGACGGCGTCGATCGGCGGGATCCCGGTAAAGCTGTTTGACACGGCGGGCATCCGCGAGGCGGCGGAACGTGTAGAATCGCTGGGGATCGAACGCAGCTACCAGGCGATGGCCGACGCCGACCTGACGCTCGTGGTGATCGACGCCACACTGCCGGCCAGTGCGGACGATGGAGTACTCGCGACGCGTGCAGGCGGGCGAACGCTGCTGGTTGCCAACAAGTGCGACTTGCCACACGAGCGGCCTCCGGAGAATGCCCTGAAGGTTTCTGCGCTGACCGGCGCCGGCATCGCCGAACTTCGCGAAGCGATTCTCGCGGCGGTGGCGCCCGCGGGGGCATTCGAGCAGGAGACCGGTTTCATCACCAGCATTCGCCACGAGCACCTGCTGCGGGAGTCGGCCGGATGGATCGAAAAGGCGCGCGGCGCAACGGAATCCGGGACGCCCCATGAGATGCTGCTCCTGGACCTGTACGCGGCCCTGCGCGGCCTTGACGCAATCACCGGCGCGACCACGGCGGACGATATCCTGAATCGCATCTTCTCCACCTTCTGCATTGGCAAGTGAAGCGCACGGCTTCCCGCCGGGGCTTGCTCTTCAGATTGACATGTTGTTATAACCAATTCACGCGGCGGATCGAACCCTGGTGTTTCCGCCGTTGGAGGTCCCGGATGGCGACGACTCTGATGGCAATCGCGGCTCATCCCGGTGATGCCGTTTTCACCATGGGCGCGGCGGTTGCTCAACACATACACGGCGGGGGCACGGGCGTTTTCGTTTCCCTCACCGCTGGCGAAAAGGGAGCTCCCGCCAACACTCCGGTGGAGCGCTACGGCGAGCTACAGCGCGCCGCGAGCGAGAAAGCGGCCAAGCTGCTCGGTGCGGAATTCCAAATCCTGGGCTATCCGGACGCAGAGGTGCCCTTGAACGACCAGGCCGCCCGTGCCCTGAGCGACGTCATTCGCCAGCACAAGGCCGATATCGTAGTGACCCACTGGAGCGGCAGTTGGCACAAAGATCATCAGAACTGCCACCTGCTGGTTCGGGACGCGATTTTCTACGCCGGCCTGTCGACCATGGTCCGCAAGGATCCCGCGCATGCGGTTCGCAAGCTGTTCTTCGCGGATAACTGGGAGGACGCCGAGAATTTCAAACCCGACACCTATCTGGACATCACCGCGGTGTCCGATAAATGGATGCAGGCGTGTGATGCCTATCCGATGTGGCGCGGGCAGACCGGCTTCTTCCGCTACAACGATTACTATTCCAGTCTCGCGGTGATGCGCGGCTGTCTCTCAGGGTTCCGCCAGGCCGTCGCGCTCATGTCGGGTCCCGCCGAGCGGCCCAACGGGGTTCGCACGCTCGGGTGAGAAGGGAGGCGTTCGCAGATGCCTACTACGCTCGACAAACGGCTGCGGATACCGCTCTACTACCAGCTCAAAATGATCCTGCTGAAGGACATTCAAACCGGCCGCTGGAAAGCCGATGACCGTCTGCCGACCGAGTCCGAGCTGGAGCAGACTTACCAAGTCAGCAAGATCACGGTGCGGCAGGCGTTGCGGGAACTCGCCGATTCCGGATACGTCCGCCGGGAACAGGGACGCGGTACGTTCGTGGCGCGCCGAAGGCTGGAGCAGGGGCCGCGCGCGCTCAGCAGCTTCACCGAGGAGATGGGGCGCCACGGCCTTCATCCCGGATCGCGGGTTCTCGAGACGGGCGTGCTTCCGGCCGATTCGGTCGCCGCGGAAAAACTGGCCATCCCTTGTGGCACGAGCGTGTTTCTGCTGAAACGTCTGCGGCTGGCCGAAGGCGAACCGGTGGGAATTCAAACGGCCTATATCCCGCTGCAACTGGCGCCTGGTCTGCCGAAAGAACGGATGGAGAATGCCTCGCTTTACGAGCTCTTGCGCTCGAAATATGGGCGGGAGCCGGCGTACGCGCACGAAACCCATTCGGCGGTGTTGGTGGATGCCGAGCAGGCGAAGCTGCTGGGCGTGCGGCCGGGGAGCCCGGCGCTTGCCGCCGAGCGTATCACTTACCTCGAAGACGGCCATCCCCTGGAATTCGTGACCGCAATCATGCGAGGCGACCGCTATCGCATTATGCTCGAACTGATCAAGGAGCGGCGATGAGGCGCATCGGGACGGGGGCGATACGCAGTGTAGCCCTTGCCTTTATCTGCTCCGCATTCGTGTGCTCCGCGGCGCGGGTGAAAACCGGGTTGGATGTTTTGATCGCGGAGGGCTTCGCGCCCCTCAAAGGGAAACGCGTCGGTGTGATCACGGCGCAGACGGGCGTGGCGGAAGACGGCCGGCGGATCATCGATGTCCTGGCCCACGCTCCGGGAGTGAGACTGGTTGCGATCTTCTCGCCGGAACATGGACTGGAAGGGAATCGCGAAGACCGGAACATCGACGATAGCGTGGATCAGAAGAGCGGCGTCCCCATCTACAGCCTTTACAACGCCGGCCACTACCGGCCCACGCCAGAGATGCTGAAGGAAGTGGATGCGCTGATCTACGACATTCAGCAGAACGGCGCGCGCTTCCTGACGCGCATCACGACGCTCGGTTACGCCATGGAAGCCGCGGCACAGAAGGGGATCCCGTTCTATGTTCTCGACCGGCCGAACGGCATTAACGGCGTGGATTTCGGCGGTCCGCTGCTGGACGAGAAGTACGTTTCGTTCACCGGGTACATGCGCATGCCGATTCGCCACGGAATGACCGCCGGCGAGCTGGCGGGAATGTACAACGGCGAGAAGCATCTGGGCGTGGACCTGCACGTGATCCGCATGGAGGGCTGGAAGCGTACCATGTGGTACGACGAGACGGGCCTGGAGTGGATCAACCCCTCTCCCAATATCCACAGCCTCACCGAGGCGACACTCTACCCCGGCGTCTGCCTGCTGGAATCACCAAGAATTTCCGTGGGTCGCGGAACGGATTCTCCGTTCGAGCGGATTGGCGCCCCCTGGTACCGCGCTCGCGAGGTTGCAGAATACCTGAACGCACTGCATATTCCCGGCGTGCGTTTCGTGCCGCATCGCTTCACGCCCCACACCTCGGTTTACAAGGATCAGGAGTGCGAAGGCCTGGACATTCTGCTGGTCAATCGTGACGTATTCGACCCGGTCCTCATGGGGATGGAGTTGCTCGCGGCGACGTTGAAGTACCACCCCGGCAGATTCGATCTGGACGGCGTGATGCGCCTTCTCGGCAGTGACGAGGCGGCAGAGCGGCTGAAGCGCGGGGAAACCGGACGTGAAGTGCTTCAGGCGATGAAGGGTCAACTGGAGGAGTTCGCCAAGATTCGGTCCAGGTACCTTCTCTACGAAAATGAGGCAGGCAGGTTATGACGCGCATTCTGGTTTGTGCCGGTCTGCTTTTGGTTGATTCGATTTCCGTCGCTCAGACCAGAGCGCCTGCCCCTCAACTGCAACAGATCGTGCAAGAGGTCCGCCGGCAGGTTCGCGCAAGCGAGGCGTTTGACTTCGTCGCCCGGTTGCACTCGATCGATCGCTGGCAGGATTTCTCAAAATTCCGACAAAGCGCCGAGTATCTGCAAGCGAAGATGACCGCGCTGGGCCTGCGCGATGTCGAACTTCTCCCGGCTCCCGCGGACGGCGTCAGCCAGTTTGGCTGGTGGACCATGCCGCTTGCCTGGGATGTGAAGACGGCGACGCTGGAGGTTGTCGAGCCGGCTGCCCCCGCCGGCATGCGGGTCTTGTGCGATTACAGTCAGGAACCCGCCTCGCTGATTCAATGGAGCGGATCCACGCCGCCGGGCGGGTTGACCGCCGAGGTCATGCAAGTCCGCTCCGGCCGGCTCGCGGAACTGAAGAACTTCGATGTACGGGGAAAGATGGTCCTGATCAAGGTTCCGGCCGATCTGTCGGAGAGGGGGGCGATGAAAGCCGCGCTCTATAAGATGGGTGCGGCGGGAGTCATCAGCGATTACACCGAGAATGAGGACTTGAGGGACGGTCACTACTGGGTGAACGCCTGGGGTGATATGGGTTGGGGTTATACCAAGGCGTCGAGCCCGCTGGTTGGCTTTTCGATCACGCCGAGGCAGGGCCAATACCTGCGCGGCCTACTGGATCGCGGTGCCAAGGTGCGGGTGCAGGCGGTGGTGGACGCGCACTATTATCCCGGCTCTTATTACACGGTAACCGGTGTCATTCCCGGCAGCGGCTCCGATGAAGAGGTGCTGGAACTCGGTCACGGTTTCGAGCTCGGCGCACAGGATAATTCCACCGGGCAGGCCGGAATGCTCGAGGCCATTGCGGCAATTGGGCGCGCGATCGACGCCGGCCGCCTGCCGCGCCCGAAGCGCAGCATCCGTGTCCTGACGTTTTCCGAGGATTATGGTTCGTCGCACTATATCGCGACCCACATGGACCGAATGAAGCGGACGGTAGGGGCGATTCACCTGGATGTGCCGGCCGGCAATCATGATGTGTTGGGGGCCTACTCGTTCGGCGCGACTCCCGACGTTGCCCGCACTTACCACAATGCCCTGGTGCTGCGTGTTGCCGAGAGCTATTACGCGGCCGGGCAGGCAGAGGGCGGCGCGGGAGGACGTAGCCGTGTTCCACTGCTGGTGCCCTACAGCCCGACCTCGGATACTTACCCGAGCGACCCCATGATCGGGGTGCCCACCGTCGCTGTCCGGGGGAGCAGCGGGCTCGCAGTCGTGCATCACAACAGCGAGGACACACTGGACCGTGTGGACCCCAAGTCGCTCGAAGACCTTAGCTGCCTGGTCGGCGCGTATCTTTACTACCTGGCCCGCGCGGACGAAGACGACGTTCCATGGCTTGCCGGTATCACTTTGGAGCGCAGCTATGAGAATGCGCTCCGCGCCGCAGGGCCGTACTTCGACCGGATCCTCGCAGCGCGGAATGCCGAAGCGCTGGGCCGTGAACTCTACTGGGGATTGGCCAAAATCGAATACAATGCCGCCCGCGATGAGGCAGCGATTCTCTCCATCCTGCGCCTGGCAGCTCCGGCGAATACCGCCAAAGTCCGTGCGCTGCTGGACCCAGCGCTCAACAGCGTCCGGCAATTTGCTGACGAACAATCCGCCAGGTTACGGCAGGCCGCCGACGCACGCGCGGCCGCGCTAAGAGCCCCCGTCCCCGTGAACACGGCTGCTCCGGCGCCCGATCCACGCCGCGCCGAGGCCGCCGGCCTTGTTGTGCGCCGCAGGCGGTTCGGGCCGATCACTCTTGACGACCTGCCGCTCGACCAGCGCGAGGGATTTCCAGGATTTGCGGCGCAACCCGCTCCGTTGCGCCTGATCTATTGGTGCGACGGGAAACGCACCGTTGCCGAGGTAATCCATTTGATCGAACTGGAGCAGGGGCCGATGGATTTCGATTTCGTCGGCTATTACAAAATGCTCGCCAAACATGGGTATGTGGATCTCATACCGGCGCCAAAATGAATGGACAGTGCCAGGGAGGATACGATGAACTCGCTTAGGAAGACACGGATGCTGGAGAGGGTGCTCACCCTCGCCCTGATCATGATGGCGGCCCTGTGGGCGCCTGCGTTCGCTCAGCAGACCACCGGCGCGGTCACCGGCTCGGTGACCGACAGCTCGGGCGCCGCCGTGCCCGGCGCCGAGGTGCGCCTCGTCAATACGGGCACCGGTGCTGTCTCCAAAACCAATACCAACCAGGAAGGCAATTACCAGTTCCTGCTGGTTCCACCCGGCGTGTACTCGGTGGAGGTGGAGAGCAAGGGCTTCAAGACATTCCGCCGCGGCGGCATCGTGGTGGAAGTGAACCGTTCCCTGGCCGTGCCGGTCAGCATGGAAGTGGGCGCCGTCACCGAAACGGTGGAAGTCAAGGAAGGGACCCCTCTGCTGGAGCCAAACACCTCGGCTCTCGGTACCGTGATGGATTCCAGGAAGGTGGAAGATCTCCCGCTGAACGGGCGCAACCCGCTCGGTCTGGCCAACCTGATTCCGACGGTTCAGGGCATCGGCTACTTCGGCGGCGCATTGCTTTCCACCTGGCGGATGGGACAAGTCACCATCGCCGGCGGTACCCCGCTCAACAACGCGTTTCTCATCGACGGCATCGCCAATGAAAAGATGACCGACTACAGCGCCATGGCCTTCCTCTCCGTGGACAACACGCAGGAATTCAAGGTCATCACCAACAACATGTCCGCCGAATATGGCCGGACGGGCGGCGGCGTCATCAGTTTCATCAGCAAGTCGGGAACGAACCAGGACCACGGCGTGGCCTATGAATATGTTCGAAATACCCTCTTTAATACGAACGAGTTCTTCCAGAACAAGGCGGGTGCGCCGCGCACGGCCGAACACATCAATCAGTTCGGCGGTACGTTTGGTGGGCCCATCAAGAAAGACAAGCTGTTCTTCTTCTTCAGCATCGACGAGTATCGCGAGCGCAAGGCTGCGTCCCAGACGATCACGTCGCCGACGGCCGCCGAGCGGACGGGTAACTTCTCCGGGCTGGGGACGAGCGGTTGCGCACCGATCACCATTTACGACCCCTCCACCACCGTGGCGGATCCCAACAACCCGGGGCAATATACACGCCAGCCATTCCCGAACAACACGATCCCATCGAATAAGATCAGTCCCATCGCTACCGCGATCCTCAAGTATTACCCCCAGCCGAATCTGCCCGGACAGGCATGCACGAGCGCGCAGAACGTGTTCCTCACCAGTCCGGTGCCCATCAACAACTACAACCTGAGCGGCCGCGTCGATTACAACATCACTCCAACCAAGAGACTCTCCGGGCGATACGGGCGCGACAACCTGGATTGGGGCTTCGCCAACTACTTCGGCAACATCGCCGATACCGAC
>DATJYJ010000264.1:0-20464 GCA_035578025.1 Verrucomicrobiia bacterium
GGAGGAAGAAGAGAAGCTGCTCTTTGAGAGCTTCGACAAGGCGTTGCGGGCGGAGCGGATGGCGGGCCCCGGCGGCGCTCGCCTGAAGCGGAAGATTGACGAGGCGATTACTGATGGCCGGCTACCGAAGGAGTTCCGAGGCGAAGCGGGCGGGTATTTGCGCAAGGACATGATCCGCAACCTGGTCGAATCGGGGCAGCGTATATACCCATGCGCGGCGTCCAACTACTGCTGGTTCCGCCCGGAATCCGCGCTTTGCACCCAGGGCGATCATCCGCTTCTCAAACGCTGCAACCCCGGGGCCTGCACCAACTCGGTCATTACACCGGAGCACCGGCCTCACTGGGAAAAAGTGCGACACGATTGCGAGGATTTAATGGGCATGAGGCCAGAAGCGGAACCTTACCAGAAGGCGCTTCAGGATATCCATCCGATCAGCAGTAAGATCCTGCGAGACCTGGCATGAAGCTCTCCACCAAGAAAATGGCCGGTTTGCGACGCTACCACGCCGATCGGCCCGTCAAAACTCGATTGAAGCTCCTCGAAGCGTTGGACCGAATGGAAAGCGGCCAAACTGTGAAAGTGAGCCCCGGCTTCCACTGGAGCAAGGCAAACCTGGCACGGGAAGCGGGTGTCAACATCAATACCGTTGTCCGCAAACTGCCCGACGGTAAGTGGGCGTTTCCGGAAATCAACGAACGCTTCGAACAGATAAGGCAGAAGCGCCAGCGTGCGGCGACTACGTCCGACTCGAGAGACGAAAAGATCGTCGAGCTTCGGAACCAGTTGGACGGCCTCCGGGAACAGAATCGCCGGCTTGCCCTCGAAGTAAATCGAATGGGCCGCCAGGTGCTGGAAGAGAGGGAAAAGGCTGAGCGAATGATGCTTTACGAACGACAGAACGCATCGCTTCGCGACGAGATCAGCCGCATCCAACGCGCACGCGCTTCTGGAGGTGATAGCCGGGCATGAATAGCAACCCATTGTCCGGGCGGGAGCGTGGCGAGGAGAATCTGGCCAAGGTCCGTACCTATCTGGCCGGCCTCAGGGCGGCCGGCCAACCGCTGCCGTCCGAGAGCGGCCGCCCCAATATCACCGCCATTGCCGAAGCCTGCGGCGTGCTCCGCAACGTTTTCTACACCAATGCCGCCGTCAGGCGTCTACCCGCGGAAGCCGCCGGCGGCGCCGCCACATCGCAGCCGCCTCGTCTGGCCCACGCCGAACACCAACTGGAGGTCAAAAACCGGCGTATCCTCCAGCTTGAACAGCAACTGTCCAGTGCGAGAGCGGAGTGCGAAGAGTTGCGTGAGCGCCTGGCGGCAACAGAAACGGAACTGGCCCGCTATACGGTGATTGAGGAGGAGATCCTCAAAGCCGGCCGGCGGGTGATCCCGTGAGAATCTCAGCCACTGTCAGTATCTCGACTGTGTATCCGGGTACCAGCGGAGGCGCAATATTCTCGGGACGCGATGCCGCGGGCGCGCGTCTGCGTTTTGTCGCCAGTCGCGACCGAATTTTTCGCGCTCCCCTCACGGGTGAAGTGTGGTCGATTGCAGGAGAGAGCCGGCCCCATCCGACTTACGGCGATCAGGTGCACGTAGAAAAGGCTTCCCTGGTTCGACCCACGGGCAGGCTTGTCATCGACTTTCTCTTGAAGCATCCAGCGTTCCATGGCCTCGGAATCGGGAAGGTCAAGGCTGCGCGGCTGTGGGCGGAGTTTGGACCGGATCTCCAGGACGCGTTGTTCCGCGGCGATGTCGGGAAGCTTACCGGGGTCTTGGCGACGGATAGTGCGCAAAAGCTGGTCGAGGCTTGGCGGGCCGTGGCTGACGAAGCCATTGTCGTTGCGTTTCTAACGCATTACGGTTTCGATATTCGGCTGGCCAACAAAATCCGAAAGGTCTGGCCGCTGGAAACGCTTGCGAGACTGCGGGAGAACCCGTACCGAATGCTGGCTTTCGCGGACTGGGAAAAGGTGGACCGGATGTCGCGTTCACTGGGCGTAATCCGGGAGGACCCGCGGCGGCAGGTTGCCGCAGTGGAAGCCTGCCTGTATCGCCGGCTCGACGCCAAGCACACGCTTACGTCGCGGGCAATGCTCCTGGAAGGTGTATGCGGCCTGATGGGCGCTCGCAACACGGATGTTGCCCGCGCGGCGGTGGACCGGGCGGTCCGCGAGCGCGCCATCGTCGCCGCCGGTGATGGCTATCAGCCTCTCGGGGCCGCCGCGATGGAAAACGCCATAACGAATCGGCTCCGCGAGTTGCTGGCGGGCGCTCCCGGGTCGGAGCGGAATCTGTTTTCGGTCAACCTCTCAGCAATTACCGCCGAATCGATAGCCGGCTTTGAGAAAAGCGCGAAGCTGAACCTGAACGCCGGGCAACGGAGTGCCGTGGAAATGGCTGTCCATCAAGCGTTCAGCGTCTTGACCGGCGGGGCGGGAACCGGGAAGACAACGGTGCTTCAGGTTGTCCATCGCATTGCGGAGCAGGTTGGCATCCCGGTTCTTCAGATGACTCTCAGTGGGCGAGCCGCGCAACGCATGCGCGAGGCGACGGAACGTCCCGCATCCACCATCGCCAGTTTCCTGCGAATGGCTGAACGGCGGACTGTACCGCAAGGCGAGCCGCTGGTCATCATCGATGAAGCCTCCATGCTGGACCTCCCTCTGATGTACAGCATTGTCCGAGCGCTGCCGGCTCGCGCCCGTTTGCTGCTGGTTGGCGATCCATACCAACTGCCGCCGATCGGGTTCGGACTGGTGTTTCAGGTGCTTGCGGCGAGTCCGAATGTCCCGAGGGTCGAGCTTGTGGAGGTTCACCGGCAGGCACGATCCAGTGGCATCCCGCAGGTCGCGCGCGAGATTAGGCACGGCATCGTGCCTCCCCTGAGCGCGTTTGCCGGAGTATCCGCCGGCGTTAGTTTCGTCGAAACCGGTGGCGCCGCCGCCGTAGACGACATCCTTGGAGTCCTCAGGGAGTGGCGTGGGTGTGATGATGTGCAAGTCCTCGGCCTGACCAAGGGCGGGGCAAGCGGGATCAGAAACATCAATGCGATCTTGCACGCGATGGCTTCCGCCACGAAACCGAAGCTGGAGGAATGGGGGTTCGCCGAGGGCGATCCCATTATTTATCTGGTGAACGATTATCAGAAGGAGTTGTGGAATGGCTCGCTGGGGAGGATCGAGACGATCATTATGTCGGACGGGGGACGCTCCCTGCTGTGCTTTCTAGACGGCGCGCGGCGGGAAATCCCGGAGCCGGAGTTCCATCGTATCGATCTGGCCTACGCAATCACGGTCCACAAAGCGCAGGGCAGCCAGTTCAAACGGGTGATCGTACCAGTTTTCAGGAACCGCCTGCTGGACCGCACCCTCGTCTACACTGCGCTAACGCGCGGGGTGGAACAGGTGGTCTTCGTCGGTGACCGGCACGCATTCGAAGCGGCCGTTACCGCGCCGCCTCACTCTCATGAGCGGCACGTTGGCTTCTCGATGTGACTGCTTTCCGCAACCAACAGATGGCACCCGCCATTCCAATTCCAAGTTCGCCAACAGAAATCCGGCGGTGGCGGCCGGCAGCCAGCTAAGGCACCCCTTGTCGAAGGCATTTTGTGCAGCACGTTGCTGCACAAATACAACACGTTTTTGGGGGCTTGGGAACGCCGAGTCCGCCGCCTATAATAAGAGGTAGATGACACAGCGGAACAAGGCGATCTACCGCGACGGGAGACTGGAACTGCGGAATCCGTGCGACCTGCCACAGGGTGCGGAAGTGGACGTCCTAATCGTGTCCGAAGGAGTCGTTCCCCCCGAGGAAACCGATCCTTCCCGCAGGCGTCAACTGGTTGCGGAACTCGTGGACCGGATGCGCGCTCAGCCCCTCTCACCTGCTGCGCCACGGCTGACACGCGACGACCTGCATGATCGCCGTTGATACCAACGTCCTTCTGTACGTCCACGACCCGAGAGACGTCCGCAAGCAACGGATCGCCACGGAGCTGGTGAATTCTTTGGACGACCCGGCTTTGTTGTGGCAGGTGGCTTGCGAATACGTGGCGGCAGCCCGCAAACTCACGCCCTTTGGCTTGACGGTAGCAGCGGCGCTCGACAACATCCGCACGCTACGCCGGCTGTGGACGTGTTGCAGTCCGACCTGGGATGTTCTGGACGAGGCCGAGCGTTTGATCGGTCGTTATAGCCTGTCGTTTTGGGACGCCTTGCTCGTAGCCTCATGCCTGGCGCACGGTATCGAGAGACTTTATACCGAGGACTTCTCCGGCTACGGCAGCATTGGAGGCGTCCAGATCGTAGATCCCTTTCGGCAATCGGTCTAAAGGCCCGCCACGGCCGGCC
This sequence comes from Verrucomicrobiia bacterium, assembly GCA_035578025.1. Taxonomy (GTDB): domain Bacteria; phylum Acidobacteriota; class Terriglobia; order Bryobacterales; family Bryobacteraceae; genus Solibacter. The sequence goes on from DATJYJ010000264.1 coordinate 4,355, forward strand.
TGGTCTTCGTGGCCGACCGCGGCAAGCCGGCCCGTTTTCTCATGCGGCGCCAGAGCTCCGGATCGACCGCGAGTGGTACGGCCCGCGAATGCGCAATATCAACGAAGCCGCCATGATGGGATATCTGACCGTATCTGAACAACCGCGAAAGCAATGCGAGGGCGTGCTGCGCGAGCACAGAATTCACGAAGCATTCCTGCCGCTCCAGCGCCTCGATCGCGCTACAACTCGGCTCGTTATCGTCGTCGAGAGCCGGATCGACAATCTCCGGAAAGAGCTCCGCCGCGGTCCGCAAGCGCGTCCGTGATCGCCGGTTTCTCGCGTTCCACGGCTCGCCCAATACGAATTGCCCGCTCGAACGGGTGTTACCGAGATCGAACCAGTAACCCACGCCGCTGAGACCCACGGTGCTCTTGGCGATGATGGCGCGTGCTGCCCGAGTGTCCACGCAACCGACCACGATGTCAGGGCGCAAAGTCGGTTCGCCGTAGCCGGCATAGCCCGCAGTGAGTGTTTGTGCTGTCAGCGGACTCGGAATTGCTTTCCAATGCAGACCCCAGAAGAGGTTGATCCGGTTCACCAGGACGATCCCTTTGTTCAACCCGATCTCGCTTTGGCTGAACGGCTGCCGAACGCAATTGAAGGGCGAAATAGTGTCCCCGTCCATCATGGTGACATGCAATCCATAAGGGTGCCCTTGGACCAGCATCGCCTGGTGGAGATAGGGCAATCCGGCTACTATGGAGCTTCCCGTTCCTCCGCATCCAACCACCAAAATCCGCACCTCACGTGCCAACAACTCTTCGTGCAGCCTGTGTCTTTCCATTATCTGAAGCTCGCTTAAAACGGATCGCGAATCCTCCGGGCCCGGGGAACATCCACGACGCGCTTTAGCAGAATCACGGTCATGCCGTCACCCGCGCTGCCGGCGGGCGATCACCGCCGCAGCGTTCTTCGCCGTGAGCCAAGCATATGCCTGCCCATTCTCTCGGGCTTTGCTGCTCTCCTCCAGCAGACGCGCGCAGGTATCCTCGACGCTCCAACCCCAATCGATCGCCAACAAGCAGAAGGTGAAATCGGCGCGGCTGACATCCGGTAGGTCTCTATGATGCGCCAGCGGCGCGTTCTGCAGACAACGCTTGTAGTTGGGCCATTGTCTCGGTCCTTGCCCGCGATAATCTCGGGCGAGCGGCCTTGCCGGAATTGGATCCGGAGCGGCGAGCAAGCCCAGCGCCTTCAGTTCTGTCCGGGTGACCGTGTGTTTGGGAATCACTTCCACGATCTCCACAATCGGGAAGTTTGGTGCGTAACAGCGCTTGAAATTCACGCTTCCAGCGATGCGACTGGCGCCGGAAGCGCTCGGGTCCGCACCGCTGCCCCGGCGTAGCCGCCGCGCCAAGTCCGCATCGCATTCATGCACGGCAACCCAGGCTTGGTAATTTTCCGGACTTGTCGCCAGGATCAGAAAGGCGGCGGTTTTTACCCGCTCCATCGCGGCCCGGCTGAGATCGTCCAGCTGCACCAAGTTGATCGGTGCGCCCTTCGGCCGCACGATGACGTTGTGCTGGCGCTCTATGGCCGACGCAATCAGGCGAGGCATCCACTCTCGCAACTGGTCCACCCGCTGGCCACCACGAAAGCCCTGCTTGTATCCATCGATGTTTGTTTCGGTGATGTCAAAGGCGTGCACTTCGAGATTCGCGAACGCGTCCAGCATCCGTCGAGCTTGCTCTACCCCCCGCCCGTGTTTCTTGATCGGCATTGCACCGTTCATAAGGGCCATTTGACGGTTTGACGTACTCGAAAAGAATCCGACAGGAGCGGAATGGGGCAAGCCGTGATCGCAACGCTTCAGGCATGCCTCCATGCGCATACGCTCTTTTGTTATGCAGGTGATCCTGACGGCGCGAAGACGGGCGCCTGTATCATACACATAGGCGTGATCGCTTATATAAGCTCCCTTATGATCACGAAATCGGAGAAGGCAAGAACCAGCGGCTTGAGCAGGTATTTCTGGAACACACATTCCGCTGGCTTAAGCCGGGTGGCGTGCTGGTGATGATCGTGCCGTTCGAGCGTGTGATCGACTGCAAGGGCGTGCTCACGCCGCACTTCCGCGACAAGACGATCTATCGGCTCAGCGAACCCGAGGCGGCGGCCTACAAGCAGGTGGCCGTATTGGGTGTACGCCGATCCCGGCAGGAGCGTGAGAAGCTGACGGATTTTGCCGTTCAGCAAGGGAACCACAAGCTGCGCGATCTCACCGGGCGCTACGAAGAGATGCGGGCGCAAACTTGAGGCGGCCCACGACGTGAGCGAGCGGGAAGTGCGCGATCTGCCTTGCATGGAATTCCGGACGACTGTCGTTGTAGAGGTGTACCGGGTGTGTTGCCCGGACTGCGGCATCAAGATCGAGAAGGTTCCGCAGTTGCCGAGCAAAGCGCCGTTCAGCAAACGGTTCGAAGACGCGGTCGGGCAGGCGTGCGAGAGCGCAGCAGCCCGCCAAGTCGCACGGCAGTTCGGGTTACCCGCGAGCACCGTCCGATCGATCGATCTTCGATATCTGGAGCGGTGGGCGGCGGCGCGACGGAAGCCGGCGCTGAGGCAGATGGGGGTCGATGAGATCCATCTGGGAAAGAAGCAGAAGTTCATCACCGTCGTCAGCAACCTGGACAGCAGAGAACCGCTGTGGTTCGGCCGGGAGCGCAAAAAGGAAACGCTGGACGAGTTTTTCCTGAACGAGTTGAGCGCCGGACAGCGGATGCGGATCACGGCGGCGTGTGTAGACATGTGGGAACCGTATCGGCTCAGCATCGAGCAGCACGCGCCGAACTGCCGGATCGTCTATGACAAGTTCCACGTCATGCAACATGCCAACCAGGCGGTGGACGAAGTGCGCCGGGCGGAATTCTTTCGCAAGGGCGCACGGATGCGGGGATTGGTGAAGGGGAAGCGCTGGCTGCTTTTGACGCGGTGGGTAAACTTGACCGCCGGCAAGCGGCAGGAACTCAATCAACTCTTCGCCATGAACCGCAAAGTCTTCAAAGCATACCTCCTCAAAGAGAGCCTGGATCGGCTTTGGACGTACCACTATGAGGGCGCGATGCTGAACTACCTCCAACGCTGGATTGACCAACTCCGCTGGCAGCGTCTGGAGCCGTTTCAGAAGCTCGCCGCGATGCTCTTGGACCACCTTGACGGAATCCTGAACTACTGCCGAACGAAAGTGCCTCTCGGAGTCGTGGAAGCGATCAATGGCAACATCAAGTCACTGCTCCGCCGCAGCCGCGGCTACAAGAATCTCCGTTACCTGCTTCTGAAAGCTCAGCGGATGGCCGCCACCAGGACCGAATTCGTGGTCTTCAAGAAAGCCGCCTAAAATGCGGGTTCCGTCAGATTCTTGCGCAGAACCGCATAGATATTGAGGTTGTATAGCTCCGCGGTGAGCGCGTCGGGAACATGCGGCACCAACTCGCGGCGGATCTGTTCCAGTATGCCCGTCGCAGCGGGGTCGAAGTGAAGGACGGAAAAGGCGTCACCTTCAGCCTTGAGCTGAAGGGCATCGCGGACGGTGCGGTCGTACCGAGTCTTTCGCCCCACGCCGAACGCCGCCGCCGAGCAGCGTTTGATCAGCGGCTCGAGAAGCCGCTCCTGTTCGAATGCGTTCGTCGCGCGCATCACTGGGATTTGGGTATTGTCTGGGAAGCAGAGAGTGACTGGCTGTTCGGGCACAAGCGTACCACCGCACGTGAACGGTGCGCTAAGGCCATGCACGGCGTAGCGGAGATCTTCCAACAGCGCTCGCTCGTATTTCGTACTGGTTGATGCCAAGAGTTGTGACCCTCTCTTCCTCTATACTCTACCGTTTGCGCTTTATCAGAAACGACTGTTCCTGTAGAACCCACTCCCGCGCGTGCCAGCGAGCCGGTGCGGGGGACCAGCGAGTTCACCAGAGTGTCGCCAGCGGGCCTGTTATCGGAGGATCGCAGTTTCTCCCGACGCGTACACCAGGGTCAGCTCGTTGGTAAATCTTTCGCGCTCTCGCTGAACGATGGTCCCATCTTCCTCGGTTTCCTCTGAGCGGTCGACCACCTTGACCGCCTGCCACGCTGCAACATGCAGGTCCTTGCCGGAGCCGAAGATCCCGTTCAGCATACCGCTGACAGCGCATAGCGCCACGTGACCGCCGTGGAGAGGCGTCAACGGTCGTCCCTTGAATGCGGCTGGTTCGGGAAAGAGGATTCGAGCAGCTTGCCGGTGGGCCGACGAGCGTGGAAGCAAGTCCTCGATCTCGTCGAGTGGGAGGCCGCGATATTCCAACTTGGCGGGGCCGCCTTCGGGGACACCGTACAACGGTGTGCTGATGTCGCCCAGAGGGGCAAGGCGCTCATAATTCCCCCCGATGTTCGCGAACTGAGCGCGCCGCACGGTAATCTCGTCGTATCTTAACTGGTCACGCTCCCGGCGGCTCCGCCGCGTCGCCAAGACCACTACCTGCCGATAGCGCACGGATTCTGGATCAGTCAGTCGGAAGATTCGGGTGCCCTTAAACTGCGAAGCAAGAGTCTCGCCGCAGTCCCGGACGTGCACCGCCGGGATGACAAGGGCCAGAACGCCGCCCGTTTTCAACCACCGGTACGTGTGCGCCAGGAAGACCCGCTCCGTGCGATCGCTTCGAGTTTCGCCGATGGTCCAGTCGTACGGCGGTTATATTAGCGAGCGGACGTATGTGTATGATACAGACGCCGTGTTTCCGGGCATTCGGTGCACATGCATAGGGGAAGGTCGTATGCGTATGAAGGGCGAATAACTTGGCTGGACGCCTATCGATTCGCGAAGCCAGTTCGTTCCCAACGAAGATAGCGCTTCATCGGCTAGCGATCATCGACGCCATCCAGGATGCAACAGACCTTGTCGCGCGTGCGCTGCGAACAGGTTGGGTCTTCCAACATCGCCGCGAAGCCCGCACGGGTCAATCCGACCGAAAGAGTGGCCAGCGTTTTCAGTACTGCGTCGCGATAACGCCGCGTCGTGTTGGAGCCTTTTACGGCGCGCAACTCGCTGAACAGTAGGCGCGCGCAACCCTCGATATCGAAGCCATGGAGTGCCTCTACGATAGCAGTACGCCATTCCCAATCATCCGGAGCGGCCGCCAGCAACCCCATCAGATAGATGCCGGCTTCGACGCGCCCGGACTGCTGCATCATCCTTAAGACGCCCACCGCCTCACGACATTCGCGCTTGTCGCCGCTGATGGCCCGCGCCAGCGTCGCATCAAGGGGCAGTTTCCCGGGCAGGAATTCCCCACGCTCGTTCAGCCAAGGGGGCTGGCGTCCCGGCGGAAAATCAACACCCATATTAGAATCCATTCCGCGATAGCACCTATCGATTATTCCGTTTCGAGGCGCTTGGCCAGCGAATCCGCGAGAGGGCGCCGTTCACCACCATTTGGTTAAACTCCTCCGGCTGGAAGCGGCCGACTGAGCGGTTGGTGGGCGACGGCCCTCCAGCCCAACGTACGTAGTGTTCATGCTCTTCGTGGCCGGGCTCGAAGATGACCTCAAGAAATTCCTCGTATCCTGCCACTCCTCCGACGTCCTCCGGCGGGCAGTGACGTTCGCCGGCAATGCAGACCGGGCGGACCACACCCAACGCAGGCAGAATCTTCTCAAGCGTCACGTCGTGCCGCCAGTTGTCGCCAAAGTCATAGACGTAGAGCATGGAATCGCCCGGTGTCGTTAGGATAGCGCCGATTGCGGTCCGGTTCTCGTCGACGATCTCAATCCCGCAGTCTTCGTCATCTTCGGGTACGCCCCAGTGCATGCCGTCTTTCTCGAAGTGATGCAGATGACTATCGGTCCACCCTATGACGGTTTGGAGGACGGCGTGGAGACGACTCAGTGGGAGGGTATCTGGAACCTGGACCAGGCGCCAGATCGGCGGACGAATGTCCTGGAGAGTGATCCTGATCTCGTAAACGTAAGTCTGGGTCTTAGGTTTCTTGGTGTTCGTTTCGACTGTCATCTCCATGGCTGTCATCTCCATCATTGCCGCTCGGCGCAGGAGGCGAACGCCAGTATACCGCGATGGGCGACACCAGCCAAGGCAACTGGTCGCAGAAAAAAGGAATTCGATTCGGGGCGGCCGCTTCAGACGGAGAAGACGAGTTGGCGCTTGTGCGAGCAACCGACTTCTGGCCACTGGCACGGGATTGACCGCGTTTTGGGTGCCTCTGTTCGATTTTTCCTTACGGTCGTCAGCCGCGCCTTTTGTCTCCGCGGCGAACCGATGAGGACACTACAAAAGGCTTCGTTCTTGCCAACAGCACGGGCCCTCCCCATATCGCGCGGGTTCCGCGGTGCTGCGAGCGGGCCTGCTATCGAAGGATTGCCGTCTCTCCCGAAGCGAACACCAGGGTCAGCTCGTTGGTGAATCTCTCCCGCTCTCTCTGAATAATGGTCCCATCCTCCTCCGTTTCCTCTGAGCGGTCAATAACTTTCACCGCCTGCCACGCCGCAACATGGCGGTCTTTCCCGGAGCCGAATACGCCGTTCAACATGCCGCTGACGGCGCACAGCGCCACGTGCCCGCCATGCAGGGGCGTCAATGGCCGTCCCGTGATGGCGGCTGGCTGGGGAAAGAGGATTCGCGCTGCTTGGCGATAGGCCGAGGATCGCGGAAGCAAGTCCTCGATCTCATCGAGCGGCAGGCCGCGATATTCGAGCTTGGCTGGACCGCTCTCGGGAACATCGTACATCGGCGCGTTGACGTAACCCAGGGGCTCGAGTCGCTCATAGCTGCCGCCGAAATTTGCGATCTGAGCACGTCGCGCAACAATATCGTCGTCCCTTAATTGGTCGCGCTCCCGGCGGCTCCGCCGCGCCGCGAGGACCACCACCTGGCGGTAGCGCACGGACTCTGGATCGGTCAGGCGAAGGATTCGAACCGCCTTGAACTGCCCTGCGAGGATCTCAGCGCAGTCGCGGACATGCACCGCTGGCACGACGAGAATGAGAATACCGCCGGCTTTGAGCCATCGATAAGTGTGCGCCAGAAACACCCTCTCAGTACGCTCGCTTCGAGTTTCGCCCCAGATCCAATCGTAAGGCGGGTTCAGGAGCGCGAGTCCGTAGGATTCCACCGGACAGTGCACCTGAAGGGAATCGCCGTGAATGACCTCATCCACAACCGCGGCGGCTTGTTCCGCGCGATACGCATCCAACTCCACCCCGTAGCGGCGCGCGCACGTTTCCCCCGTAATTGCCAAGAGGGCTGCACCGTCCCCGATACAGGGATCAATCGCGGAGAACGGCGAAGCCGGGAAGCGAAGGCAGGCCCTGATTCGCCGGGCTTCGTCAAGTGGCAGCGGAAAGTATCCGAGGCGAAGCTTTCCTTGGATTCTCACGATTGTTCCTTTCGGTAGACGTCTTGACGATTATCCGCCAATGGCGGATAATGGAAACAAGTGGAGCTGATCGAGACTTCCACCTTTACGAGGCAGATTACGGCCCTGCTCAGCGATGAAGAATACGGGACGTTTCAGTCCCGGCTGGCAGCAAACCCCGGTCTCGGCGCTCTCATCAAAGGTGGCGGCGGAATACGCAAGATTCGCGTGGCAATTGGGGTGCGCGGCAAGCGCGGAGGCGCCCGCGTCATCTACTACTGGGCGGTCCGGAGGGATCTGATTTTGCTGCTTTATGCCTACCCGAAGAGCGTGTCCGCCGATCTGACCCCGAAGCAGGTGGCGCAGCTCGCCAAGGTAGTCAAACAGGAGTTCAGGGATGAAACCGAAGATGTTTGAAGAACTGCTGGAAAGCGTGCGCGAAGGGGGAGCGATTCTCCGTGGCCAGCGGAAAGCTTCGCGCCGGTTTGAAGTCGGGTCTTCCGGGATCCGTGCGATTCGCGAGCGAACCAGCCTCTCACAGTCGGAGTTCGCGCGGCTGATTGGCGTCAGCGTGAAGACGTTGCAGAACTGGGAGCAAGACCGCCGCCGTCCAACCGGGCCGGCAGCGACTCTTTTGAGGATCATCGCGTACGAGCCACAGTTAGCCGTCAAGGCGATTCACCAGGCCTGAACCTCGGCCCTTGGATTCGGGTGTGTTCCCACGTCCGTGAATGGGAAAGAGTCCATTGCCATGATGGGTGGCTCCGCCCCCCAAACCCCCTGGGATTTATCGCAGTTTTCTTCCAGAGTGGATGGTTTTTCTCTTGTGGCTATGCGCCAGTGCCAATAAAATGGAGGGGCTTGATAGGAGGATAGAGCAAAGCAGGGATGCGACTCGAGCGCCGACTCAAGCCCGGAGTGGATGGCGGCCTTCGGGCCGCCTCCTGGGTCTGCTCACGCCCGCCGCCCGCGGCGCTTACACCGAGAAACCTACCTGCCGTTCCTGCGAATGAGGCTCCGCGACGATCGCACGGTTGAAGGCGTGCCTGTCTCCGATGAACACAACCTGTTCGATGCCCCGTGTCAACGCCGTGTAGACCAGCGCACGGTCTAATAAGCGGCTCCGCGTTACAGGAACGATCACTCTTTTGAACTGGCTGCCCTGCGCCTTGTGGACGGTGATTGCATAGGCCAGGTCCACATGCTGGAAATCCTCTTCTACAAGCACGTGCTCCGTGCCATCGAGGGAACATGCCAGGGCCCGCCTCTCGGCGGAGACCATCACGCGATCGATTCTGCCCAGTGACCCGTTCCACAGCCCTTTCTGGTAATCATTCGTCAGATAAACGATCGGCTCGCCTTCGGCGAGATCCCATCCCTCCAGCTTCTTTCTCGTGGCCGCCGCATACGCATGCATGGTCGCGTTGATAGCGCGGATGCCGTTGGCTCCCCGTTTGACGACGCCGAGGGTCTGGATATCGTCGCATCCCTTCCAGGCCGTGAGAACCCGCCGCACGTTGTCCGTGATGGCATCATCCGCCGCGTCGATAAAGCTCACGCCGTAAGCGCGGCCGGTGAAGTCTGGCAAACGAGGGGCCACGCCGTGCCGGACCGTATCCGCGATCTGCGGAATGCCACTCGACATAGCCTGCCGGTGAATCTCGACGAGCTCCACCCTCGGCACACTCGGACTAACGGCCAGAACATGGAAAATGAGACCGAAACCGATCGGCGGCAGTTGATATGGATCGCCAACCAGCAACACGCGCGCGCGAGCCGGCAGAGCGCGAACAAGGCTGTACGCGAGCGGCAGATCCAGCATAGACGATTCATCGATGACGATCAGGGGCTCGCCCGTCGGATCGACGAGCCCCGGTGCGGCGGCGCGCAGGAACGCAGCGATTGTAGACGCTCCTCTGCCGGTAGCCTCGCGCAAGCGTTGGGCCGCGCGCCCGCTAAGAGCCATCTGCAAAACTCGAACTCCGATCCGCTCCGCCACGTCATGGACCAGCCGAAGTACCGTTGTCTTGCCGGTTCCCGCTCCGCCGGTAAGGACGCTGAGTGGATAGTGCACTGCCATTTCCACGGCTCTGTGCTGCGCGGGATTGAGTTCCAGCCCGGTGTCGCCCCGATGCCTCGCTATCGATTCCGTAACAATGGCAGAGAGGTTCCCAGAGAAGAGATTTCGTTCGGGCCCTAGCTCGCTTGCGAGCAACTGGCGCAGGTAACCGGCAACAACTTTCTCCATCACGGCGGCGCCGACCGGCTGGTAGCCATCCGGAACGGCGACAATCGCGCGTTCGTGCAGCGCGTCACCTATGGCCCTTATGGCGGTCGATTCCCCGCAATGGAGAGCGGAGGCGACATTGCCGGCCAGCGTGCTCACGCCTGTCAGCGTATGTTTGGCGTCGAGCCGCCGATACAGGCAGGCTTCCACCGCCGCGATCCTCCGGCGCGGATCGTCGTCGGCCACGCCCAACGAGCGCGCCATCCGGTCCGCTTTTTCCCAAGAGGCGAAGGCCAGCATCCTGTAGGGATTCTCCCGCAGTTTGGCTAGCGGATCGCGCGGCCAGACGGTTCGAATCTTGTTAGCCAGATGGAGATCGAAGCCATGGTGATCGAGAAACGCAACGATGCCCGCCTCCTCGGAGACGGCGTGCCAGGCTTCCACCAGTTTCCGAGCGCATTCGGCAGAGAACACCTTGGCCAGTTTCTCCACGTCCCCCTGGCCCAACGCTACGCCGAGGTCCGGTCCCAACGTCTCCCACAATCGCCTGGCCCTGGCCTTTCCGATTCCGAGTCCGTTGAATGCCGGATGCCTCATCAGGAAGTCGACGACGAGCCGGCCGCTGGGCGCGGCCAGCATCGCCGTCTCGACATGGACCTGCTCGCCGTATTTGTCGTGGCGGCGATTCACTCCCTTCAGCGCCCAGACTTCCCCGACAACGGGGGCGCGAAAAATGCGGTCGCGACCGGCCACAAAGCGCATACGGTTGCCCGCCGCATCGCGTCCCAAGAAAATGGCGCCGCCAGAGTTGCCGGGATAGACTGTCGATATTGTGACGGTTACAGAGATGCTCACGGCAGCACCCGCTTGCCGACCTTGATGACATGCTCTTCAATGAATGCGCGGCGGGCGAGTTCCTGCTCGGCTGCCGCCAGCCGCCCGCGCAGTTCCTCGTTTTCGGCCTTCACGGCCGCCAGTTGCTGCTCGAGTCGCAGGACTCGCCGGCCTTTGGCGTCCGCCTGCTGCTGAGCACGCAAAAGAGCCAGTGAATCGGCCGCCGCCGGATCGCCTCCGCCCATGAACTCTACCAATAGCCCTTTCACGCCTGAGTTGGTGTAGAAGACATTTCGGAGCACGCCTGCCGCTTGCGCTATGGCGCTGATGTTGGGTCGCCCGTGTTCTTCCTGGGGTAGAGACTGGCCCGCCGCCCGAAGGCCCGTCAGGTACTTTCGCACTTTCGCCAGGTTCTCTTCACCGCGCTCCGGTCCGGATAGTCCCATATCATCCTTTGCCGGTGGCGCTCACAGAAACCTCTGTATTCGCCTGGATGCGCCGGATCTCCTCTCGCAGGGAGGCGTTCTGCCGTTCGTATATGGCCATTCGATCGGCCCGGTCTCTCTCTTGAAGGACCTGGCGGCCGAGCCGGTCGATTTCCAGGGCAAGCAACCGGTTTTGATTCTTCAGCCTCTCCACCTCGCTCCGCAGCTCCGCGATCTTCTCTTCGCGTGCGTCGATGCCCGCCGCCGGCTGGAGTCGCTTGCTTTTCAGTTCTTCGAATCGCTCGTTGATCTCCGGGAACGCCCACTGCCCTCCCGGCAGTTTTCTCACGACCGTATTGATGTTTACGCCGGCTTCCAGTGCAAGCGTTGTCTTGCTCCAGTTGAAGCCGGAGCCCACAACCACCGTGCTGCCGGTCTCCAACCGGTCCAGCGCCTCCAGTAACTTGAGGCGCGTTTTGGCAGGCCGCTCGGCGTGGTAGCGGCGTAGGCCGGCCAACCTTCTGGCGCTGACCTTCACGCCAGACCCCGCAGAATCTTGGCGCTGACCGCGTGAATATCCAGGAGGGCCCTTTGGTAAGGCTCCGCCTGCGGTTTCTGCTCCATCAGGTCTTCACAGTCGCGCTGGATCTTCTCCCAATACGGTTTATGTTCCAGGGTGATAATCGAGTTCGCACATGCGCCGGGGTTGCAGCGCTTCAGGAGCGGGTGGCTCCCTTGCGTGCAGAGCGCTGACTCCGGCCGGAACCAGCAGTAATTCGACGCCGCGCACGGATACACGCGCTGGCCGGATTCCACCAGGTTGCGCACCATCTCCTTGCGCAGATGGCTGCCGGCTTCTCCCCGGAAGTCCTTCGGTAGCCGCCCATTGGCGATCGCCTCATCGATCTTCTTCTTCAAGTAGCTGCCGCCCGGGCCTGCCAGGCGATCCGACCGGAGGGCCTTATCGAAACTCTCCACGTAGAGTTTCTCTTCCTCTTCCACCATCAACGTCCACAGTTCGTGATCGCTGCCGACGTAGTAGTCCGTCATCCACAGGGAAGTGTGCTTGAAGTGCTCCTGCAAGGCCAGCAGGTTTGTAGTGTCGTGCCTCGCGACGTACCGTGCAAAAGTGCGGCGGAACATATGCGGGTGAATCCGGAACGGGTGGCCACGCGCATCCTTGATGCCCAGGATGGACAGGAAGCATCTCAACCGGTACGCGATCGAGATCGCCACCAGGGGCTTTGGCGCGCGATCCCGCCGAAAAGCTGGAGTGGGCTGCCACAAGTAGGGGCTATCTTTTTTCTGCCGCCGTCGTTCATGCAGCCGCTCGAGGACTCCTACAGCCTTGGCGCAGACCGGCCCTCCCAGCCATTTCGCAGACCGTCCGGCGGGGACCCCTTGCATTTTGAACACGCGGCTGCGCAGCCACACAAGGTCCGGCTTCCCGCACTCCTTCTGTATTTCGCAGCAACCCCGGCGTAGCGAGAGGATCTCACTGATTCGCATTCCGGTGGCGAACGCGATCAAGACAAAACAGGCCGTCTGAAGATAGCCCAGTTCCTTGTACAACTGGAGGATGCCGCCAAGCCCGCCTTCGAATTGCGCGCCCTCCAGTCCATAAGCGGATGGCCTCAGTCCGCGGAGATAACGGTTCGCACGATACTCGAAGTCGCACCCTGCCTTTCGGATTCTCTCGATGCCGTCGAAAGCATCGAGCAGATAGTCCGCGCCGCGATCCACATATTCGAGCGCCAATCGAACCAGCGGACCGAGGATCTCATCGGGAATAATTGCCGTTTGCGTTTCCGCTTGCGCGGCGTGGCTATGACCCGCGATTTTGCGCACGGGAGGCTTGCCTTGAAAGGGGTCGACTGCCAGGCCGTTGGTCATCGCCTCCCGATATTGGAAGAGCTTCTGGAGTATATGAATCCGGCCGTACCTGTAGCTCGCACTCAGATCCATCGCCAGAACATGTTCGATGTAATCGTCACAGTGGAGCGGCAGAACATCCTTGAAGCGGAGGATGGGATTCGGGTAGGAAAGAAGGTGGGCGATAAGAAACGTCATTCGCTGGAAGAGCTGGACAGCGGCGCTGGCTGCGAAAGGCGGTTCGTCGACCGGATGCCACAACAGGGCGAAGATGAACTGCTTCGTAGATTCACACAGGTTCCGGAATCGTGGGTCCGTGAACCGCCCTCCACCCGGCGTCAGGAACGCCCACCGGATCTGCTTGGTTGAGTAATGGGTAGACGGGTTCTGGTCTTCATTCGAAAAATCCCAGACATCATCGCGAAACTTCGAAACCTGGGACACTTCCGGATTGGCGTCGGCGGCAAGCGCCGCCGACGCATTCGCAGCGGAGATCGCGGCTTTTGCCCCTTTCACGCCAACACTCCCCTCGCAACGATCAACGGCGTTTGAGCGATCGCCCTTGCCTTTTCCGCCGCGGCCTTGACCTGTTTCGGCTGAAAAGCCGAGATGATCTCCGTATCCATGATTCGCACGCTCTCGCCATACGCCGCCGCCCATTCCTGCGGTCTCATTTCGGATTGGAAAGACAGGAACCGATCGCGGGTAGCGATCACTTGCGGCAGGTCCTCGAGAAACCACAGACCATTCGGACAGCTGAAACAAGCGTGAAACGATGTGCACGGCCGGCCCTTTTCCTCGCCCGGCTGCGGCGAGTCATACGGGTTGCGGCACGAGCCGACACCGGTGTCAAAGCGGCCGGACACGATCTTCCGCGCTTGAGCCGGCGGCAAGTTCAGGCGCTCCACGCCGTTCGAGCGCTTCTCCGGAATCGCAGTCACGTGCGCCAGCATCTTCTCTTGCGCTCGCTGGATAACCCGCGCATGAAAGGTCTCGGTAATGCTGTTGACCAGGTATTTCACCGTCGTCGAAAGGCGGGCGTGCTGGAGAAACTGCTGGACTTTGCGGATGTTGCCATCGGTTTCCAGGTACAGTTGGGTCGCCGCGGATGGGCGCAATTGAGCGACGGTGAAGCGCGGCAAACCACGCTTCTCCACATACTCCTGAAAGTGGATCGAAAAACTGTCTCCGCACGTCGTGCCTGGCGAAACGATCCGGTGCCACCACGGGCTGAGGTAGAGGAATAACCTGTTCCGCTCCGCCGGTTCTGCTTGCGACGCCAGCGGCTCGGTGTACGTCCGCATAAATCGAATGAGTTCGACTACGCCGGTCTGATTGCGCCGGTCGATGCGATGAATCTGACGCTGTTGTTTGCCGGCCCGAGGCTTGTCCCAAACGCAGTAAAAGAGGCCCTCATCCAACTCATGCGGCGTCAGGCAATCCCGCTCTAGACCATAGAGGGAGTACGCATTCATGCCTGTTCGCGCGGCTATCAGCACCATGAACGGGATAAGCTGCTGAGCGCTGTTTGGCGCGTCGCCCGGTTGGTGGCTCTCCCGGATTTGCCTAACGTCCTGTTCGGCGGCGACCAGGATCTTTTGAAACTCGGTGGCCGAGAGCGCCATGGACTCCGAGCGGTCCCCGTCCGCACCATCAAAGAGATGTCGGGGCGTCCGGAAGATTGGATCGAACTCGGCACCGAAAGCCCGCTTGGCCCTCCGCAGGAAGCAGGCGGTGGTCATACATATGTTGGCGGCCGTCCTTCGCCGGAGTCTGCGCCGTGCAACCAGCCAGACTGCATACTCCTTCAACAAGTCCGCGCTCAAATCTCGCGCCTCCAGCACGTCCGGCATGCTTTTGGAACGGTGATCCAGAAACGAGCAAAATGTTCTCAGTACCCACGCTATGGCTAGAACCGTTTTCCGCCGTGGCCCTGACTGGTAGGTCATCCAGAACGTGTTGGCCAGAATCCGGCCCAGCTTAGGGCGCGACGCCAGGAAAGTCAGATTCACCGAGACCGGTCTCCCGCCAGGCGGTTCGAATCTCTGCACCAGCGGCACGTCTGGGGTTTCATTCCGCGTGAGGCTGTGCTTTCGAAGCACCTCGTTATCGACGGAATCCCACCGCTTCCCGGCGCCGCTTTGTTGCATAGGTCACTCCCCCAGCAGTCGGTCCACGAAGCTGTTGTGCGTTTCGATCACGTCAGCCCGCATTCGCTCGGTGAGATGGAGATAACGGTCGGTCGTTGCCATGTGTGAATGACCAAGCTCCAGTTGGACCGTCTTCAACGGGTTCGGAGCGCCGATATCCTGCAAATACGCCAGCCGCTCCACGCTGTGGGCGTGTCGAAGCAAATGCGGCCAGATGTATAGCCCGGTCCGCTTGCAGTTGGTCGAGAACACCCGATTGACAGCAGGCGTCTTTAGCGCCTTGCCGCCCCGTCCCACAAACACGCTCGGAGGGTCTTCGCCGCGGACGTGGCGCTTACGTTCCATGTGGACATAGCGGTCAATCGAGCACAGCAGGCGCACCGGAAACAGCACTGTCCTCCGCTTCTGTCCCTTCCCCGTGATCTTGATGGTTGCAGTCTCTCTCCCAATCGCCGCTGGATTTTCTGGCAGGGCGTCCAACGGCAGCGCGCACACCTCAGCACTGCGCACCCCGGTTAACCACATGGTCTCGGCAAGCAGACGGTCACGCCACACGGGGAAGCTTTTGATGAACCGGCGGATGTCCTGCCGTGACGGAATATCCAATTCCTCCCCGGCGTCTCGAAGGCGCAAGCGGGCGCCTGCGACGCATGCCCTGCGCGGAGCGGTGAGCCCAGTGGATACGCCGTGCGGGATCCGAACCTCCTCTACTTCGAACGGCGATGCAGCAATCCAACCCTTTTTCAGAGCGAACCGATAAAACTGGGTAATCACGCCCAGCCTGTGGTTGATCGTGCCCCGCCGGAGCGGCAGGCCGGTCCGAACGCTGGGCTCCGAGGCCAGGATGCTCCGATACGTCGCAAGATCCAGTTCTGTAATAACCGTCCAATCCACGCCAATCCTGCCGCAATAGCTCAACCAGTCGGCGAGCTCATAGGCGTAACTCCTCCAGGTCCGTGGAGAGTTCGTCTTCCCATCGATCACGCTCAGCCGGGCCAAATATGCGTTCACATCGCCGTTCCACCTCATCTGGGAGTCGAGAATGAACGGCCGCCCGTCGGACCCGAAGAACACATGCATATGAGCATGAGACGGTCTCTAGCGGCTACGGTTGGCAAAATGGGGCTGGGAACCTCGCGACGCATATAGTCCCGTCGACTATGATAATTGTGCGGCCGCGGCGAGGCCGCGCGAAAACAAAGGATCTCTTCAAATCAA
>DATJYJ010000265.1:0-2325 GCA_035578025.1 Verrucomicrobiia bacterium
CGAACCAGCGCCGCTCCTCGTCGAGCGCGCGGCGCATGGCAGGCGATCGGAACTCGTGGACCTCGGCCGGAAGCAGCGTGCTCCAGCGCGGCTCGCGATAGCGTGGCTTCCCCACCAGGACCACCCGCGCGCAGAATTCGAGCAGGTGGGGCAGGCCTCCCGGCCTGCCCGGCTCGTCGAGAAACGCGAACAGTTCCACATCGAACTCCTTCGCGATCTCGCGCAGCAGGTTGTAAATGCGCACCGCGCCGCCGTGGGAGAGCGGAAACGGGAAGTAAGGCGAGAGGACCGCAACCCGCCGCCTTCCCGGCGTACACGGACGCCCTTCGATGACCTCGTGTCCCGCCGGAGCACTCGACCGCTCGCGCTTCGGCCACGGCCACCACCATGGGCGCAGGTAGATGCGGTCCAGGGGCACGCCGCGCCAGAACAGGAACCCGGCGAGCGTGGGCCGAAGGTGATGGCGTTCGAGCCGCGAATTGTAGGCCAGAATCTTGTGCGGTGCGAGCCGGTAGGCGGCGCGCCGGAGGGCGCCGTGTTCGGGGCCAAGCATGACCGGCACCAACCCGATCCGGAAAGGCCTTAACTCCCGGCGCAAAAGTGGCCAATTTTCTTCGGTCGCGACGAAGTGCCGGCGATCGGGCACCAGGCCACGAACCTCTTCCGCCATTCTGCGGCAAAGTTTGGCATCGCCGGTGCAAAACGTGACCACGGCAACTTCTGAGCCCTTGCCGAGCAGCCGCCAGAGCCACTCTTTCATCGCGTGGACCTCGTGATCCAAAGCACGGCCGAGGCAGCCAGCGGCGTGATCGAGACCGAAGCGATCACCGGCGAATATCCGTACCTGTCGATCATGGCTCCGCAGACGGGCCCGATGAGTGCCGAGATCGCGCCGTAGCTTGCCACCAGAATCGAGACCGCGAACGCTGCCGGCGCGGCGCCAAAAACATCGAGCGGCAGCGTGTACATGTTGACGCTGAATGCGGCCACGGCGAAGATGCTCAGCGAGATTCCCGCGGTGGCAAGGGCCGGCGTGCCGGCTGCCGGAATGGCGGCGGTAGCCAGCGCCAGCACGCTCGACGCCAGGCAGACGCGGAAGCGCGCGCTGGGGGCCGGCATCCCGCGGATGGCCAGACGCAGGGAGAGCCAGCCGCCGGCGAAACCGCCGGCCGCCGCGAACACGGGCGGGATCCAGGCGAATCCCGCGGCCTGCTGCAAGGTCAGGCGATGCACCTCGACAAGAAACAGTTGTGTGAAGTTGAACCACAGGAAATAGCCCACCATGCTGAGCGCGTTGGCCGCGACAAAGGCCCAGAGGCGCGGATCGCGCAGCATGGCCGCGTCGGCGCCCGGATGCTGCTTGGGAGCGGCAACCGACCCGCTCCGGCGCGCGGTCCAGTTCCAGAGCGGAATCCAGGCCAGGCCAAGCGCGCCGGTCACGAGGAAGGCCGGCCGCCATCCGCTGCGCACGGCGATGGCAGTCGCCAAGAGTGGTGCGAGCATCATGCCCAGGCTCACGCCGGCCTGGTTCACTCCGTTGCCGAGCGCGCGCTCTTCGGGCCGCAAATACTGGTGGATGGTTTTCCCGGCCGCGGGAATGCCTGCGGCTTCCGCGATCCCGAGCACCGCGCGGCATCCGACCAGCCCGCCGAGCCCACGCGTCAATCCCGTGCCGATTCCGGCGCACGACCACAGCGCAACCGCAATGCTGATGGCGCGATTCAAGCCCAGGGCATCGATGAGCAATCCGGCGAACGGCGCGCACACCGCATACGGAAGGTTGAACGCCGCCGTGATCCATCCGTACTGTTCGTGGGACAGTCGAAATTCCGCGGCGATGGCGGGCGCCAGCGCGGCCAGGGTCGCGCGGTCCAGCATGTTGATGGTCGTCGAGAGTACGAAGACCGCCAGCACCAGCCAGCGGAAGGGCGCCGCGCTTCCTTCCGTCACTGGAACTCGATGGTCGCCACTTCGCCTGCAGTGGCCAATTTGGAATCGGGCTTGGGGAAGTATTCGATCACCACGTGCCGCGGCTTCTGGACTCCGCAGCCCAGGGAGACCTCGCCGGCCCCGAGGAACGCGACCTTTGCCGGATCGGTAATCAGCAGGCGCACCGTCTTGTGGTCCGCGGACTCCACAATCAGCCGCGCCTGTTGCTTTGGCAGACAATCCACGTGTTTCAGCGTGCCGGTCACTTTTCCGCTGGGATGCGGGCCTTCCCACCAGGGGATCGGCTTTTCGGCGGGCTGCTGCGAACCCTCATTCATCTTGGCCTCGGCCTTGTGCAGCTCGGCCTGCGCCTGCGATTTCAGCTTGGCGAGTTCC
>DATJYJ010000266.1:0-3996 GCA_035578025.1 Verrucomicrobiia bacterium
ATGGCAAGCGTGGGAGCCGCGACCGTGACAGTCGCAACCGCCGAACCGGTCCCGGTTTCATCGACGGAGAGAGTCCCGGCTGCAGCGCCGGTCTGTACCACGATGGTCGCCGAGGTCGCGGACGTGACGTTTTGGCTGACCTTGGTGATGTTGCCCACGCCGCTGAGCGCGAACACGGTGGCGCCGCTCCAGGATGTGTTCGTCCCGGTCAACGTCAAGGTGATATTTCCGGCATGGCCGGCCGGGATCGCCGCGGGAGACACGGCAAACGTGCCGGAG
Source organism: Verrucomicrobiia bacterium (assembly GCA_035578025.1). Lineage (GTDB taxonomy): Bacteria > Acidobacteriota > Terriglobia > Bryobacterales > Bryobacteraceae > Solibacter. Next base: position 280 of record DATJYJ010000266.1, read on the forward strand.
GTCTGGACACCGCTGGTCAAACCGGTCGTGATGGTCCAGAAACCGCTCGGCGATACCAGGTTCTGATACCGGGCCGCAATCCAGGCTGCGCTGCGGTTGGTATTGTCGACGGTGAACTCCGCAATGCTGCCATTCCAGAACTCGCCGCCGCTGTAGGCTCCGGTCCGGCCCAAAGCTACCCAGGTGGCACTCTTATTGGTAGGTGTCATCGAGCTGATATCAGACGGCGTGCCTTCCGGCGCGCCGTCCACGTATAGCTGGAGCGTGCTGCTGCTCGCCACCGTACAAGCCTGGTGCCACACTCCGGAGTCGATCGCGGTGGTTCCGACCGCCCACCAGTTATAGTTCGGGGCATTGTCGGTGATGTAAGTCTGCATGGTCCCACCCGTGGATGACCGGCTGAGGTTGAACCCCGCGAATCCGGAACCTCCATCGTCGTCGCCGAACACAAAGTCCGCGCCTCCCGATGTGTGCGCGTTAAACTTGAACCACACGCAACCCGTGAAGGGCTTACCCCTGCGTCCCATACCCGCAACCTGCAGGTAACTGTTGACATTGCCCGCGAAGGTGGCCGCGCCGGCATCATCCGCACTGGGGCCGGCCGCCGCTCCAGGAGCCGACGGACCGGCCGTCACGGCATTTCCGAAGTAATCGACTGCATTCAGCGCTGCGCCGTTGGGCGTGGCCAGCGCGGCAACCGTGTTGCCATCCCAAGCCGCGCTGGCGGTACCTCCCTGGCACGTGGTCGCGGACGCCTTTCCATACCACGCGTACAGCGTAGTTCCTGCCGCCACGCTCGGCATGCGCACGTGCGCGGAGTAGGCGCCGGTGGCCGCATTGTAGGTGTCGAACTGCCATGTAAGCACCGAGGTACCGGCTGAATCGCTGGTGAAGATGAAGTCGGCAGGAATGGTAAGGCCGTAGAGAGTCTGTGCACAGGTGTGCTGAATCCTGCCGCCGTTGGCGGCCGTCTTGAAGTCCGCGACTGTTCCCGCAACCATCGCCGTGAAATTGGCCAGCGTGCCGGACACCTGGCCCGCGCTGACCGTGTAGGTTGCCTCGTAAGTATAACCATTGGTCCACTGGGCCACGGCCTGCGCAGCCAACGCCAGAAACAAAAGGCTAATTTTAGTCATGACTTACCTCCCCTCCCATAACTGGATTTGTCCAGTCAACCAGGTAATCCCCGAGGGGTTGGAAAGGGTAAAGCAAACCATGGTGTTGGGCTGCAGCGGGCCGCTGGCGGGATTGGTGCCGGCGTAGTTCCAGCCGGCGAGATTCGAATCCTGTTTCCAGGCTGCGCCGCTGAGCGGTTCGCCTCCGTTCGAGATGTCCACGGCTGAAGCGGGACCGGTGTAAGATCCCAGCCCGACAGCTTTGACGGTTACCGTGGCTGCGCCGGCCTGGTCAGCCGCCATCGAGAATTGGTTGATTGTCCCTCCAAAGGAAATCAGGCTGCATCGGCTGGTTGTACCGCTCAGCGCCGCTCCTCCCCCGTCGAAGAAGAAAGCGACGGTCTTGAACGGCATGTAGTTATTGCTGCTCCAGTTGGGATCCGTGAAGCGCGTCCCGGTCACGTCGACGTAGTTGGTGCGGTCGACATTGTTGTTGATCGCGGTGCCGTCACCGCACAAGGCATAAGTCTGCAAATCTCCGTCCCAAAAGCCGTTTCCGGTAATGATGTTGTTAGTGGCTTTCTGTAAGTGAATCCCGCAGCCGTAGTTGTGTCCCCAGCCCAGCTCGATGGTATTGTCCTTGATGACGTTGGCCCGGCTTGAGTCGATGCCGGTGGCGTAGCCGATGAGGTCGATGGCATTGGGCTTGGAAGTCGAATTGCCGCCCATGATGAAGTTACCGTCGATGACGATTCCGTTGACGGCGCTCTGTCCCCAGACGGCGCGGGCCACGCCGAGAAAGCGGTTGTCCCGGATGATGCTTCCGTAGCCCGAGAAATGATCCGCGATGGTTCCGGTATCCGGCTGGTTGTTCTCCGTGGTGCCGCCGAGGATGATCGCGTCGTTGCAGCCGCTGCCCAATCCGTGCTGGCCCCAGAAGGTCGTGTTGTGCGCGTACAGGGCGGACCCGGTGACCATCAGGTAGGCCGCGCAGTCGGTTCCGCCGTCGGTAATGGTGACATTGTCGATGACGAGGTCTCCGTGCCCCATGGACAGAATTTTCGGACCATTTCCATACTGCGGATAGGACGAATTGCCGCTATACCGCAGATCCAGGGTCCCTCCGGTCTGGCCGGCCTGCGTGCTGGTGTCACCGTATCCACCGGCGTTGCCGATGGACGTGATTCGGTAAGGCGGCTGGGTATAGTAAGGGGCGCCTGAGTTCGGCAGCACGATCTGCCCATCGGCACGCAAGGTCTTGCCGTTGTTGATGGCGAGGCATCCGCCGCCCGCGGAGTAGAAGTTTGCGAACGTGGTATTCAGTAGGGCCGTCTCATCGGTTCCATTCAGGGCAAAGCCGAGCGCGGTCGCGAGCTGGCACGGCCCGGCCGTTCCACTGCCGGCGCCGACGGTCCAGGTGCCGGGAGCAGTGCAGTAGGCGAGGTTCTGTCCGGGCGCGGCGTCGGTGGCGAAATACATCTGCCCCACGATGCAGGTTCCCGGGCGCGCCGCGAGCGCCCCGGATTTCACCGGCGACGTGCTCCCCGCCGCAGTGAAATCCACGACCGCCAGGGAGCCGTTGGACCGCAGCGGGCCCAACATGGTGATGCCGCCATTCACCGTTTCCTGCGCGTTGCACAGCGCGGCCCATCCCAACAGCGCCAGCGCCACGGTGGCTTTATTTCTCTTCATGGTAGTGCTGTTTCTCATAATCAAAAGGGGCGGCGACTGGCGCCGCTTCTCGCCTCTCAGCATGCCACAGGGCGTTTTGCCACAGTCCTCGATTTGTTACAGGGTCTAGAAAACAAACGGCGAAATAAAGTGCAAACGCCAGTGAATGACATGTCGGCCCTACGGGACCGACAGCCGGGCGGATGAGAAGGGAACCGAGCGGAGCGCACACTGGAGGTGCCGCTCAGCGAAAGCAGGCCGAACGAACGCGGATGAATGCTCTGGCAGTCGCGACTACCTGGAGCAGGGCGGACTCCAGGCTCGTCCGACATCTGCGGGCCATCTGGTTTTCAGAGGTGGCGGCCGTATTTTTGCACCGGGGCGGGCGTCTCCGCAAGGCGCTTTAACTGCGGCGCCAAGTCCTTCTGCGGAATTACCACCTCGACCAGCGCCGGCATCTCGTCCAGGTTTTTGACTTCCGCCAGCACCGCGCGCAAATCCGCCACCGTTTGCGCACGATAGCCCTTGGCGCCGAACGCCTTCGCCAGCGCCAGGTAATCCCAGGCGGAAAGCAGGTCGAAAGGCGCGAATTGCCCGTCCGGTTGGAAGGCCGTGATGTCCACAAAGGCCTGCTCGATGGCGTAAGCCTCGTTGCTCATCACGAAGACGGCCGCATTGACGCGCTGGCGGGCGAGACTGGAGAGTTCCTGGCAGATCATCATGAAGCCGCCGTCGCCCGCTACTACAAATGGCCGCTTGCCGCTGCCCAACGCCACGCCCAGTGCGCAACCCGTCTCGTGTCCCAGTGAGCCCCACGCCGCCTGCGCGACAAAACTATTCCGCGGCAGGCCGAACAGGTTGCCGAAGACGTAGAGCGACGTGCTCTCGCCCAGTATCAGGGCAACGTGGTTGAGAAGCCCTTGGTCCCTGA
>DATJYJ010000267.1:0-30007 GCA_035578025.1 Verrucomicrobiia bacterium
GCGCCCTGGTGGCACTGGTAGTCCTGTCCCGGAAGCTTAGGTAAGCGCGTGGGCGGCGCGCCCGGTCGCTCCTGCGCGCCGCCCGGGACGCGCCCACAGCGTTAAACTAGTTCCCATGCAAATCCGGGTTCTGGCTCTGCTCGTGTGCAGCAGCCTCTCGACCGCCTCCGCCGCCATCCACCTGATGCAGCGGCCCACCATGAATCGCAGCGAGATCGTCTTTTCCTACGGAGGCGATCTTTGGCGCGTGAGCCGTGAAGGCGGCAGCGCGACACGCCTCACCGGCGGCACGGGCTTCGAAACCGAAGCGGTGTTCTCGCCCGACGGCAAGACGATCGCCTTCACCGGCGAATATGACGGCAACATCGACGTCTTCACCATGCCGGCAGCCGGGGGCGTGCCGAAGAGGCTTACCTGGCATCCCGCGGCCGATCGCGCAGCAGGCTGGTCGCCCGATGGAAAGCGAATTCTGTTCCGCTCCACGCGCGATTCCCACTCGCGCTACACGCAGTTGTACACGGTACCCGTGGACGGCGGGCCCGCCGATCTTCTGCCGCTGCCCATGGCTTGCATGGGCGCGTATTCACCCGACGGCAAGCGCATGGTGTACGCGCCGCTCGATGGCGGGCAGTTCGCCACCGGCTTCACCAATTTCGTGGCGTGGCGGCGTTACCGCGGAGGCACGGCCAGCTACCTGTGGGTGGTGAATTTCGCGGACTTGAGTACGGCCAAAGTGCCGCGCACCGATTCCAACGACATCTACCCGATGTGGGTCGGCGACAAGATTTATTTCCTCTCGGACCGCAATGGCCCGATGACCCTGTTCCGCTACGATCCCCAGTCGAAGAAGGTGGACGAGCTGATCAGGAACTCGGGTGAAGATATCGTGTCGGCGTCGGCCGGACCGGGTGGGATCGTGTACGAGCAGATCGGCCAGATCCACATCTTCGATATCGCCAGCGGCAGGGAACACCAGGTCCAGGTCGATATCGCGGGCGACCTGAGCGAGGTGCGGCCGCGCTTCCAGAACGTGTCGCGCGAGCTCCGCAACAGCGGCATCTCGCCCACCGGTGTGCGGGCGGTGTTCGAAGCCCACGGCGAGATTCTGACTGTGCCCGCCGAGAAAGGAGAGTCGCGCAACCTGACCAACACGCCCGGCGTGATGGAGCGCGATCCCGCGTGGTCGCCGGACGGAAAGAGCGTCGCGTATCTCTCCGATGAATCGGGCGAGTACGCGCTCCACATCAAGCCGCAGAACGGGGCGGGGGAAACGAAGAAGATCCCCCTGCAGGGCAAGTCGGCCTTCTACTTCGATCCCAAGTGGTCGCCCGACAGCAAGAACGTGGCTTTCACCGACAACATGTGCAACCTGTGGATGGTGGAGGTCGCGTCGGGCAAGGCGGCCAAGGTGGACACCGATTACGTTTACACGCTGGGGCGCTCGTTCAACTGGTCGGCGGATTCCAAGTGGATCGCGTTCGAGCGCTTCCTGCCGAACCGCATGCGTGCGATCTTCGTGTATTCGGTGGAAGGCGGCAAGACCACGCAGGTCACCGACGGCATGAGCGACGCGCGGCATCCGGCGTTCGATCGCGACGGACAGTATCTCTACTTCACGGCCAGCACCAACTTCGGGCCGACTTCGAGCGGCCTGGACATGACCAGCGACGAGCACGAGGTGAACAGCAGCGTGTATCTCGCCGTGCTGCCCAACAACATCCCCTCTCCCCTGGCGCCCGAAAGCGATGAGGAAGGCCAGCCGCGTCCGGCGGCCGAAGGCACTGGCGGCGGAGGCCGCGGCGGCCGCGGCGGCGGTGGTGCGGCGGCTCAGCCCGAAACTCCCCCCAAGCCGGTGCGCATCGATTTCGACAAGCTCCAGCAGCGCATCCTGGCCATGCCGCTCCCGGCGCGGAACTACCTGAGCCTCACCGCGGGCCGCGCGGGCATCGTCTTCCTGATGGAGCCCGGCACGGCGGGCGGCGGCGGGCGCGGATTCGGCGGCGGCGGCGCGGTACTCACCCGCTTCGACCTCAAGACGCGCAAGAGCGAGCGGCTGGCCGAAGGGGTCGCGTCGTTCGATCTCTCCGCGAATGGCGACAAGATGCTGCTGCGCATGGGCGGGGGAGCCGGCGGACGCGGCGGACGCGGTCCCGCGGGCGCGGCTCCGGCGGGTCCGCCGCAGTACGTCATCGTGCCGGCCAATGCGCCCGTGAAAGCCGGCGAGGGCGCGCTGCGCATCGCCGACCTGGAAGTGAATGTCGATCCCGTGGCCGAGTGGAAGCAGATGTACCGCGAGGCATGGCGCATCGAAAAGAGCTACTTCTACGATCCCAATCTGCACGGGGTCAATACGGCCGACGCGGAGAAGAAGTACGAGAAATACCTCGATGCGCTCTCTTCGCGTGCCGATCTCAATTACCTGTTCCGCGACATGCTGAGCGACATCACCTCGGGCCACCTGCGCGGCAATGGCGGGACCATTCCAACGGCCAAAACGGTTCCCGGCGGGTTGCTCGGCGCGGACTACGAGATCGTCAACGGGCGCTATCGCTTCAAGAAGATCTACCAGGGCGAGAGCTGGAATCCGCAATTGCAGGCGCCGCTGGTGCAGCCGGGCCTCGACGTCAAGGAAGGCGATTTCCTGCTGGCCGTGAACGGGCAGGACCTCCAGGGTACCGACGACGTCTCGCGCCTGCTCGAGGACACCTCCGGGAAGCCGACGGTCCTCAAGGTCGCCAACGACGCCTCCGGCGGCGGGGCGCATGAGATCACCGTGGTGCCAATCGCCAGCGATACCGCGCTGCGGCACGCCGAATGGATCGCCGACAACCGTCGAAAAGTGGATCAGCTCAGCGGCGGCAAACTCGCGTACGTATACCTGCCCGATACGGCGCAGGGCGGATTGACCAGCTTCAACCGCTACTACTTCGCGCAATCCGACAAGCAGGGCGCGGTGATCGACGAGCGTTTCAATAGCGGCGGCCAGGTGGCGGATTACATCATCGAAGTGCTCAACCGCAAGCTCCTGGCGTGGTGGAGCCCGCGCTACGGCGCGCTGTACCGCACGCCCGCGGCCTCGATTCTGGGACCGAAGGTGATGATCATCAACGAAATGGCCGGTTCGGGCGGCGATTGCATGCCGTGGATGTTCCGCTACACCAAGACCGGCCCGCTGATCGGCAAGCGGACGTGGGGCGGGCTGATCGGGGTCGGCCAGTATCCCACCCTCATGGATGGCGGCAGCGTGACCGCACCCAGCTTCGGCTTCTTCAGCCCCAATGGCGAGTGGGACGTGGAGAATCACGGCGTGCCGCCGGACGTCGAAGTGGAGCAGGATCCCAAGCTGGTGCACGACGGGCACGATCCGCAGTTGGAACGCGCGGTGTCGGTCGCGCTGGAGCAACTGGCGAAGAATCCGCCGCCCACGCCGAAGCGGCCGGAATTCCCGAATTACCAACGGACGGCCAGGCCCGCATCGGGAACCACGGCAGGGGGCGGAAACAGGTAAGAGTCCATGAGGCGCACGGGTTTCCGCGCGGCTGTCCTGTTGACGATAGTGAGCGGCGCGCCGGGCGCGGAACCGGCGCGCGTCACCTTCAACGGGAAGATCGCGCCCATCATCTACCAGAACTGCGCGCCGTGCCACCGGCCGGGAGAATCGGCGCCGTTTTCGCTGCTCTCGTATGCCGACGTGAAGCGCCGTGCGGCGCAGATCGCCGACGTCACGAAGCGGCGCTACATGCCCCCGTGGCTGCCGGAGCCCGGCCACGGCGAGTTCGCCGACGAGCGGCGGCTCAGCGATCCGCAGTTGCAACTGATTCAGGACTGGGTGAAGCAGGGTGCCGTCGAGGGTGCCGAGCGCCCACCCCGTCCGCCGAAGTTCGCCGACGAATGGCAGATGGGCACGCCCGACCTGATCCTGCGCGCGTCGCAGCCCTACCAGCTTGCCGCCGACGGGCAGGAGATCTTCTGGAACTTCATCATGCCCGTGCCGATCACGACCACCCGCTGGGTGAAGGCGATCGAAGTGCGGCCGGGGAATGCGCGCGCGTTCCACCACGCCAACGTGATCATCGACCGCGCACGATCGTCGCGGCGGCGCGAGCGTACGCCCGGCGCCGGCTTCCCCGGCATGGACATCATCGTGGAAGAGGAGACATTCGACCCGGATGGGCACTTCCTCTCGTGGAAGCCCGGCAGCCCGCCGGTGGTGGAGCCCGACGGCATGGCCTGGCGCGCCGAGCCGGGCATGGACCTGGTGCTGAACGTTCACCTGCGGCCGACCGGCAAGCCGGAGACGGTGAGCCCCATGATCGGGCTGTATTTCACCGCGCAGCCGCAGAAGAAATATCCGCTGCTGGTGCAGCTCGAGCACGACCAGGCGATCGACATCCCGCCGGGCGAATCTGACTTCCAGGTGGGCGACGATTTTCAGGTGCCGCTCGACATGAACGTGCTGGCGATTTATCCGCACGCCCACTACCTGGGCAAGCTGATGGAAGGCTACGCGACGCTGCCCGACGGCTCGCGCAAGTGGCTGATCCGGATTCCGAACTGGGACCTGAGCTGGCAGGGCGTTTTCCGGTTCCGCCAGCCCGTGTTTCTGCCGCGCGGGTCGGTGGTCTCCATGCGCTACCACTACGACAATTCGGCGGGCAACGTGCGCAATCCGAACAATCCGCCGAAGGAAGTAAAGGCGGGGAACCAGGCGACCGACGAGATGAGCCACATGTGGCTCCAGGTTCTGCCGGCGGCCGACCGCGACCAGCGCGCGGCGGTGCAGGAATCGGTGGCGCGGCAGCGCATCGAGAAGGACCCGGAGAATTTCACGGCGAACTACACCCTCGGCGACCTGATGATGAACCAGGGAAACGCCGTGGGCGCGATCCCGTATTTCACGGCGGCGGTGAAAGCCGACCCCGGCAGCGTGATCGCCGCGACGGAGCTCGGCGTGGCGCTCTTCACGGGGTCGCGGCTGCCGGAGGCGAAAGAGCAGTTCCGGCGCGCGTTGCAGCTCGACCCGGGATATACCGATGCCCGCTTCGACCTGGCCAGCGCGGAGGCGGCGTCCGAGGAGTGGGAAAACGCGGCCAACGATTTCCGCCAGGTGTTGAAGGAGCGTCCCGGCGATTCGAAAGCGCAGGAGCATCTGGGCGAGGTGCTGTTCCTCTGGGGCAATGCATTTTTCGAGGCGGGCAAGGATGAGCCCGCGGCGGAGCGGTACCGCGAGGCGCTGTCGATCCGGCCGAACGATGCCGAATTGCACGCCCGGCTCGGTGTGTCGTTAGGGCGGCTGGGACGGCTACCGGAGGCCGAGGCGGAGTTGCAGGCGGCGCTGAAGATCGATCCCACTCTGGATCAGGCCAAGCGGGCGCTGGCAATCGTGCAGGCGAGGATGAAGGGAAAGTAGCGCATCCGTCACCTACCGTGGGGCAGTGCTTCAGCCTGCGCGGGACTTCAGTCCCGCTGGCTCGGTTGGCAGGTTCGAGCCCCGCCTAGCCTCGCCTAGCCTTTCTCTCGCGCGCTGACGCCTCAACCAAAGGCAGCATCTTGATCCTGCCCTTCTTCTTGGCCTTCACAAACAGTTCGGTAATGACCTCGGGATGGGCGTCCCACCAGGCGGCCTCCTCCTTTTCCGTTCTAAACCTTGGCATTCTGCGCTTGATTGCCATTGTTCTGGTGGGCCTATGCCACTGCCACCAGCGCGCCCTTTTCCAGGTGATGCACGTGGGTGGCGAACTGGGCGGCGTGGGGATCGTGCGTCACCATCACCACCGTCTTTCCGAAATCTCTGTTCAGTTTCGAAAGCACCGTGAGCACTTCCTGCGCGGAGGCGGCGTCCAGGTTGCCGGTCGGCTCGTCCGCCAGGATCAGCGCGGGGTCGGTGACGATGGCGCGCGCGATGGCCACCCGCTGCTCCTGCCCGCCCGACAACTGGCGCGGGAAGTGATGCAGGCGATCCTCCAGGCCGACCAGCTTGAGCGCCGTCACGGCATGTTCCAGGCGCTCGGCCTTCTTGAGATTCGTCAGCTTCAACGGAAGCTCCACGTTCTCCATGGCGGTCAGCACCGGGATCAGGTTGAACTGCTGGAAAATGAAGCCGACGTTTTCATTGCGCCAGCGCGCGATCTGGCGGTCGCTCAGGCTCCTCAGATCGGCGCCCAAAACGCGGATGTCGCCTTCCGTGGGCCGGTCCATGGCGGCAATCAGGTGCAGGAGCGTCGACTTTCCCGAGCCCGAAGGACCCATCAGGGCCACGAAATCTCCCTTCTGGACGTCCATCGTGACGTCGCTGAGCGCCACGACGTGAAATTCGTCGCGAATGAATTCCTTGGTCAGGTTGCGGGTCTCGATGACGGCTTCGCTCATGTCTTTTGGCGCACCTTGTCCCCGTCCTTCAATCCGGACGGCGGATTGACGATCAGATCTTCTCCCCCGATGAGTCCCTGTTCCACGCGCACGTTCTGCCCGCTGACCGCCCCGGTCTTGACGGTTCGCTTCACGGCTTTGCCTTCGAAGAGCACGAATACCGCTCCGTCGTGCACCGCCGCGGAGGGGATCAGCACCACGGGTTTCGGCTGGGCGCCGGTGACCTTGGGCTTCTCGTCCGAAACGAAAGCCACGCTGGCGTTCATCTCGGGACGCAGGTAGTCGTCGGGCTTGGTGATCTTCACCTTGATCTGCACCGTGGCCTTCTGCCGGTTGGCTTCGGGCGAGATCTCCTTGATGAAGCCGTCGTACTTCCGGTCGGGGAAAGCATCGGTGGTGACCACGCCGTGCTGGCCGGAGTGCAGCCGGGCGAAATCGGCCTGGCTGATATCGAGCTCCACTTCGAGATCGTTCAGGTCGGCAAGCGACACCACGTAGCCCTTGGCGCCGCGGTCGCCGACGAATCCCGTCGTGACGAACTCCCCCTTCTCCACCTCGCGTTCCAGGATGGTTCCGGTCACGGGCGCGCGGATTACGGTGTTGGCCAGCGCAGTCTCCGCATATGCCATGGCTCCTTTGGCCTGCTCGAGCTGGCCGCGGAGGGAATCGATCTGCTCTTTCCGCGGGCCGATCTTGACCAGCTCGTACGCCTTTTGCTGGGCGTTGACCTTCTGGACCGCGGAATCGTACCGCGCCTGGGCATCGTCGAGCGACTGGCGTGTCGTCACGTGATCCGCGAGCAGTTTTTTCGTGCGTTCGAGTGTAACCAGCGCGTTTTCCAGGTCCGACCTGGCCACCTCGACGTTGGCCAGCGCCTGCGCGATCTCCTCGGGGCGCGAGCCGTTGACCGCTTCATCGACCTTCGCCTGCAGGCTGGCCACCTGTCCCCGGGCCTGCTGAAGCTGGGCCTGGTACTCGTCGTCTTCCAGGCGCACCATTACGTCGCCTTCCCGCACACGGTCGCCCTTGTCCACCCCGATCCACTTGACCTTGCCCACCACTTTGGCCGCCACCTGGATCTTGTGTGCGGCCACGATGTATCCCGTGGCGTTGAGCACCACGCCCTCCGGTGCGCTCGCGGCGCTGATCGACTTGACGCGCTGTACATCCACCTCGGGCGCGGCATTCAGGCGTTGCGATAGGAGCCGCCAGGCGCCCAGCAGCAGGAACAGCACAATCCCGCTGACGATCCAGCGCATGGCCCATTTCGAAGGCTCGCCGGAGCGGCGGCGGGACCGGTCGATTTTGAGATTCTTGAGTTCTGTATCCATGCTCAGTCCTCGCGCAGCGCGGTCAGAATCTCCTTCTTGGATGCCATGCGGGCCGGCAGCAGGCCGCCCAAGGTGCCCAGGACGACGGCGAACACCACGCCGGTGAGCATGATTCGCGGAGTCACGCGGAAATCGAAGGCCATCTCCGAAAAATTGGCGCTGCCCACCGCGGTCGTGATGCCGTTGAGCGGCACCACCAGCAGGCAGCCCAGCAGGCCACCCAGCCCGGCGAGCAGCACCGACTCGACGAAGAAGCTGGCCAGGATGCTGCCGCGGGAAAATCCGAGAACCCGCAGCGTGCCGATCTCGCGGGCGCGCCGCGCCACGGCCGCGTACATCGTGTTCATGGCGGCGAAGCTCGAACCCACGGCCATGATAACGGCCACAAAGACGCCGACGAATTCGATCGGCGCCCCCTGCGATGTCTGGTCGGCGTAATATTGCTGCTCGGAGACGGCCATCATGCCCAGCCGCTGGTCGTCTTCGATCTCGCGCACGAGGGACTGCGCGGTGACGGCATCGGTGGCCTGCACCAGCGCGGAACTCAGTACCTCGATCCGCTCCAGAGCCGCGGACACCTGGTTGACATCTCCCCAGATCTCCGAATCGGCGGCGCCGCGCGCGGAATCCGTGACGCCCACCACCTCCCATTCGGCGCGGCCGATGTGCACTTTGCCGCCAAGCCGGGCTTCGGGAAAGCGCTTGGCCACCGACGCTCCGACGACGAGTTCCTTGCGGCCGGTATCGAACCAGCGGCCGGCTGCCAGCTTCGTCGTGCGCCGCATCTCGATTCCCGCGGGCGAGAGCCCGCGGACCAGCACGTTCACGCCGTTCGCGTTGTCCACGTTGGCCAGGTTGAGCACGGAGACGATTTCGAGCGACGCCAGCGGCTGCCCGTCATGGCCCGTGGCGATGCCGGGCTTGAACTTGAGGTCCTGGAACTGCGCGCGGGCGAAGTTGCTGACCAGCTCCGAAGTGGAGCCCTTGCGCATGACGATCACGTGCAGCGGATCGCCCGAGGCGGAGAGCGTGGCGCGCAACCCCGTGGCCAGCGCCAGCACGGCGAGCAGCACAGCCACGGTGAGCGCGATGCCGAGCGCGGTCATCAGGGTGGTGGTCTTTCTGACCACGAGATTGCGCAGGTTGTAGGCGAGGGGGATCGTCATGGCTTCAATCCGTGGTCCGCAGGGCCGTCACGATCGGAATGCGCGAGGCTCCGAATGCGGGAACAAGTGAGCTCACCAGGCCGATCAGAAGCGCCGCGCTCACACAGGAAACCACCACCGAAAGGTCGAACAGTCCGATGGGCGGCAGAAATCCGCCGAAGGGGCTGTTCACGATCGCCTGGATCAGCATCGTCGCAATGGCGAATCCGACCAGCCCGCCTGCCACGGAGATCGCGCATGCCTCGCCCAGCACCAGGCCGAGGATCGCCCCCGGCGTGAATCCCAGCGTCTTCAGCACGCCGATCTCTCGCACGCGCTCGCGGACCGACATGGCCATGGTGTTTCCCGAAACCAGCAGGATCGTGAACATCACGGCGGCCGAAATGGCCGCCAGGAACATCTTGACGTTGCCCAGCAACGAAAGAAATCCCACGTTGAATGCCTGCTCGGTTTCGGTCTTGGTCTCGGACGGGGAGTTGCGATAGACGGCGTCGATCTCCTGGGAAATGCGCGAAGCGTGGCTCGGATCGTCGATGCGGATGTAATAGATGCCGACCTGGCCCCGGCGCACTTCGGGCAGGGACTGATCGATGTACTCCTTGTTGAAATACATCAGGTCGAGCGCGCCCTTGCCGTCGAAGATGCCGCGAACGGTGAATTCGAAATCGCCGGGGTATATGTCGCCCACGATGTGGATCTTGTCCCCCACCTTGAAGCCGAACGTGTTGGCCAGGGTGCGGCCGACCACGCATCCCGTGCGGTCGCGTTCGAAGGCCTTGCGCTCGTCATCCGGGATCTTCCATTCGCCGTAAAGGGTGAATAGCTTTTCGGGCTCGGTCGAGAAGCGTGCGAACTGGTTCTTGGGATCGCGGTTGTCGCGGAAGGTCCCCTGGAACCAGTTGGCAACCATGACCTCCTGGACGCCCGGCACCTGCTTGATGCGTTGCATGTAGGAAAGCGGAAGCGCCACCGTAAGGGAAATCTTGTTTCGGGTGACGAGGCGCAGGGCCTGGTCGGGCGTGGGGTCGCTCAGGTAAAAGGCGTGGTAGAGCGTAATCATGACGCCGAGCAAACACATGGAGACGCCAATGCTGAGGACGGTGAGGATGGTCCTCCGCCGATTGCGCCAACAATTCTTGAGGATCAAGGGCAGGTAGCGCATCCTCCCTAGTTTACGCTCGCGGCGGGGGAATCGTTCAATCCGCGGTCTGACCACGGTTTGCCCGTCGAGACCGGCCGCGTTCCCCAATTCGGTTAAGCACCCTCAATCCGGGATGCTAAGGTGGTCTTGCAGGAGGCTGCCGTCGGAATGCCGCGGAATCAATTGCTGTATATCGGAATCTCGGGAACTGTGCTGGCGTTGGATCGCGCCACGGGCCAGGAGGTCTGGCGGACGAAGTTGCGGTCAGGCGATTTCGTCAACGTGGTTCTCGATGAGGGAGCGTTGTTTGCCGCGGTGAAGGGCGAATTGTACTGCCTCGATCCCGCCACCGGCCAGGTGCGGTGGAAGAATCCCCTGACCGGGTTGGGATGGGGCCTGGTGACGATCGCAGGGGCGGACGGTTCGCAGACGCTGGTGCTGAATGAGAAGAAGCGCCGCGACGACCAGGCGGCGGCCGCGGCGAGCACCACGTAGGGAGTCGCGTCAGACTTCTCCCGGCAAGTCCGCCCCACCCAGCCTTGCCGACAGCGTGGCGACCTCGGTTTCCATCGGGCGGTCTGTGTCCTGGTAGGCCGCTACTTCCCGCACGAAGGCGTAGGCCTTCCGCGAGCCGCCGCCGAGCTTTTCGGGGCCGCCGCGCAGGTCCACGGCTTGCGCTGCGGCGAGCAGCACCATCGCGGTCTCGTTGCGCAGGCATTCCAGCGCGTCCATTGCCGTGACGGCGGCATGCATTCCGAGGCTGACGACATCCTGGTTGTATTGCTCCGTCGGCACCGAGTGGATGGAGCTCGGTGAAGCCATCTGGCGGACCGCGCAGCACAGGCTGGTGACGCTCAACTGCATGCCCTTGAACCCCGAGTTCACGCCGGGCGTGGGCGTGAGGTTCGCCGGCAGGCCATTGTTGAAGCGGTCGTCGACCAGCAGCGCCAGGATCGCGTTTCCCCAGGTGGCCATGGCGGCGAAATCCAGCTTCCAGGTGTCGAGCAGGCGCGCCATGTGGCCGCCGTAGAAATTGCCGGCTTTGTAAAGCGTGCCGGTGTCGGGGTCGATCAGCGGGTTGTCGTTGGCGGAGTTGATTTCGCGCTCGATGGTGGGGCGGGCGTCGGTGAGCGCGTCCCAAACCTGGCCCAGCCCCTGCGGCGGGCAGCGCAGCGAATAACAGCTTTGGCCGCCGGAAGCGCGGGTGTATCGCGAACCTTCGAGCATCGCCAGCAGGTAGGCCGCGACCGCGATCTGCCCGGGATGGCCTTTGCGCTCGTGGACCCAGGGATGGAAGGGCAGGTCGGGCGCCTGCATGGCTTCGATGGCGAGCGCGATTCCGGCGAGCAGCGCTTTGAGCACGCGAAAGGCGTCCGTCCAGAGGAGCGTGGCGACGGCGGTCATGAAGGTCGTGCCGTTCTCCAGGGCGAGGGCTTCCTTGGAGGCGAACCGGATGGGCTGGAGTCCGGCGGCCTGCAGGGCCTCCAGCGCCGGCATGCGGCGGCCTGCAAGTTCGGCTTCTCCCATGCCCACGAGCACGCGCGCGAGGTAGGCGGAAGGCATGAGATCGCCGCTGGCGCCCACGCTGCCGTAGCGCGGAACCACGGGCGTGATTCCGGCGTTGAGCATCGCGGCCAGGGCGTCCACCAGTTCCAGGCGCACGGCGGAGGCGCCGCCCAGGAATGTCGCGAGACGCAGAAGCGCGGCGGCGCGCACCACGTCGTTGGGCAGCGGCTGCCCCGTGGCGCAGGCGAGGTGGCGGACCAGGTTGTGCTGCAGCGTTTCCATCTGCTCCGGCGCCAGCGAGATGTTGACGTTCCCTCCCACGCCGGTGTTGACGCCGTAGATGCGCTCGCCGCGGGCAATGAGCTCTTCCAGGCGTTGGCGGCCCAGCGCGATACGGGCGCGGGCCGGGCCGGTGAGACGAACTGCCGTCGCTTGGCGCGCCACTCGCGAGACGTCTTCGATGGTCAGCGGGCGCGCACCGAGGTCAACTGTGTCGGGCACCTCACTACTCTACCGTGAATTTCTGTTTGGTCTCGTAGGTCTGGTTGCCGACGGCGTCGGTTACCTTCACGCCGATCGAAAATTCGCCGGGCTTGGTGTCCTTCAATAGGTTGATGCCCATGGAGGCCTGCACGTAGCGCTTGGGATAGAACGATTCGCTCTGATCGACCGCCGGCTCGGGCTGCGTCCAGATGAGCCTGCCGCTGGGCGAGTAGACCATGGTCACGTAGCTGACGTCGATGTGGTTGTGCTCGCCGTATTTGAAACCGGCAATGTCGAAGCGCGCCCAGACGGAATCCCCTGGCCGGTAGGCCGCTTTCTCGACCGGCTCGGTGGCGTCTTCGCTGCGGAAGAATTCGAAGTTCCGCACCACCAGCGTGTCGCTGGAGTCCACTCTGCGGCCGCGGACCAAAAATGGAACCTCGAGCTGCGCGTTGGTCTTGGCGAATACGTCTTCGGCTTTGATGACGAGCTTGTAGCTGCCGGTCGCGATCAGCGGCGGAAGTTGGACCTCGGTGGCGATCTTGGGCATCCACTCTTTGTCCTGCGGGGTGACGTCAGTCAGAATTTCGTTTTTGTAGATTTCGGTGAGCGCCACGCCTTTGGGGTCGAAGGCCTGTACGGAGAATGCTACGTGTACTTTTTCTTCGGCGGTCTTGGAATAGCCGGCGATGCGGCAGGTGAAGAACAGCGTTTCGCCGGGGACGTGTTCGAACGAGGCCGGCTCGGGCGGACCGCCGTCGCTGGTGGCGATGATCGGCTTGACCACTTCCAGGGCCGGCGCGGCGCATAACAGCGCGGGGAGAAGGCACAGAAGCAGAATGAGAACGGATCGCATGGCGAACCTCTGCTACTGATTTTATGTCCAGGCGCTATTCCTGGGGCAGCGTAACCAGGGCGGGCGAGCGGTGCGGCTCGGTGGAGGCACCCCCCCAGTTGCGGCGCTCGATGATGGGGGTCGGTTCGTACGTGTGGCCGGCGGCGAGGCGGCGCTCCTCGCGGTGCGCGGACCAGAGCAGCAGCGGACCCAACGCGCTGCTGACCACACGGCTCAGCAGGCCGAATTCGGCGGCGACCTCCTTGCGTAGCGCGCGCACCCTTTCGGCGACGGCGGCGTTGGTCTTGCCGAGGTGGCGCTCCATGGCCCATAGCGCCGCGGCGTAGCCGTCGCGCAGGGACCTGGCTTCCCAGGCGAAGCGGGCGCGCACGCGGGCGTCGGCGTCGTTCTTGTAGCGCTTCCAGCCTTCCAGCGTGGTGCGGCAAATGCGGTAGATGCTGGGACCGTTGCGCTCGAAGTCGCGGCGAAAGGCGAAATCCAGCCAGCGCTTGGAGTCTTTCTTCGAAATTGCGGCGTGCTCGAAATTGAACTCGTTCTGGCCGTGGATGTCGGCCAGCGGGACATCGGGCAGCATGCGCCCCTGCTCCTGCATCTCGAAGAACAGCGGGGTGCCGGGCACGGGCGTGTAGAGCATGAACTGGTGGAAGTCGGTATCGTGGCTGACGGCGTGCTCGATTTCGTCGCGGATGTTGTCGGGCGTGTGGTGCTCCAGACCGACGATGGTCGAGCCCAGCAGCTTGATGCCGTGCTTGCGTAGCTCGGCGGTGAGCTTGAGCGTGTCGGTGCCGTTGAGCTTGGTGTAGCCGGACCGCGGCGATTCCAGCCCCATCCAGATCCAGGAGACGCCGAGCTCCACCAGCTCGCGCATGGTGTACTGCCGGATGGCGTTGGCCGAGCTGAACACGTACAGGGCCCAGGGCTTGTTGCCGTCCCGCATGTGCTGGAGCAGTTCCAGCGCGCGGCGTTTGTGCAGCAGGAAATTCTCGTCCATCATGAAGAACGACTTCACGCCCAGCCGCTGCTCCATGCGGCTCATGACGCCGTAAAGCTCATCGCCGGAATTGTAAAAGTTGAGGTATTTGCCCTTGCCGCCGAAAAACGCGCTGGTTGTGCAGAAATTGCAGCCCATGGGGCAGCCCACGCTGGGGATGATGGTGGCGGCAGTGGAGCCGTCGGCCTGCGGCAGCTTGATGCCGAGCGTGCGGGCATCGTAGCCGGAAATGATTTCCGGATGCTGGATGGGCGCGGACTCGTCTTCGCCGAGGAAGCGGCGCATCCAGGAAATACCGTCGCCCTTGACGATATGATCGGCGTCGATCATGGTCTCGATGCCCGGAATGGCGGCCACGTGCCCGCCGACGACGACCGTGGTCCCCGGCGAGATTTCACGCACCATGCGGCACATCTCGCGCACCTTGCCGACGTTGACGATGATGGAGGAAATGCCGACGATGTCGTAGCGGTTGGCCTTCAATTCGGCGGCGAAAGTCCCGCGGGTGGGGAAGTCCAGAACCGTCGTGGGAGCGGAGATGTTCTGCTGAATCATGAGGATGCCCCAGGAGCGGTGGAACATGCGGAGCGAGAACGGACCCTGCTCGCGGGTCACCTGGTTGTGGTACAGCTCCATGGGGTTGATCCGGCGGCTGCCGAATTCATCGTCCTGGGCGTAGGGGCCGAACACGCTGGAGAGCAGAATTCGGGCGCGCGTACCTTTGGGATGGGTGGGCATTTTTCGGAATTAAAGTACTCTAACTCTGTAATTTATCATTGTTAAATCGCGAAATTCGGGCG
Source organism: Verrucomicrobiia bacterium (assembly GCA_035578025.1). Classification (GTDB taxonomy): domain Bacteria; phylum Acidobacteriota; class Terriglobia; order Bryobacterales; family Bryobacteraceae; genus Solibacter. Next base: position 14,644 of record DATJYJ010000267.1, read on the forward strand.
GCGACAAAAGAATTACATTGGTGCCCAAAAAGCCCCCAAAACTATGCCCTTGACATCGGCCGAAACATCGTCAAAAATCAAGTTGTAGGCGAATAAAAAGCGAAAGTTATGCCTGCGGCAACTCTCCCCAAGCAGTTCGAATCCTTCCTCGGCTGGCAACCCCGGCCGGAACCCGAACTGCTGCCTTCGGGTGTTGCGCAGATCGATTTGCCCCGCGGCTGCCTCACCGAAATCGTCGGCCCGGCCTCTTCCGGGCGCACCAGCCTCATGCTTTCCATCCTGGCGCAGGCCACCGCTCGGGAGGAGGTCTGCGCGGTCGTGGATGCCGAGGACGCCTTTTCGCCGCACGCGGCGGCGGCTGCCGGCGTCGAGCTTTCGCGCCTGCTTTGGGTTCGCTGCGGGCATAACGCCGAGCACGCGCTGCGCGCGGCCGACCTGCTGATTCAGGGCGGCGGCTTCGGCGTGGTGGTCATGGACCTGGGGGATACTCCCGAACGGACCGCGCGCCGCATCTCGCTCACCTCGTGGTTTCGCCTGCGCCGCGCCGTGGAGCACACGCCTGCCGTGCTGATCTCGCTCGCGCGGCAACCCAATGCCAAAACGTGCGCGTCGCTGGTGATCGAGTGCGGGCGCACGCGCGCCAACTGGAGCGGGGCGCGCGGCGTTTCGCGCCTGCTGCGCGGTGCGGAAGTGCGCGCGCGCGCCGCCAGACGGAGAATCGAATGTTCGCCTGTCTTCACGGCCAGGGCAATCTGACCGCTCTGGCGTTCGAATTCTCGCCCGCGGTGGAAGCCACCTCCGCGGATACGGTCACGTTCGACGTCTCCGGGCTCGATCGTCTCTTCGGCCTGCCGCAGGAGATCGCCGGCGCCATCGCGCGCCGCGCCCGCGAGACCGGCGTGCAGGCCAGCGTGGCCATTGCATCGAACCCCGATGCGGCTATCTGCGCGGCGCGCGGTTTCCGCGGCACCAGCGTGATCCCGTACGGCGACGAAGGGAAATTTCTGGGACCGCTGCCGCTTTCGCTGCTGGCGCCCACACCGGAGCTGCTGGAAACGCTGGAGCGCTGGGGCATCCGCCGTTTTCAGGAGATGGCGGCGCTGCCTCCGCTGGGAATTGCCGAGCGGCTCGGGCCGGAGGGACTCCAGCTGCGCGTGCTGGCGCGCGGCGAGGCGGACCGCAAGCTGCGCCTGGTGGAAGAGCCGCTGTGCTTCGAAGACGAAATCGAGCTGGAGTACCCGGTGGAACTGCTGGAGCCGCTGGCCTTCCTGCTGGCGCGCATGATCAACGGGCTGGCCACGCGGCTGGCCACGCGCGCGCTGGCCACCGACGAGCTGCGCCTGCGCCTCGCCCTCGAAGACCGCACCACGCACGAGCGCACGCTGCGGCTGCCCGTGCCGTCGCTCGATACCAGGGCGTTTCTGAAACTGATGCAGCTCGATCTGGAGCAGCATCCGCCGGCCGCTCCGCTGGTGAAGCTGTGGATGAGCGTGAACCCGGTGAAGCCGCAGGCGGCGCAGAACGGGTTGTTCGTTCCGCTGGCGCCGGAGCCGGTGAAGCTGGAGCTGACGCTGGCGCGGATCCGGTCGATCGTCGGCGAAGACCGCGTGGGCTCGCCGGAATTACTGGATACGCACCGGCCGGACGCGTTCCGTATTGCGCCGTGGGGCAGGTTTCCGGCCTGCCCAAGCCTGCGGCAAACCGTGCAACTAGCCATCCGCATCTTCCGCCCGCCACTCGCGGCGCGCGTGACGCTGGCTTCCGGCCAGCCGGATTTTGTGACCGCCGGCGCCATCCGCGGTAAAGTCCTGGAGTACGCCGGCCCCTGGCGCACTTCCGGCGATTGGTGGACCGCCGATCCCTGGACGCGCGACGAGTGGGATATCGCGCTCTCCGACGGAGCGCTGTATCGCATCTATTGCGGCCCTCTCGGCTGGTTCGTGGAGGGCAGCTATGATTGAGCTCCACGCCCGTTCCGCCTTCAGCTTCCTGGAAGGCGCCGTCGTGCCCGAAGAGCTGGCCGGCGCCTGCGCGCAATACGATATGCCCGCCATGGCGCTCGTCGACCGCAATGGCGTCTACGGCTCGCCGCGCTTCCACATGGCCGCCAAGAAGGCCGGCGTGCGGGCGCACATCGGCAGCGAAATCACCTGCACCGACGGCCGCACCTATCCGCTGCTGGCGGAGACGCGCGAAGGCTACCGGAACCTCTGCCGCCTGGTGACCCGCATGAAGATGCGCGCGCCGAAAGGAGAGGGGGCGGCCACGCTGGAAGAAATCGCCGAATTTTCGCGCGGCCTGATTTGCCTGACGCAGCATCCCGACGAGCGCCTGCTTGATATCTTCCGACGCCACCATCTCTACGCCGAGCTCCAGCGTCACTACCATCGCGAAGAGGAGGCGCACAACCAGGCGACGGTCGAGCGCGCGCGCCGCCTCGGCATCGGCCTCGTCGCCACCAACAACCCCGCTTACGCGGTGCCCGCGCAGCGCGAGCTGCTCGACGTCTTCACCTGCATCCGCAATCACACCACGCTCGCCGAAGCCGGCCGTTTGCTGGAGCGCAACCACGAGCGCCACGTCAAAACGCCCGCCGAAATGGCGCGCCTCTTCGCCGATCTGCCGGAAGCCATCGCCAACACGCACGAGATCTCCGCGCGGCTCGACTTCACCCTCGCCGATCTGGGCTACGAGTTCCCGCATTACCCCGTGCCCGAGGGCGAAACCGAGATGAGCTTTCTGCGCAAACGCGCCGGGGAGGGCGCGCAACGCCGCTTTCAGCCCTATCACGAGCGGGCGCGGCGGCAGGTCGAGCGCGAGCTGGCGCTCATCGAGGAGCTCAAGCTGCCCGGCTATTTCCTGATCGTCTGGGACATCGTGCGCTACTGCAAAGAGCACGACATCCTGGCGCAGGGCCGCGGCTCGGCCGCCAACAGCGCGGTCTGCTACGCGCTGGAGATCACCGCTGTCGATCCCGTCGGCATGGACCTGCTCTTCGAGCGCTTCCTCAGCAAAGAGCGCGGCGAGTGGCCCGACATCGATATCGACCTGCCCAGCGGCGATAAGCGCGAGCAGGCCATCCAGTACGTCTACCAGCGCTTCGGCAAGCTCGGCGCGGCCATGACGGCGAACGTGATCACGTATCGCGGGCGGTCGGCGGCGCGCGAGGTGGGCAAGGCGCTGGGCTTCGAAATCACGTCGCTCGAAAAGCTCTCCAGCCTGGTGCGCCACTGGGAATGGAAGGATCCCAACGAGACCACCGACCGCACCTTTCGCGACGCCGGTTTCGACCTCAAACATCCCAAGGTGCGAAAATTTCTCGAGCTGTACGAAATGGCGCAGGACCTGCCGCGCCATCTCGGGCAGCACTCCGGCGGCATGGTGATCTGCCAGGGTGCGCTGGATCAGGTCGTCCCGCTGGAGCCGGCCACCATGCCGGGCCGCGTGGTGGTGCAGTGGGACAAAGAAGACTGCGCCGACATGGGCATCATCAAGGTCGACCTGCTCGGCCTGGGGATGATGGCGGTGATCGAGGACTGCCTCAAGATGGTCCCTGAAGTGGATCTGGCCCACCTGCCGCAGGACGATCCCGCGGTATACGATGCGCTCCAGCGCGCCGATACCATCGGCATGTTCCAGGTGGAGAGCCGCGCGCAGATGTCCTGCCTGCCGCGCATGAAGCCGCTGCGCTTTTACGACATCGTGGTGCAGGTGGCGATCATCCGGCCGGGGCCGATCGTAGGCAAGATGGTGCATCCGTATCTGAACCGGCGGCAGGGCAGGGAAAAGGCCGATTGTCTGCACCCGTCGCTCGAGCCCGTCTTGCAGCGCACGCTCGGCGTGCCGCTGTTTCAGGAGCAGTTGTTGCGCATGGCGATGATCGCGGCCGGATTCACCGGCGGCGAAGCCGAAGAACTGCGCCGCGCCATGGGTTTCAAGCGCAGCGAAAAGCGCATGAAGGACATCGAAGTGCGCCTGCGCGCTGGCATGAATAAGAACGGCATCACCGGCGATGCGCAGGAAGCGATCGTCCGCTCCATCACCTCATTCGCGCTCTACGGCTTCCCCGAATCGCATGCCGCCAGTTTCGCGCTGATCGCCTACGCCAGCGCGTATTTGAAGTGTCATCATCTTGCCGCCTTCACCTGCGCCATGCTGAACAACCAGCCGATGGGTTTCTACTCCCCCGCCATCCTGATCAAAGACGCGCAGCGTCATGGTCTTCGTGTTCTTCCCGTAGATGTCACCAAATCCGACTGGCAGTGCACAGTCGAGGCCGGCTGCCTGCGCCTGGGGCTGAAGACCGCCCGCGGACTGCGCGAGGACACCGGCTGCGCCATTCTCCGCGCGCGTGCCGAGCGGCCGTTCAGCAGCGTGGATGATCTCGCGCTGCGGGTTCCCGAGCTGCGCAAGGACGAGCTCAACCGCCTGGCCGAGATCGGCGCGCTGAACACGCTCGACAGACTCCACCGCCGCGACGCCCTGTGGCAGGCGCAGCGCGCGATCCTGCCGGTCGGCCCGCTGCTCGAGCCGCTGGAGGAAACCGGCGCGCCATCCCCGCTGGCGCCTATGAACACCGAAGAGCGCTTGTGGGCCGATTATCGCGGTACGGGGCTGACCATCGGCCGCCATCCCATGGCGCACCGGCGCGCGGAGATGAACGCGCTCGGCGTGACGCCGGCCCGCGACCTGGCGCGCGTCCCCGATGGCCGCGTGGTGCGCATCGCCGGCAGTGTCGTGGTGCGCCAGCGTCCCGGCACGGCAAAGGGTTTTGTGTTCCTCAGCATGGAGGACGAGACCGGGATCATGAACGCGATTGTGACCCCGGCCATCTTCGACCGCTACAAGTTCGAGGTGCTGGCCGAGCCGTTCCTGCTGATCGACGGCGTGCTGCAGAATCTGGACGGCGTGATCAGCGTCAAGGTCGGCCGGGTCGCCGGGATGCGCGCGGGGGCGGCGGCGGAGTCGCACGATTTTCACTAAGGCGGCCCGGATCGCGGCCGGATATGGCGCAAGCAACGTCCGTGTCTTTGGTTCTGTCGCGCGCGGGGAGAACTCGCCGGCCAGCGACATCGATTTTCTCGTCGATCTGGCTCCGGATCGTACCTTGATGGATCTTGGCGGCCTTCTCATGGACCTTCAGCGGCTTTTGGATCAGCCGGTCGATGTCGCCACTGCGGGCATGCTCCGTCCAAAAGTGCTGGATCAAGCCATGCGCGACGCTGTTCCCCTATGAACCGCTGCGTCTACGTACCGGGCGTGCTTTTTGTGGGGCCAATTCGTCTCCGGGCATCGGCGGGTTACCCGTTCCCGTGCGGGAAAGAATCTTCAAAGCCCTTGCTATATTCGCACCGGCAGCCCTCTGTCGGAAATACTCGTCGGTACGCAGCACCGACAGCTTTTCTGCAACTGCAACGTTGATCAATTGATTGAGTGCGATCCCTTCGCTTTGAGCGACCTTCCGTGCTTCCTCCAAAAGCGAAGGCTGCAACCGCAACGCCACGTTACTTTTCCTCATGCGATTTCTCCAATAGGCGCCAGGCTTTGCCCGGGCTGACGACCGCGATTCCAAACTGTCCCGCAGGCGCAAAATCCCGCGTGTTCAACGTGCATAAGTAATCTGCCGCACCATTTACAGCCGTTTCCAATACCATTTCGTCGTCAGGATCTCTCAACATCGGCCGCCACAAGTACGCTAGCCGAACAGGCACGGCGACAGAAGCCACAGCTTTCAAGATCTCTTCCACCGCTGCCGCAGAAACTTGGCCTGCCTCCAGGTGCTCCTGACGGAGCAGCACAGCCTGATATTCCATCATCAGCGGAACAGAAACGAGCAACGAGTAACGCCCCTTCAAGCCAGCGATCAGCAGTTGACGCGACGCGCCGAGGCTACTGCGCACAGCCGCCACCAAGACGCTCGTATCGAGGACGAGCCGCACAATGTCAGTATATCGCAGGCAATATCATCTACCCCTCCCGGCACCGCGCCAGGATCAGCGTAATATCGTCCTGCTGCTCCGCCGGCGCGAAGCGGCGCACCTCGTCGACAATACCCGAGATGGCGGATCGCGGTGACAGCGAACCATGCCGGTCGAGCGATTCGATCAGCCCTTGAACCCCGAATTCCTCGCCGGCGTCGTTGAAGGATTCGGTCACGCCATCGGTATAAAGCACCAGGGTGTCGCCGCACGACATACGGGCCTCGGCAATTGCACAATCCCAATCGCGAAACAGGCCCAGCACGGTCGCCGTAGCGTCCAGGCGATCGATGGCGCCGTCAGCGCGGCGAACCAGCGGCGGAAGATGGCCGCAATTGGCGTAGCGCAGCCGGCGCGTACAGTCGTCGTATTCGGCGAAGAACAGCGTCGCGTAGGCGCTGTCGCTGGTGTTTTCGTAGAAAAGCTGGTTGACCGTGCGCAGCATGCGCTCCGGCTCCTCCAGCGCGAGTGCGGACTGGCTGCGAAGATTGGCCTGCAGGTTGGCCATCAGAAGCGCGGCGGCGATTCCCTTGCCCGCGATATCGGCGATCACCAGCCCGAACCGCCCGCGCCCGAGGTCGAGAAAATCGTGGTAATCGCCGCCGATCTGCCGCGCCTGGATACACGCGCCGGCGTAGTCCAGCGTTTCCAGCGGCGGCTGGGTCTGCGGAAAGAGTCGCGCCTGCACCTGTTTGGCAATCTCCAGTTCGTGCGCGACACGTCGCTCGGTTTCGAGCTTTTCCGCCGCACGGCGGCGCTGCGCTTCGATCTCCCGGTTGACCTCGTCGAAGCCCACCAGTGCGAAGGAGTTGCCGTCGAGATCCTTGAACCGTGTGTAGACACCGCCCCACACCGGGGATTCATCTTCCGAGCCCGGCTCATCCGAAGAACGCTGCACGCGCTGGTAACGGATGCGGCGCAGGCGCGGCGTGAACTGAAACTGCACGCCCCGGCGGCGCCATTCTTCGAAGGTGGCGAGCACGTTTTCGGTGACGAACACCACGCCCGTCGGACGGCCTACCAGCTTCGTCTCGCGGGAGTCCTGAGCCACCGCGAGAAGATTCAGGACGGTGCTGCCATCCGGAGGCGCGACCGCGACCCAGCGCTCGCCGGTGGAGAGACGGCCGTCGAAGGCGAGGCGGAATCCGAGCCGATCGACATAGAAGCGGAGGCTCGCGCCGTGATCGCGGACGAAGACGTTCACCGCGTGGACGCCCAGAAACGGGCGTTCGGCATTGGGGGCGTCCATGGAAGGATTATAAGGCGTGGCGCGGACCTGCCTGTAAACCCGGTCGTTCTGTCTCGTCCGCTCCGCGTCGCGAAGCCGGCGCGGTACTGCGGTAAACTGTTAGTTCCGAAGGCGTATCTCATTGTCTCGTTTTGTACTTACTGCCGTGCTGCTCGCGGCCCTCACGTTTGCCGCCCCGGCCGAAACCGGACAGCTCGATGCCAGCCCCAGTCTCTTTACCGTCATGGCGGCCATCAACGCCGTGGGCTACCGCGCCGATTGGGCTTCGACCGCCAATCACCCGCTGCGCTTCGCCGTTCAGAAAGAGCTCGAGAAACGCCGGATCGCCTCGCTTGCCCCGCTCAAGGAGTTCTTCGACAAACACCGCAAGCGAACCGACACCCTCGAGCTGAGCCAGTACATCTCGTTTGCGCTCTCGTGCAGCGGTCCGCCGAATTTCGATTTCACGCAGCGCGATGTCGAGATTCCGCCCGAGGTGGCCGGCATGCGCGAATTTTCGAGGCTGCTGGCCGCTTTCTACAAGGAGGCCGATATCGACGACCTGTGGAAGCGCTCGCAGCCCGCAATCGACCAATACCTCGAGCGCTACCACGAGCCGGTCACCAACGCCGTGCTTCAAGTCAACGGCTACATGCGCCAGATGACTTCAGGGTTCAAGAACCGGCGCTTCCAGGTTTTCGTCGAGCTCCAGGCCGGTCCGAACCAGATCCAAACGCGCAGCTATAGCGACGATTACACGGTGGTGATCACGCCCTCGGCCGATCCGCGAATTTTCGACATCCGCCACGCCTACCTCCACTACCTGCTTGATCCCATGGCCACCTACAACCAGGAGATCCTCAACCGGAAGAAGAGCCTGGTGGATCACGCGATGCGTTCGCAGGCGCTGGGCGACTCGTTCAAAGAGGACTACCTGCTGCTGGTCACCGAATCGCTCATCAAAGCAGTGGAGGCCAGGTTGGATCACAAGCCGGCCGTGATTCAGGAGGCGCTCAAGGAAGGCTACATCCTCGCGCCGTATTTCTCCGAGGCGCTGCCGGTTTACGAAAAGCAGGAAAGCTCGATGCTGCGCTACTACAAGGACATGGTGCAGGCCATCGACGTGGTGAAGGAGGACAAGCGGCTCACCGGCGTCGAGTTCAACAGGGAAGCAGCCGCCCGTCCGATTGTGACGCCGGCCGCGCCGGCCGCGCCTCCTCCGCCCACCGGCGCCGCCAAAACTCTCCAGGATGCGGAGGAAGCCTATACCGCGCGCGATCTCGAAAAAGCCGGCAAGCTCTTCCTGAAAGTGCTCCAGGAGACCGACAAGTCCGCGATGCACGCCACCGCTTACTATGGGCTGGGCCGCATTGCCCTGCTGGAAAAACACCTGGACGAGGCCGAGCGCCTCTTTCAAAAATCTCTCGATTCCGACCCGGAGCCTTTCGATAAAGCCTGGGACCTGGTCTATCTGGGCCGGCTTTCCATCGCGGCGGATGAAAAGGAGCAGGCCGCCCGGCTGCTCAACAGCGTTCTTCAGTTGGAAGGCGCAACCGATAAGGCAAAGGAGCAGGCACGTCAACTGCTCCAGCAGATTTCGAAGTAATCACCAAGGAGTTTTCTCATGAAACGATCGATACTCACCGGCCTTCTCCTGGCAGCCGCCGGTGCCGCCGGCCTGATGGCGCAAGGCGCGCCCGCGAAGGGCCCCGCGCCTAAATCCAAGGCCGAATTGGAGACGTTGCAGGCGATGTTCCAGGCGCAACAGCAAGGTAATTTCGACGGCGTTATCAAGGCCGCCGACGAGCTGATCGCCAAGTTCGCTGACACCGACTTCAAGGACACCGCGCTCTACATGGAAGCGGAGGCGTACCAGCAGAAGCACGACAGTGCCAAGGCGCAGATTTACGCGGAGCAGGCGCTCCAAGCCAACCCCAAGTCTTACCAGGCCAGCATCATGCTTGCCGAGCTGATTGCTCAGGGCACGCGCGAAAATGATCTCGACAAGAACGAGAAGCTCGCCCAATCGGCCAAGTACGCCAACGATGCCATCGCGGCCGTGAAGGACCTTCCCAAGCCCAACCCGCAGATCACCGATGCACAATGGGATGAATTCAAAAAGAGCATCATCGGCCGCGCACACAACGCTTTCGGCATGGCCGCGCTGGTGAGCAAGAAGTACGACGAGGCCGCCTCCCAATTCAAAACCGCGGCCGAAAACGATCCGCAGCCGGCATACTACGTGCGCGAGGCTTCGGCGCTGCAATCCGAGGGCAAGAACGACGAAGCCATCGCGCTGTGCGACAAAATCATCAGCGATCCGCAGGCTCATCCGCAGATCAAACAGATAGCGCAGCAGATCAAGGCGTCAGCGGTCAAGGCCGGCGGCAAAGCGCCGGGTGGAGCACAGTAACCGGTCAGTTGGCATGCACGCCGAACCGGCATCTCTCGAAGCCAGGCTGAATTACCGGTTCAAAGACCTGGAATTGCTGCGGCGCGCCCTCACCCACAGCTCCCGGGCCTACGAGCTGGTCTCCACCGGCGCTCCCCTGGCGGACAACGAGCCGCTCGAGTTCCTGGGCGATGCGGTGTTGGGCTTTCTCATCTCGGACGCCCTGGTTCGCCGCAATCCTGAGCACCGCGAGGGCGAGCTCTCCCGGGACAAGGCCCGCCTCGTCAGCGCGGCGCACCTGCACGGCGTCGCGCGCCGCCTGGAGTTGGGCGCGTTTCTCGACCTGGGACGCGGCGAGGAAGTGACCGGCGGCAGGTCCAAAAAAAATCTCCTCGCCGACGCCCTGGAAGCCATCATCGCGGCGATCTACCTCGACGGCGGTATGGACGCCGCGCGCGAGTTCGTGTCGGGTCACGTGTTGGACGCGCCGTTTTCGGGCGATGAAGACTCCGAGACCGACATTCAGCCGGCCATCACCAATTTCAAGAGCGCGCTCCAGGAACTCGCCCAGTCGCGCAGCCTGGCCCAGCCGCGCTACACCACGGTGCGCGAACGCGGTCCGGAGCACTCCAAGACCTTTACCGTCGAAGTGAGGGTGGGCAAGGATTGGTCCGGCCAGGCCGACGGCCGCACCAAGAAGATCGCCGCCCAGCGCGCCGCCCGCGCCGTCTACGAGAGGCTGCTGAGCGGGGACCCTCCGCAGGCGGAGCCGGCGGAATAGTACCGGGCATTCGGCCAAATCGCGCCCCGCCGCGTCCTTATAATGAATGTTCACCGCTCGAGAGGAGACACACACGATCGAGAGCCGCGCCGCCACAACCATTCGGGAAATCTTTCAGTCGGGCCGTCCCCTGACCTACATCCGCTCGTCTGAAGAACAGCGCGTCGGCAGGATTCTGCGCGAGGTTGCTCAAGTCTTGAATCCATCCGCGCCCGTTCCTGTCTGGACCTGGAGCCTCACCGAAGAAATGCACCGCGACGGAGAAGCTCCCGCCGCGGGCACCGGGTCGCCGCGCGATGCGCTCGATTTCATCGACGCGCACAACGGCTCGGCGATCTTCCACCTCAAGGATTTTCACGAGCCGCTGCGCGAATCCCCACAGACCCGCAGGCGCCTGCGCGATGTCTATGAAAACGGTTTCGGGCACGGGAAATTCGTAGTCATCACCTCTCCGGTGCGCTTCATCCCCGAGGAGATCGAGCGCAGCGTCATGTACCTGGAATTGCGCACGCCGGACGCCGCCGAGATGGTCGCCTTCCTGCGCGAAGAATGCCCCGGTGTGGATGCCGAGGTGCTGCAACTGCTCGCCGGCGGACTGCTCGGGCTGACTCTCGAGGAAGCCCGTTATGCCCTGCGCCGCGCCCTGGTGGTCACTCCTCAGCTCGGCCCGGAATCGCTGCCCGTGCTGCTCGAAGAGAAGCGCACCCTGGTCAGCCGCACCGGCGTCATCGAGTTCATCACCGAGCCTACCTCGATCTCCGATGTCGGCGGCATCGAAGTGCTCAAGAACTGGCTGCTGGAGCGCCGCAAACTGTTTCAGATGCGCGATTCGCTCACCAGCGAGATCGTACCCAAGGGGATCCTGCTCATGGGGATTCCGGGCTGCGGCAAGAGCCTGTGCATCAAGGCCATTTCGCAGTGCTTTCAACTTCCGCTCTACCGCATCGACATGATCGAGATCTTCTCCGGGCGGCACGGCAAACCCGAGGGAGCGTTTGTCGAGGCCTGCAAGTTGATGGAGGATCTCTCGCCCGCGGTGTTGTGGTTCGACGAAATCGAGATGGGCATCACCTCCACGGAAACCGCCGGCGAGCAGGGCCGTATTTTCGCGTTCTTCCTCACCTGGATGCAGGAGAAAGCCAAAGGACTTTTCGTAGCGGCCACGGCCAACCGCATCGACCTCCTGCCCGCCGAGATGATCCGCAAGGGCCGCTTCGACGAGGTGTTCTTTGTGGATTTGCCCGCCGAAGAGGAGCGGGTCGAGATCCTCAGGATCCACCTCGCCCGCCGTGGCATCGACCCGGCGCGTTTCAACCTGCAGCAGCTCATCGAATTCACCAACGGCTTTGCCGGCGCGGAAATCGAACAGTGTGTCGTCTCCGCCATCACCAAGGCCCGGCTGGCCGGCAAGGAGCTCACCGACCGCGACCTGGTCACCACCGCCGTGAAGATGGTCCCGCTCTCGCGCACCATGCACGAGCAGATCAATCACATCCGCGCCTGGGCATTCGAGCGCGCCGTGCGAGCCTCGAAATACTCGCTGGCCCGTTAACACGCACGAACTTGCACATTTGCGCGCGATAGGTTAAAAAGATCACATCGGTACCTCAGGAACCAGTCCCGGTGTTCTTGCTTCCCGATTCAGAAACCGCAACGTCCTCGTAACGGGTGGCCTTGGTTTCATCGGCAGTAACCTCGTTCTGCGCCTGGCACGTGCGGGCGCCCGTGTCACTCTGATCGATTCGATGGTCGCCGGCTGCGGCGCCAATCCGCACAATTTCGATCCGGTTGCGGATGACGTGAATTTGCTCCATCGCGATATCGCCGACGCTGCCGATTTCGCGGATGTCCTTCGCTCCGCCGAGGTGATCTTCAACATCGCGGGCGAGATCAGCCACATCCACAGCATGCAGCAGCCGTGGCGTGACGCCGAGCTCAACGCCACGGCACATCTTCGTTTTCTCGATCAATGCGCGCGCTTCGCACCTGGCGTACGAGTGGTATACGCCGGGACGCGCCAGATCTACGGCGTGCCGCAGTACCTCCCCGTCGATGAGACTCATCCGGTGCAGCCGGTGGATTTCAACGGGATCCACAAGTGCGCCGCCGCTGGCTACCACCTGCTCTACACCGAAATGGGACGCATCGACGCCGTGGTCCTCAATCTCACCAACGTGTACGGCCCGCGCATGGCGCTTCACCTGCCGTGCCAGGGATTCCTGGGAGGGTTTCTCCGCCGCGCGCTGCTGGGCCAGGCCATCGAGATCTTCGGCGACGGCCGGCAGCTTCGCGATCCCGTGTACGTCGAAGACGTGGTTGACGCTTTCCTGCTCGCCGGTTCGGTGGAGGCGCCCCAATCCCGGACGCTGAATCTCGGCGGGCCGGGCCCGCTGTCTCTCGCATGCATCGCCGCGGCCATCAGCACGGCGGCCGGCGCGCCGCGGCCGGTTCTCCGCCCGTTCCCCGAAGAGCGGAAGCGCATCGACATCGGGAGCTATACCAGCGATTCCACCCGCATCCGGGAGACCCTCGGATGGCGGCCTGTCACGCGCTTCGCGGATGGCATCGCGGCCACACTCGAGTTTTACCGCGAGGAGATGCCGCACTATCTTCAGCCGGAAGACGCACGGCCCGTCTGCCCGCTGGAAAAGGCGCACGAGCCGCTGCCCGCCACCGTATGAGCGGGTTCATGAACCCGGCGGAGTTCGCCAACATCCGCAAGAGCGAAGAGCATTTCTGGTGGTACCGCGGAATGCGCGAGATTCTTTTCCGCATCCTCGACCCGCATCTCGAGGGGCGCGCGATCGGCAGCGCGCTCGAGGCCGGCTGCGGCACGGGCTACCTCTCGCGCCTCCTGCAAAAGGAGCGGGGCTGGCCCATCGTGCCGCTGGACTACAGTTGGCACGGGCTGCGCTATGCCCGTGAGCTGGGCGCCGCGCGCGCGGTGCAGGGCGACATCCGGGCCCTGCCTTTCGGCGACGGTCGTTTCGATCTCACGCTGTCGATCGACGTCATCGCCCATCTTCCGCGCGGCGAGGAGCATCTGGCAGCCCGCGAGCTGGCCCGAGTGACCAGGCGCGGCGGGCTGGTCGCGGTGCGCACCTCGGCATTGGAGATTCTGCGCAGCCGTCACACTGCGTTCACCAACGAGCGCCAGCGTTTTGACCGGAGCCGCATGATCGGTCTCTTCGCGGAGGCCGGCATCCGAACGCTTCGCTGTACCTACGTGAACTCGCTATTATTGCCCGTCGCGCTGTTCAAGTTCCGCGTCTGGGAGCCACTGATCCGGCAGCCCGCGAAAAGCGGAGTGGAGCCCGTCCCGGAGTGGCTCGACCGGCTGCTCTATCTGCCGCTCGGCTTGGAGGCCGCATGGCTCGGCGCCGGCCGCGGCTTCAGCGCCGGCCAATCCTTGGTGCTCATCGGGGAGCGGGTGCCATGAACGCCGTCCGGTTTCCCTCGCTGAGCGTCTTTTTCCCGGCGTATAACGACGCGCCCTCGCTGCCCGGCCTGCTTGCCAGGACATTCGATGTCCTGGAGGCGCATGTCGCGGATTACGAAGTGATCGTGATCGATGACGGTAGCCGCGACAAGACCGGAGAGGTCCTCGAACAGCTACGCCGCCAATATGCGCCCTGGATGCGCGTGATGACCCATGAGCAGAACCGCGGCTACGGCGGTGCGCTGCGCAGCGGCTTCGGGGCCGCAATCAAGGATTGGGTCTTCTATACCGATGGCGACGGCCAATACGATCCCGCGGAACTGCCTCGCCTGCTGGAACTGGTGCACCCTGAGACGGGCCTGGTGAACGGGTACAAACTGGAGCGGCACGATCCGGCGCACCGCATCTGGCTCGGCAGCACCTACAATTTTTGCGCGCGCCTGCTCTTCCGAATCCGCATTCGCGACATCGATTGCGATTATCGCCTGATCCGCCGCGACCTGTTGGAGCGCATCCACCTGACCTCGACCAGCGGAACCATCTGCGTCGAACTGGTGCGCAAGCTGGAGCTCACCGGGTGCGGAGTGGCTGAAGTGGGCGTGCATCACTATCCGCGGCTGCACGGGCGTTCGCAGTTTTTCCGAATCAGGTCGTTATTGAAGACCCTGCTGGAGCTTGTCCGCCTGTGGGTACGCGTGGTGGTCCTGCGATGAAGATCCCGATGGTCGATCTGCGGCCCGTGCTGGAGGCCACCGAGGCCGCCTGGCGCGCCAACCTCGCCCGTCTGTTCGACCGGATGCATTTCATTCTGGGCGAGCAGGTCGCGGCATTCGAAGCCGAGCTGGCCGTCGCATTCGGGGCAAAGTATGCGGTTGCCGTGGGCAGTGGCACCGCCGCGATCGAGCTCGGCCTGCGCGCCATCGGTCTGGGAGAGAGCGGAGCGGAGGTGATCGTACCTGCGTTGACCTCGCCCTTCACCGCTCAGGCGGTCCTGGCAGCCGGATGCCGGCCCCGCTTCGCGGACGTGGACGAGCAGCATCTCCTGCTCGCTCCGGACCTTCCCATCACCCGGCGGACGCGCGCCATCGTCCCGGTGCATCTCTACGGCCAGCCCTGCGACCTACCGGCGCTGCTCCCCCCGGGCCTGCCGCTGGTGGAAGACGCCTGCCAGGCGCACGGTGCGCCGGTCGCAGGCCGCGTAACCGCGTACAGCTTCTACCCCACCAAGAACCTGCCCTGCCTCGGCGATGGCGGCGCCGTCACCACGGATTCCGCGCGTATCGCGGCCAGGCTGCGCAGCCTGCGCGACGGAGGCCGCCGCCACAACGATCAGATCGCGCGGGAGCGCGCCCTCAATTCGCGTCTCGACGAGATCCAGGCCTGCTATCTGCGCGCGTTCCTTCCCAAGCTTGCGGACTGGAATGCGGAGCGGGTCCGGCTTGCGCGGCTCTACGATGACGCCCTGGCCGGCTGTGACCCGGTGCGCCCCGTCGTGCGCCGTCCCGGGTCGGTGTGTCACCTCTACGTGGTCCGCGCGCGCCGCCGC
>DATJYJ010000268.1:0-29754 GCA_035578025.1 Verrucomicrobiia bacterium
GGGCCTTTTTCCAGAACCAGGATTTCCAGCCGCGCGTCGAGACGCCGCGCCCGGGCGGCCGCGCTCAGTCCGGCAGCCACACCGCCGATCACGACGAGAGCCATCCGAGGCTAGTCCTCGTCTTTCATCTTCTGCACGAAATCCAGGATATCGAACGTCTTGATCTTCCGGTCGGGAAAAAAACTGTTGACCGCGTCCTGCTCGTCCGAAAAGATCTCGAAGGCGGTGGCGAGGCGGGTCATCACCAGCAGCTCGATGCTCCGCTTGGTCAGGTTGACCAGCTTCACCAGGCCCCCGTTCTTGCGCATGGTAGTCGCGCACATGACCAGCGCGCCCAGGCCGGTGGAATCGATGTAGTCTACCCCGGAAAGGTCGAAGACGAGGTTCTTGTGACCGGCAGCCGAAACTTCGCTCACCTTGTCGCGCAGCGCCGTGGCTTCCTTGCCCACGACAATGCGGCCCTTCATGCGGAGGACGAGGACGCCCTCGCGTTCGTGTGGTTGTATCTCGAGAGGCATGGATCAGACTGGCATTTTGATGCCCAGTTGAGCCTCGACCGCATTGATGTCCACCATTTCGATGGCGTCCCAGGGGCAGCCGTCGAGGAAAGCGCCGTCGGGACCTTTGCTGGTGCACTTCTTGCAGCCGATGCAGAGAACCGGGTCGACCTCGATGTGGCCGAAAGGCGGATGATCTTCGTCCGGTACCCAGTACATGCAGTCGGCTACCGGACAGTAGGGCACGCACGCCGGCGAGCCGGCACAGCCGGTGCAGCATTCGGTGATGACAGCGATCTCTTTGGGCCGCTTCTTGCGCGGGGTCGCGATCCCCTCGGACTTCGGCTCCATCTTCAGGACAGCCGTGGACATGGTCGAATTATGACATAGTTGGGGAAGACGTGGCGCGACGGATCGAGCAGGAACTGGCGAAGCTGGGCGAGTTGCGCAGATCGAGTCCGGCCGATGCCGAACCCCAATTGCGCAAGGCTTTGAGCGACCGCGTGAACCTGGTGGTGGCGAAGGCCGCGGAGATTGCGGCGGATCTGCGATTGCTCGACCTGATCCCCGACCTGCTGCGCGCGTTCGAGCGGCTATTCGAGAACGCGGCCAAAAGCGATCCCCAGTGTTGGGGCAAGAACGCGATTGCGCGCGCGCTGAAAGAAATGGACTACGATGCCGCCGAGCCTTTTCTGCGCGGTGCGGCGCACGTGCAATTGGAACCGGTTTGGGGCGGGTCGCAGGATACGGCCGGACCGTTGCGCGGCATCTGTCTGCTGGCGCTGCCGGGGTGCGCGGACATCCGCCGCGAAGAGGTGATGCGGCATCTGGTGAGCGCGCTCACGGAGCCGGACCCCTCGGTGCGCGGCGACGCGGCGCGCGCGCTGGGGACCATGGGCGGCGATGAAAGCGCGCTCGTGCTGCGATTGAAGGCGCGCGTCGGCGACGATGAGCCCGCGGTAACCGGACAGGCTCTGGAATCGCTGCTGATCGTGGAGCGCGCACAGGCCCTGCCGTTCGTGAAAGCGTTTCTCGACGCGCAGGGCGGCGCGGCGGCGGAAGAGGCCGCGCTGGCCCTGGGGAATTCACGCATGGCCGGCGCCGTGGACGCGCTGTTGGAGGCCTGGCATCAGGCGGCGGGTCAGGAGTATCGCGTGGCGCTGCTGCGGGGGTTGAGCCTGTCGCGCGATGAACGCGCAGCGGAGTTCCTGCGGACCCTGGCGCGCGAGGGCCGGGACCGCGACGCGCAGGCCGCACGCGCCGCCCTGGAATTATTTCCGGATTCGAGCGCAACAAGCGGATAGCAGCGCCCTGCGCCTGTGGAGCATCATGCAAGCATGAACACGGAAATGTGCTGGGAAGCGGTGAAGAACAGGGATCGCACGCAGGATGGGCAGTTCTATTTCGGCGTGATTACCACGGGTGTCTACTGCAAGCCCTCGTGCGCGGCGCGGCGGCCCTTGCGGGAACACGTGCGGTTCTACGAGACCGCCGAAGCGGCCGAGCGGGACGGGTTGCGGGCGTGTTTGCGCTGCCGTCCCAAGGAGGACGATAGAGAGCGGATGCGCGAGCTGTGCCGCTTCATCGACCAACACGGCGACGAGCGCATCACGTTGGCGGTGTTGGCGGCGCGGGCGGGCCTCAGCCGCTTTCACCTGCAACGGACGTTCAAGGCCGAGACCGGCGTCACCCCCAGGCAGTACCTGGAGGTCGTCCGGATGACGCGTCTGAAAGAGGGTCTCAGGCACGCCAAGGACGTGACCGAGGCCGTGTACGAGGCGGGCTTCGGATCCTCCAGCCGTGTGTACGAGCGGGCCGACACGCGCCTGGGAATGACGCCGAAGGAATACCGGCAGGGCGGACGCGGCGTGGAGATCACGTGGGCGGAGGTGGATTCGCCGCTTGGCGTGATGATCATCGGAGCCACCGATCGCGGAATCTGTTTCTTGCAGTTCGGCGATTCCCGGGAGGAGTTGCTCGAGGAATTGAAACGGGAGTATCCGGCGGCGATTGTGGCGGAAATGCGCGGGAAGAGCGCCGAGTTCCAGGCTTGGATTCAGGGGCTGATGAACTATCTCGGAACCGGGCAGATCGGAAATCTGCCCCACGACGTCCAGGGGACGGCGTTCCAGATGAAGGTCTGGAACTACCTTCAGGGAATTCCGCGCGGGCAGGTGCAAAGCTATGCCGAGGTCGCGGTGGGAATCGGACAACCGAAGACGGCGCGGGCGGTGGCGCGCGCCTGTGCGGCAAACCGTGTGGCGATTCTGATCCCGTGCCATCGTGTGATTCGGGGGAACGGCGAACTGGGCGGATACCGCTGGGGGCTGGGACGGAAGCGGGCCCTGCTGGAGCTCGAACGGCGATCAGCGGGCCAGCCAGCTTAGGATGGCTTCGAGCTGCTGTGGGCCCCAGACGCGGAGCAGCTCGGTGTCGATGCGGCGCGCGCGAAGAGCGGAGTACATGTCGTACGCGCCTTTGCCAGTGCCGGTATCGATCACGAGCGTCGGCGTGTGAAGGCGCTCCGGGTCGGTACCGTTGACGGCCGGCGGGTCCACGGCGACCGCGGAGCGGAAGCGATCGGTCTGGCCGATGGCCCAGGCGGCGAGTGGGCCGCCGATGATGTGCATGCGCGCCGGGTCGATGAAGCCTTGGGCGATCAGGTAATCGGCGCCGCGCATCAGGTCGTCGAAATCGTCGCCGGGGTCGCGGGTGCGCAGCAGGTTGCCGAATTCCTCGCCGAAGCCGGGGGTGCCGCGTGGATTCGCGCACAGCACCACGAAGCCGCGGGCCGCGAGAATCTGCGCGCGTAGATCGAACCCGAGGCCGCACATCCGGCGCGGGGCGTCGCGCACGTCCAGGACCAGCGGATACCGACGCGCGCGGTCGAAGCCTGGCGGCCTGGTGATCCAGCCCTGAATGGCGCGGCCCGCTGAGGGAAAGTGAATCTCCTCGGGAGCACTGGTATTGCGGGCCGCAAGAAGTGGCGCGTTCGGCGAGGCAAGCAGGGCAGGCGCACCGGGTACATCGACCGGAAAGGTCAGGATCTCGCCCGAGGGGCGCACTGCCGCGGCCAGGCCGTTGTCGGCGAGCGAGAAGTCGACGAGCCGCTCGCCGGCCGTGGTCGCCTGGCGCACGCTGCCATCCGCGCGAGCCGACCAGACGCGGCTCTCGCCACGGTCTTCAGCCAGGAAGTACACAGTGCGCGAATCCGAGCTCCACTGGATGTGTGTGACGTCGCGATCAAGCGCGCCGGCCAGGATCTTGCCTCGCGAGCTGTCCGGGTTGGCCACATTCAGCTTGGCGGTAACGTAGCTCTGCGCCCTGGCGTCGCGTGAGATCCAGGCAATGCGGCTGCCGTCGGGCGCGGGCTGCGGGTCGAAGTCGGGTCCGGCGTGGTGCGTGATCTGGTGCGCGCTTCCGGAATCGAGAGCTACCGAGTAGATTTCCGCATCGCCGCCCGGCTCTGCGGCCGAGATGAGGATCGACTTGCCGTCGGGCATCCACGCGGGCTCGCCGAGCACATTGAGCTTGCCGGTGGGAACCGGCACCGGTGCGCCTCCGCTGAGCGGCACGACATAGAGAAAAGTGTGGGCGGTGTACGCCAGCGCGGTGGCATCGGGCGACCACGCGAAGGCGAGCGGCGGCGATGCGGCATGAGTGATCTGTCGGGGACGCTCACCGGCGAAAGCGCGGATCCAGATCTGACCTCCGGCCAGATACGCGAGCGAGCGGCCATCGGGAGACCATCGCGGATGCGATTGGTTGCAGGCGTCGCCGTCGAGGCGTTGCGGTTTCGCTGTGGGTATGGATGCCAGCCAGAGAGTTGTGCAGGTGTTGTTCGTACCTCTGATGGACGAGGCCTCCACCCAGGCTGCGCTCGAACCGTCGGGACGGATGCGTACGTCCGTGACCTCACGCCACGTCCACAGGTCGTCCACGGACCACGGCTGGGCGGCGTTCAGCGCGGTGGCACAGAAGAGCAGGACGAGTCGCAACAACAGGAATTATCGCGCACGAGAGTGGTTCGGGGCAGGTCGGGAACCTCCCTCACGGTACAATAGAGACTTCCTATGACATTTCAGGAAGTGGTCGAGGCCGAAGGCCACCTGATCGATTCGCACGTCGTCGAGAACATCTTCGACAAGGTCGTCGAGCATCACGGCCGGTTCGAAGTCGAGCAGTTCCGCATCGGCCGGACCAACAGCGAGCCCTCTTACCTGCGTCTCAAAGTGGAAGCGCCCGACGCGCCGGCGCTGGACCGTTTGCTGGAAGACCTGCTCATGATCGGGTGCGCCCCGGTCGAAACTGGCGACGCCGCGCTGGCCACCGTCGAGCGCGACCGCTGCGCTCCGGAGGATTTCTATTCCACCACCAACCACCGCACCCACGTCCGCGCGGGGGAGCAGTGGATCGAAGTCGAGAATCAGCGCATGGATGCCATGATCGTGGTCGCCGACGGACGCGCGGTGTGCCGCCGGCTGCGCGACCTGCGCGCCGGAGACCGTATCGTGGTGGGCCTGCGCGGCATCCGCGTGACGCCGGAGAGTAAGGAGCGCGACCGTCTGGCGTTCGCCTTCATGGCCAACGGCATCAGCTCCGAGCGGCAGGTGGAAACCGCCGTGCGGCAGACGGCCGCGCTGATGCGGCACGCGCTGGAACAGAAGCAGAAGGTGCTCGCCGTGGCCGGCCCGGTGGTGGTCCATACCGGCGGCGTCGCGGGCCTGGCATCGCTGGTCCGCGATGGCTGGGTGCACGGCGTGCTCAGCGGCAATGCGCTCGGGGTGCATGACATCGAGGCCGCTTTGTTTGGCACCTCGCTCGGCGTGCGGCTCAGGGACGGCCGTCCCGAAGAGCACGGGCATCGCAATCACATGCGCGCCATCAATGCCGTCTACCACGCGGGCGGCGTGCGCGCCGCCGTGGAGGCGGGACGGCTGCGCAGCGGCATCCTCTACGAATGCGTGAAGAAGGGCGTGCCGTTCGTACTCGCCGGCAGCCTCCGCGACGACGGCCCCTTGCCGGACACCATCACCGACATGAATGTCGCGCAGGACGCCTACGCCGCCCAGTTAAAGGGCGCGGGCCTGGTGCTGTGCCTGGGCTCGATGCTGCACTCGATCGCCACCGGCAACATGCTGCCCAGTTGGGTGAAAATCGTGTGTGTGGACATCAATCCCGCGGTGGCCACCAAGGTGAGCGACCGCGGCACGGGGCAGGCGGTGGGTGTGGTGGCCGACGTCGGCCTGTTCCTGGACCTGCTCTCGAAAACTCTGCAATGAAACGCGCCTATACCGACGAACACGCGCGGGGCGGCATCGTGACGCCCCTGCCCGGGATTGAAACCTGGCCCAACCAGTACGCCGACTACGAGATCGAGATCGTGATGCCGGAGTTCACCAGCGTCTGCCCGAAGACGGGTCTGCCGGATTTCGGCAGGATCGTCCTGCGCTACGTGCCGGACAAGCTCTGCCTGGAGCTGAAATCCTACAAGATGTATCTGCTGGCCTATCGCGACGTCGGTATCTTCCAGGAGAACGTGGTAAACCGCGTGCTCCGCGACGTGGTGAAGGCAGCGAGCCCGTTGAGCGCCACCGTGATCGGCGACTTCTCGGCACGCGGCGGTTTGACCACGCTGGTTACGGCATCGTGGAGCCGCGCCAAGGGGAAGGGCCGTGGAAAGCGCTGAGCTGATCGCCATCTTGAACGAAGTGCGCGACCGGGTGCGCGCGCGATACCCCGAGAAGCGCGCGGGCGCGGTCGAGGTGGCGCTGCCGGATCTCACGCCGCTGGTGCACGCGCGCGACGCCGCGCTCGGCAAGGTGGCAGCCATCGGCACAGTGAATCCGCGGCCGGGCGGCATCGTCAACAGCCTGGTGCAGGCGTGGAAGAAGCTGGTGGCGCGGACACTCGACTGGCACGTGCGCGAGCAGGTGGAGTTCAACCGCAAGATGATCGCCTGTATCGATACGGCGATCGAGAGCTTCAACGACTTCAACCGCGCCCTGGTGGAACTGGGCAACCGCATCGCCGCGGTCGGCGTCGAGCGCGACGAAGTGCGCGAAGAGCTGAAGGAGTCCAAGGATATTCGCGGCCATTGGGCGGAGTGGCGGATCGCCTGGGAGCAGAAGCTGGCGCAGAACGAGGTGCAGTTTCTGCGTAGCGTGGCGGATTTACAGGCCGGTTTCCAACATCGCGCCGACCTGATGGACGCGAACTATCGCGACTTGGTCCGCGGCCAGCATCGCGATTTCGAAGGCGCATTGGAGCGCTTCTCTGGGGACATCCAGAAACGGCTGTGGGCCGACCTGGAGCGGATCCGCCTGGAATACGAACGCCTGATCTTCGCCGAACTCAAGACGATCCGTCAGCGCAGTAACGCGGGCCTCCCGGCCCGCACAGCGTCTCAAGTGCCATCCGCCTCTCCCGCCCTGCCCGATTTTGACTACGGGCATTTCGCCGAACGCTTTCGGGGAACCGAGGAGTACGTCAAGGCCGGCCAGGAGATCTATCGGCCGGTCTTCGACGGATGTACCGACGTGCTCGATATCGGCTGCGGACGCGGCGAGTTCCTGGAGCTCATGCGCGACGCCGGCGTGCCGGCCCGCGGCATCGACCTCAGCGAAGAGAGCGTCGCCATGTGCCGGGCCAAGGGCCTCGATGCCGAGGTGGCGGATCTCTTCGCCTATCTCGATAACCTGTCTGAGGCCTCGCTTGACGGCATCTTCTGCTCGCAGGTGGTGGAACATCTGCCACCGGAGCGGCTGCCCGCAATGATCCGCCTCGCAACGTCGCGCCTGCAGCGGGGCGGCGTCATCGCTATCGAAACCCCCAACCCCGAGTGCCTGGCGATTTTCGCCACACATTTCTATCTCGACCCCACCCACCAGCGCCCGGTGCCGCATCCCCTGCTGGTCTTCTATCTCGAAGAATACGGGGTGGGAAGGATCGAGGTCCGCAAGCTATCGCCGGCTGTCGAGTCGATGCCGTCGCTGAAGTCGCTCCCCGAGGATTTCCGGGAAGCATTCTTCGGCGGGCTGGATTACACGGTCATCGGTAGGAAACTATAGCCGGTCGTTAGCTAACCATCGTTGTCAAGACAAAGCGCCCGTTTGCCGTCATAGTGGACAAAGAGCTCTGTTTATCCATATGTGTACGCGATGTGGCAAAAATCGACACCTTAAGGGCGCTGAGGTGCTGGAATTCACCCTGGCGTTCCTGCCCTTGATCATGATGATGTTCGCGGTGCTCGACGCGGCGTGGGGCATGTATGCAAAGACGACACTCATGCAGGCGGTCCGCCAAGGTGTCCGTTACGGGATCACCATCACGGGTACCCAGGCGTCGGCGGCCGGCTCCGATCAAACCACCATGGTGAAGAGTTGGGTCCAGGCTAACTCGATGGGGCTTCTCAGGGGCTCGAGCGGGCTGGCCAAGATCAAGGTCAATTATTTTCAACCGCCGGCACCGGGTTCAACTGCATCGGCGACCGATGTTTCCACGCAGAGCAACGGGAATACGCCAGGCAACATCATGCAGGTCTCGGTTCAAGGTTACAGCTTAGGCCCGCTGGTTGCCCGAATTTTCGGCCTTCACCAGCCTGTGGATGCATCGGGAACGCCGATCAACGCGGTCGCCGCCGATATCATCGAGCCGTGCCGCGATTCACCGCCCATCGGGTCCGCGCCCTAGCAGAGGAGACGATGATGAAGCGCAAGAAACGTCAAGGTGTGGCCATCGTCGAGTTCTCGTTCGCGATGGTCGTCATGATTCCGCTTTTCCTGGGAACCATCGGCATCGGCCTCAGATTGATTCAATCGCTGCGCGTGGCCCAACTCTCGCGCGACGCCGACCGGATGTACGCGCGCGGCCTGGATTTCTCCCAGCCCGGTAACAAGACGACCCTGGCGTCGCTCGGCGCCGACGTTGGGCTCAAGACCGACGGCACCGGTAGCGCCGTGGTGGTCCTGACTACCGTGATCTACATCGATAAGGGCATGTGCCAGTCGGCCGGGTACAGCCTGGATGGAAGTGGAAACCCGATCGGCTGTCCCAACTGGAAAAAATGGGCCTTCGCCCAGCGGGTCACGATCGGGAAGTCGAGCATCCGCACCAGTAATCTCGGGAGTCCTATCACTACCGGCCCGAATCCCGTGACCGTCGATTCGACCACCGGAAAAATCTCCACCAGCGATCAGGTAAGCAACAGCGGCGACGTTGCCAACTTCGTCAGCGGAAATCCGTTCGTCAACATCAACAACGGCAACCTCACCACCCTGCCTTCGGGGCAAGTACTGTACGTCGCCGAATGCGCGGTCCCGGGCTTCTCCATGCCGCCGTTCGCGGGCGCCAATACGGTCTACAGTTTCAACGTGTTTTGATGCAGGAGAGGAAACATGATTCGTAGATTGCGAGAGCGCGGTTCCATCATGGTGCTGTTCACGCTGATGATCCCCACCCTTCTCATCCCCCTCACCGGTCTGGCAATCGATGCCACAATCGCGCGTTTCACGCAGGCCAGGCTCCAGGCGGCGGTGGACGGCGCCGTGCTGGGCGCCGGGCGCCTGCTGGGCACTACCGCGGATCCACAGACGGCAGCGGGCGAGTTTTTGGCTGCCAATTTCCGCACGGATGGTTCCATGGGGACTTTTGGCGCCAACAACCTGCAGTACACGGCGGTGTACACCCCCGGAGTTACCAAGACGATCGACGTCAGCGCCACCGCTGATGTCCCGCTGCTGTTCTTGCGGATACTGGGACAGACCAAAGCTACGGTAGCAGCCGCGGGTGAGGCGACGAGAACCGATTCGCGGATCGTGGTGATCCTCGATAACTCGCCCTCGATGACCAACTCCGATGGCGCCGGCAGTACCGTTTTTGCCGATGCCCGGAACTACGCGGCCGGCTTCGTGCAAAGGTTCACAAGCAGCTCTGACGAAATGGGGCTTGTGATGATCGACAGCAGCGGGTATGTTGCCTATCCGCCCTCCAACCCTAGCTGGGACTCCACAACCACTTCGACTTCCAGTGGTGGCCCGAAGACGGGATTTCTGGACAGCACAGACCCGCATAATCTGGTCAACCAGATCAACGCCACCAACGCGGGCGGAAGCGGCTACACCGGCACCTCCGATGCCCTCTCCGTCGCCTACATCGAACTCCAAAAGGCCCACTTAAAGGATCTGGCGCATGACGGTGTAGACTACCGGCTGAATTCGATCGTGATGCTGACCGACGGTCTGCCGCAGTCCGTCACAGTGTACGCCAACAATCCGAACGATACGACCGGCGGCGCCGCAAACTGTTGCGGACCCGGACCGACCAACAACCAGGGCGCCCTGAAACGGGCCACCGGATGTACGAACAAGATCACCTCCACAACACCCAATCCCCCAAAGATCGTGGGCTGGGTGGGCGAAAGCCGCCCTTTCACGAGTTCGAATCCCATGGGGTTGTATCAGCTCTACAGCACGGACTCGACCTCCACTCACACTACCAGTTGGTATCTGGCGAATCCGGGTTCGACAACGAGGACGATCAATCCCGCGGACGGCGCCGGCTGTACGTCCCCCTTCAACAGCTCTAGCGGCACGCCCGGCGACATTTCCTCCACCACCGACTTCGGCAAGATTCCTAACTACGACGCCTGGGGGAACAGCCTCTACGGCACTGCGTACATGACGGCGTCCCAGTTCGTCGATGCCAACGGAAACTCGACTACCAATCAGCTCCCCTACACGACAACCTTCGACGAGAAGCAATACACCAGCGGTACCCATTGGTCGCTGGCGTTCTGGAACGCCGTGGATTCGGCCGGCACCAGGATCCGGAACGATGCCAACATGGCCAATCGGACGCCGACAGACACCCAAAACATGGCCATTGCCATTTACGTAATCGGGTACTCGGGCAACGGTGGTCTCGACCAGGGGCTTCTGAAAAGGGTCGCCAACGACAAGACCTGTCCGACCTATAACTCGGCGCAACCCACCGGTCTGTTCGTGCTGGCCGGCAATACCGTCGCCCTTCAAAACGCATTCAACACGGTTTATACCGCGATTCTCCGGCTGGCTCGATAACCTCACCGGCGGCCGCCTCGAACTTGTCCAACCCGCTGGCGAAGAAGTGGTCGGCCGACTCGATCCAGCGTAGCTGCTTCGGCTCGGCGAACCCGCCGTACATCTGTTCGAACTCGACCCGCGGTCCGTACTGGTCGTGCGTGCTCTGCAGGAAGATCTTCCGCACCGCGCAAGTCTCCAGGTGTGCCGGCGGCCCCCATCGCGTCGGGAATCCGGCCGCCATCACGAACTGCGCGCCCGGCTCTTCGCACGCGAGCGTGGTAGCCACCCGCGCCCCAAAGCTGAAGCCGGCCAGTGCCCACGGCAGATCCGGATACCGCTCCCGCAACCATGCCAGCGCGGCCCGCGCGTCCTCAACCCCCGCCTCCACTTCGCCCACCTTGCGGAAATTGAACCGCAGCACGACAGCGCCCTTGTGCCGCAGCGCCCGCGCCATCCGGTGGACCACCTTGTTGTGCATCGTGCCCCCGTGCAAAGGATGCGGATGGCACACTACCGCCGCCAGCCGTGCCGGTCCCGGGTCCGGCTCCTCGAGTAGCGTGTCCACGACGCCCGGAATGACCGGGGATTGGATCAGCCGCGCCACTAGTTGGTGCGGTAGTTGGTGAACTGCATGTCGATGCCGAAATCGGCATTGCGCAGCAACTGGATCACCTGTTGCAACGTGTCGCGGTCGCGACCGGAGACGCGCACGAAATCCCCCTGGATCGATGCCTGCACTTTGAGCTTGCTGTCCTTGATCGATTTCACGATCTCGCGGCACTTCTCGGTCGAGATGCCGTTCTGCAGCGTGATCTCCTGGCGCACCGTCGAGCCCGCGGAGGGAATGATGGTGCCGTAGGTCAACGCCTTCAACGGCACGTGCCGCTTCACCATCTTCGATTGCAGGATATCGACCACGGCTTTGAGCTTGAACTCGTCTTTGCTCTGCAGCGTGATCTTGTGCTCCTTCTCGTTCAGCTCGATGGTGGAGTGCGAGTCCTTCAGATCGTAGCGCTGCTGAACCTCTTTGACGGTCTGCTGCACGGCGTTGGAGACTTCGGGCAATTCTACTTTTGAAACAACGTCGAATGTATTGTCGGGCATATCAGGATTCGGGATCGTGGGAACCCACATCCAATCCTAATATGGAACTGCCGCGCATGCGGACCGGCGTGACGCGGCGCACGGGCTCGACCGCCGGTATCACCGGCTCGGGGGTAGCCGGCTTGGAGGGCTCGGGCGCGATCGGTGCTGCTAGCGGCGTCGGGGCGGGCGCCGCCTCGGGCCGTTTCGCGGCCAGCGCGGTAAAGACGCGTTGCGTGATCTCGTCGACAATCGCGCCCATCGCGCCGTCCAGCGCCACCGTCACCGCTGCGCGCACCTGCTCCTCATCCACCACGGCGACAAACGGCGCGGCGGGCGGCTTCGCCGGGGACGTTGCGGCCGACTTGGCCGTTTCCGGCGTGTGTGCGGCGCGATCCGCGGCCGCTGCCTCGGCTAGCGGCTTGATCGTGGCCAGCAGAACCGTCGCCTCGAACGGCTTCTTGAGGACCCCATCGGCCTGCACGCGTTGGCAGTGTTCCTCGTCCAGCGTCTCCAGCACGCCCGCCGTGAGGACCACCCGCACGTGCCGGTGCCGCGGGCTCATCTTCAGGTATTGGCAGATTTCGTAGCCGGTCCGGCCCGGCATGATGGTATCGGCAATAACTACATCGGGATCGACATCTTCCAGGCGGATCAGCGCGGAATCGGCGTTGCTGACCGTGACGACTTCGTGGCCTTCATCCGCCAGAATCCGCTCGCCCATGCGCTGGGCGTGCGGGCTGTCGTCCACCAGCAGGATACGGCTCATTGTTTCGCCGCTGCAGGCGTGCCCTGCCCGGTGGCTGCGGGCGGGCTCTGCTGCTGGGATTTGTCCGGCTGCTTCTCCTGGTCCTTCTGCTCCTGCTGCTTCTGCTTGGTCTTCTTCTTCTGTTCCTTGACCAGCGCGGCCTGCTGCGCCTCGCGTTTTTTTCGCTCCGCGGCGGCCTTGCGCGCGGCGTCCTGCTGCTGCTTGACCGCGGCGGCAAACGCCTTCTTCTGCTGCGCCGGGGTCATCGTGACCTGTTTGGCCACGGCGTCCGGATCGGGAGCCTTGGGGTTCGTGTCCGCGGCAGGGGCAGTGGTGCCGGCCGCAGCCGGAGCACCGGCGGCAGGCGCAGCGGGCGCGGCAGGCGCCGTGCCTGTTCCTCCCGTGCTCCCGGCATTCGCGCGCACGTCGGGAGCTTTGTCGATCGCGGCGGCGTCGGTGCCCGCGGTCGAGATGGTCACGTCGCTGACCCCGCCCGGATTCGCGGCCGTAGCCGGAACGCTCGCCGGAATCGTGGGACGGAAACCTTCCATCGGAGGCGTGCCCGACTTCGCCGCGGTGGACATGTCGGGACTGCCCTTGAACGCGCCGAAGAAGGGGCTGAGCATGCCGCGCTTGGTCCGATTTTCCATCTCGTACTTCATGCGGTTCATGGCCACCGGATCGGCCTCGGGTACCGGGCGCTTCATAACTTCGAGCTGCGCGCGCGCATCCTCGGCGTGAATGCTCAGCGGGTAATCGCGCACGATGCGCTGGTAGGCCAGCACCTCTTTCTCTTCGAACTTGTCCCCGGCGCGGTGATAGGCCGTGGCAAGCTGCCACAGGCCTTCATCGGCCTTGCTGTACAGCGGATACTGGTCGGTCATCGCCTGCAGGCGGTTGGCCGCGGCGAGCACGCTGCCTTTCTTCTGATAAAGCATGCCCACCCGGAACTCGCTCTCGGCCAGCACTTCCTGGATGTCGCGCAGCTTCTGCTGCGCTTCCGGGGCGAACTTGGAGTTGGGAAACTGCACCAGGACCTGCTTGCATTCCTGCTCGGCGAACAGCGCGTGCTTGGGATCGCGGTCGGCCTTCTCCATCTGCTTGTAGTGGATGTCGCAGACCTTGTTCTGCGCCTCGGCGGCTTCCTCCATCGCAGGGTAGAAGAGAATGAAGTCCTTGTACTCGGCTTCGGCGTTGGCCAGACCGTGCGCGCCGCCTTCGCGATACCAGGCGTCGGCGATGGCGAGCTTGGCCTTGGCGAGATATTCGCTCGTGTCGTAGGTGTTGATCAGGTTCTGCAGCAGCAGGCGCGCGATTTCGAAGCGCGAATGCTCGATGTCGTTGATGGCCTTGTCGAAGAGCACCTTGTCGGGCTGCTGGGTGTCCTTGGTGATGGGGTTGTCGTACTTGTGGCGCTTGAGACCGCAGCCGGAGACGAAAAGGGCCGCCGCAAGCAGCGGGGCGGCGAAGTGAAGGTTCTTTGAAAGCATCATCAGTCAGTATCCAAAAACACCCCTCGCAGGCCTCGCGGCCCGCGTCACGACACTAACGCCGGCGCGCGCGCCGCGATCTCCCGCATTCGACGCACCGTCGCCTCGGCATCCGCGCTGTGAAAGATCGCCGACCCTGTGACGATCCAATCACACCCGGCGCGGACCACTTCCGCCAGGTTCTCCAGATGCACGCCGCCATCGATCTCGATGGGCAGCGCTAACTTCTTTTCGCGCCGCATCGCATCCAGCTTCCGGACCTTATCCAGCACGTAGGGAATCAGCTTCTGGCCGCCGAATCCCGGGTTTACGCTCATCAGCAGCACGTAATCCGCCACTTCCAGCACGTCTTCGAGCACCGCCACAGATGTGGCGGGATTCAACACCACGCCGGCCTGCGCGCCCGCCTTGCGAATCAGCTCCAGAGTGCCGTCCAGGTGGCGGGCCGCTTCGTAGTGTACGCTCACCGAATTGGCGCCTGCCTGCACGAAGCCCTCCACGTAGCGGTCGGGATTCTCGATCATCAGGTGGACGTCCAGGTGCAGCCGCGTGGCCTTGCGTATCGACGCCACCAGCGGCGGCCCGATTGTGAGATTGGGGACAAAGTGCCCGTCCATGACGTCCAGATGGAGCATGCGGGCGCCCCCGCGCTCGACTCGGCCAATCTCCTCCGCCAGGCGAGCGAAGTCCGCCGAGAGGATCGAGGGAACAATTTCAATCATTTGCGGGCTCATCCGATTTTATCACGTAAGCGGGCGGCAGGCACCCCCAGGGGAACCGAAGCCCCACTCAGGCCCCGTGACCAGCGTGGACGCACAACTGAACTGCTGACCCGCGTTCACAGGACCCGATGACGGCGCCTACCTCGCACTCAACGCGACATCGTAGTGGCTTCCCGTGACGCCGTTTTCCGAGGTAACCTCGAGAAACTCAAACGGACCGAGCGGCTCGGGCGTGTAGCTGTTCCTTCGAAATCGCAGGCGTTGGACGTCCAGGTCATTGCCGAGCTCCACGTGAAGATCATAAAGGCCGATCTTCACCGAGCGAATCACGGCGCTTTCGCCGGGCCTGACGTAGATTGCGCGACGAGTAGTCCGATCACTTACCACCCTTACGAGGGCTTCGAGGTTGGTCTGATTGGCCACTCGCAGATAGCCAGGCCTCCCTGCGCGGCCGGCGTCGATCAACTCCGTGCCGTTGGCGAGCTGTACAGGCTGGGATTGCGCGACGGGGTGCGACTGATTCCTCGCGCCGACACTGGGAGTCTTACGTATTTCAACCATGGGCTGCGACGGAACCGCCGCGGGCGATTCCACCCTATTTCCGAATGCCTCCAAGCTTGCCGGGGTGCACCGCCAAAGGTCGATAACATCGCCGCGTGCCCATTCCGTTATCATGTTCGCGGCCACGCGTACGTCGCTCGATGGATCGATAATCCGCATGGGCGCCAGGATGTCGGGTTTCAGGGCTCGCCCGGCAATGATCTGTGCATCCACCACCGGAGCACGGAGAAGTCTTACGAGTTGAACAGCCATCAAGAAGGGAATCGCGCACAAGAGACCGATTAGTGCAGTGCGCGCCGCGGGCCCTGTAATTGCGTACGGAAATTGGACAGATCGGCGGCGGGCCTGCGGCCAGCCAGGCGGCGAAGTCCACGTGGGCCCTTGCGAACGCGGCGCGTCTTCGGTCACGCTTGCTGCACGGTCGGTTGCTCGCGGTGCTTGCTCCCTGTCCGGGGCGGGCGAGTAGTTCTTCAACCCGCTGTAGGCTTCGTTGATTTCGCGAAGGCGCTCCTGGGCAATCTGCTGCAGGCGCGATTCGGATTGGAATCGGTCGGGGTGCCAGACGCGGACGAGATCCTGGTAGGCCTGGCGGATCTGATCGGGTGATGCATTGGGGGTAACACCCAGAACCCGTAGACAATCGCCTACGTTCATAACTGGGGCTCGACAGTCCGAGCATCACATGCAGGGAATGTCAAAACAAGTACCATATCTACCGCTAACGTTTGTGCGCCGAAAACTGCCCCCAGCGGCAGGTTGTCCGCCACAGATGGTACTGCATCACCGAGCGTTAACTTGTTGAGCATACAGCTCTAATGTTGCAATCGGCGCATGAGATCGCGCACGCTTCAGATACCCTGTTTCGGTATAGCTATCCTTCTCGTGATTCCACCGGCCTTCGCACAGACGGCTCCGGTGATCTCCAGGGTCACGCCCGTGCCCAGCGTCGGTTTTGGCCTGTCTGACTCGGTGGCTCTCACGCCCGGCAGCGCCGCCGCCATCTACGGTACGGATTTGGCGAACATAACGGTGTCGGCTGCCGCACCGGGCCAACCGCAACTCGGCGGCGTGGAAATCCATCTCGTGGATACCTCTTGCCAGAACGCCGCCTGCGAACTGGTCGCCAACCTGTTGCGCACAAGCCCTACGCGCATCGACTTCACGGCGCCGGCTATCCCGGACATCACCAGGGTCTGGAAGACTCGCGTGGTCATGGTGAAGAACGGCCAGCGCTACGACAACCTGACCGCCGCCGATGGTGTGCTCCTCGACGCCGTGTTTCTGGAAGCCGGCCCCAACCCCGCGCTCACCGGCCAGCCTGTGACGTTCAAAGCGCGCGTCCCGGCGATGCAGGGTATACCCGGATCGCCGTACTATCTGCGCGTGGGAACGGTCACATTCATGGATGGTGATATCGCGCTTGCTGTGGTGGACCTCTCCAACGTCATTACCTACACCGACGCGCCGCCGCTGCGGCTATACGACGTATCGTTCACCACGTCGAAGCTGACGCCGGGCACTCACACCATCCGCGCGGACTACAGCGGCGACTACACCAACAACCCCAAGTCTTCCGGCACGCTTTCCCAGGCCGTCTCGGTGCCCGAAATCAGCCTGTTTTCGACGCCGGATCCCTCGATCTTCGGCGATACGGTGTCAATCGTCGCCACGTTAAATCCTGCCACCTGCACGGGAACGGTTGAGTTCTACGATCTTTCCGCCCCAAATACCTGGGTCCTCCCGCCAACGAGCCCACTTATTAGTGAGTCCGGCAGGATCGGAACCGCGATAGTCGATCGTGGAAGGGCGCTGATGTCTACCGCCGCATTCATGGTCGGCAACCATCCGATCACGGTGAAGTATAGCGGTGACAGCCAATGCGGCGCGATCACATTCGGTCCGGGAAACGACTACCCATACCGGACGATCAGCCAAACTGTATTGCCCCGCTGAAGTCGCGGATCCATCTCGAACTCCACGAACACAGCCGCGCGGCGAGTGCTCAGGTGGCCGGCTCACGAATCACGCACGCAAAAAAGCCATCCCCCGGATCGCGCCCCGGCAGGCGCCGCAACACCTGCCCGGCGGACGCGATCAGGTCGTTTTCTTCCGGTTCCAGCGAACATGTGGCGTAAACTAACAGACCGCCGGGTGCCAGGACCGCTCGGGCCTGCCGGAGGAGGGCCGCCTGCCGGCGGGCCAGATCTTCGATATCGCCGGGCGTGAGCCGCCACTTGATCTCCGGATTGCGCGCCAGCGTGCCCGTGCCGGAGCAGGGCGCGTCCACCAGGATGCGGTCGAAGAGCCGCCCGAACGGAAGGGGCCGAGTCCCATCGAGAACTACCAGGTTCGACGTGACCGGCTTGACTTGCGCCAGCCGACGGAGGTGAATATCGCAAGCGATGACTTGCACCCCGGATTCGAGCGCCTGCGCGGTCTTGTTGCCGGGTGCCGCGCAAAGATCGAGCAAGAGTTGGCCGGGCCGGAGATCGAGCAGAGGGACGATCGACTGCGCGCCGATATCCTGCACGCGGCCGCCGCGCATGTAGCGCACCGGCTCTTGCAGAGCGGCCAGTGCGATGGTCCGCGCGGTGTCGGCACCGTAAGCCTGCTCCCAGCGGACCAGTAGCCACTCGGGACAGGAGAGCTCAGTGGCGCGGTCGGGCCAACTCACAGCAGCACGGTCGACCTTCCGGAGAACGGCGTTCACAAAACCGGCGGCGGAGGTCTTGCGGGCCCGCCGCACAATCGTGACCGCTTCGGCGACGGCGGCGTGAGGCGGAATCCGCTCCAGGTACCGGAGCTGGTAAATGCCCATGCGCATGGCGGTGCGCACCTCGGGGTCGAGCTTGCCGGCGCGGCCGGAGTAGTGCCCGATCAGGTAATCGAGCTGCGCCCGGTAGCGCAGCACGCCGAACACGATCTCGTGAGTGAGGGCGGCATCGCGGGCATCCAGGCCGGCAGCGCGAGAATGGAGAAGTTCTCCGGCATATCCTCCGGATTCGACGAGCTGGAGGATGTCAAACGCAAGCGCGCGCGCGGCTGAGAGTGCCATGAGCTACTATCGGGTTTCCTTCCGCCGAGACCTGGAAGAGCGGGTTCTTCTCTGGATGCTTCACTGAGGAAAGCCCGGCTGGGGCCGGGCCTTCCAATCGAAGCGGAAAGGAGGACCAGCTTATGGTCCACGTGCTGGTAAAAGTCGTCCTTCCCTGGGTGGGACGAATCACGGTACTGATCCGTTAGCCTCGTAGGAGGAAACGGTAAGACCCGTGGCGGGGCCGGAGCGCCGCACGCTCCGGTTCCCGCTACCAGCATTATATTCCGAAATCCCTCCGCCGCTATAATTATCTCAGTGGATCTCGAAAAGGCACTTCTGCGCAGAGTGGGGGAAGCAATCCAGCGCTTCAAAATGATTCGCGACGGCGACCGTGTGGCCGTGGCGCTCTCCGGCGGCAAGGACTCGGCCACCCTGCTGGAAGCTCTGCTGCTGCTGCAAAAACGTGCGCCGATCGAATTCAGCGTCTGCGCGTTCACGGTCGAGCAGGGCAAGTTCCTTCGGCCCATCGAGCCCCTGGGCGAATACCTCAAGCAGCGTGGCGTGGCTTGGACCTATTTCCGCGACACCCCATCGCTCAAACTCCTGGAAGACCAGCCCGATCACGGTTGCGACCTGTGCAGCCGGTACCGCCGGCGAGCCGTCTACGAGATCGCGCACGGCCTGAGCGCCAACGTGATCGCCTTCGGCCACACCGCCGACGACTTTTGCGAAGCCCTGCTGCGCAACACCCTGTTCACCGGAAAGCTCAGCGCCCTGCCGCCGGTCACGCATTCGCGCGACAAAGAGTACCGCCTGATCCGGCCGCTGGTGTTCGTGACCGAAGACATCACGCGCGCCTATGCCGAGGCCCGCGGAGTGCCGGTAGTGCCCTGCGGATGTTCCCAACGCACGGGAACCGTCCGGCGATCCCTGCGCGGCCTGTTCGCCGAACTGGAGCAGGAATACCCGCACCTCAAGGAGAACATCCTCTCCGCGATGGGCAACGTCGATACCGGCCGCCTGCTCGATACGCGCTACCTGAAATTGGACGGCGAAGAGCAGAAGGATGCGGCGGTCGAAGAGCTGTTTCCGATCGTAACCGAACCGTAATCTCCGGTTGACCATCCCCCTGCCAGCGGTTACCATGAGCTTCTCTCTTGCAACACCCTCAATATGAGACTCTTACCCCGCGAAGAGAAGTTCTACAACCTGTTTCTCAAACAGGTGGACATCATTTCCGAGGCATCGCGCCTGCAATTGGAGGGGGTGCGGATCGGTAACGCGCGGATGTCCGCCACGGCCACCGAAATCAACGTGCTGGAGCATAAAGGCGACGAGGTGATTCACGAGCTGTTCCAGCGCCTCAACTCCACCTTCATCACTCCGCTCGATCCGGAGGACATTCACCAGATTTCCTCCGCGCTCGACAACGTCCTCGACGGCATCGAAGATACCGTGCACCGCATCGTCTCGTACGGCATCGAGCCGATTCCGGCAACCATGGTCACCCTGTCGGAGATCGTGGCCCGGTGTGCCACCGAGATGAAAGCAGCCTTTGTCGCTCTGGAGAAGAACGGCCCCATCCTCGAGCATTGCATCGAAATCAACCGCCTGGAAAACGAGGCCGACTTGATCGGGCGCAGCGCGGTGGTCGATCTGTTTCACAAAGAGAAGGACGCGATTGCGCTGATCAAGCTGAAGGAGGTCTACGACTTCTTCGAGGAAACGATCGACGCCTGCGAGGATGTGGCGGACATGCTGCAGAACGTGGTTGTAAAGAACAGCTAGCATGTCGATTCTCGCGCTTACGGTACTCATCATCGGCATCGCCCTGCTCTTCGATTACATCAACGGCTTTCACGACGCCGCAAACTCGATCGCGACCATCGTGGCCACGCGCGTCCTGACCCCGTTTCAGGCGGTCGCTTGGGCGGCCTTCTTCAATTTCGTGGCGGTGTTTCTGTTCGGCACCGCTGTGGCGAAGACCATCGGCAAAGGCTTCGTCGACCTCGCCCTCGTCACACCGTGGGTAATTATGGCCGGCCTGATGGGCGCGATCATTTGGGACCTGATCACTTGGTGGCTGGGTCTTCCGACCAGTTCTTCGCACGCGTTGATCGGAGGATATGCGGGAGCGGCCATGGCCCGGGTGACGCTCATGCGTGGGTTTGGGCATACGCTGGACGCGCTGAACCTCGGGCCGAAAGGTGAATGGCCGTTCACGCTGAAAATGATCGTGGGCGCGCCCTTGATCGGGCTCGTCTCGGCATACGTGCTCATGGTCGTGGTTTATTGGCTGTTCCGCAATTCGACTCCATCGAAAATGGACCGCTACTTCCGCAGGCTGCAACTCCTCTCCGCGGCCGCCTTCAGCCTGTCACATGGTTCGAACGATGCGCAGAAAACCATGGGCATCGTGACCGGCGTGCTCTTCGCCTCGAACTACATCCGGAACTTCGAGGTTCCCATCTGGGTGCTGTTTGCCTGCCACGCAGCCATCGCACTGGGCACCCTGAGCGGCGGTTGGCGCATCGTGCGCACCATGGGCAGCCGGCTGACGCGTCTGAAACCTCGCAGCGGCTTCTGCGCCGAAACCGGTGCGGCGGCGAGCGTGCTGCTCTCCACCTACCTGGGAACGCCGGTCTCGACCACGCACGCCATTGCGGGCGCGATTGCGGGCGTGGGAAGCATTCAGCGCCTCAAAGCCGTGCGCTGGGGCATCGCCACCAACATCGTGTGGGCATGGGTGCTCACCATCCCGGCTTCAGCGACCATCGCCTGGCTGGCTTACACCGCAATCCACATCACAACCGGTCACTAGGCGCAGACTGATCCATGATCCACTCGGTCAGCAGGCCGGCGGCCGCCGGGCATGCCGGAGGGACCGACCGCGTGACCGCATACACAAAGTCCGCGATGCACGGGAGGTGCAGGTTGGCGGGCGCGGGCACGTTCTCCCCGCCGCGCGGCGAAACGAGCTCCGGGCCGTTGAGCGGGCTGAGATCCAGCTCGCCCCGGCTGCCGCGAATCCGGAACTCGTCGCGCACAACGCGAGAGTGCCACCGCACATCGACTACTCCGCGGACCCCGGAATCGTACTCGATGAGCGCGGTGGCGTTGTCTTCCACGGCGAACGAATGAACCAGGTTGGAACAGTAGACCGTGGCTCGCGTCGGGCGCCCGAACAGGTAATTCATCAGGTCGATACGGTGCGAGCCGATGTCGCGCAGCGGGCCGCCTCCGCTGAGCGCCGGGTCGGCCAGCCACTCCCTTGGCGTGCCGAGCGGATTGTACCAGTCATGCGCGGTCGCCTCGGCGAAAACCGGCCGGCCGATCGCGCCCGCTTCAATCAGTTGGCGGGCCCGTTCCACCTTCGGATATTGCCGGCGGTAGTAGGCGATGGCCAGCGTGCGCCCTGCCTCGTCGGCCGCGCGCGGCATGGTCTGCGCTTCCTCGTAGTTGAGCGCCATGGGCTTCTCGCAGAGCACGTGGCGGCCGGCCCGCAGCGCTTCGATGGTCTGCGGCGCGTGCAGAAAGACCGGCGTAGCGATGTACACGGCCTGCGCGCCGGTCTGCGCCAGGGCGTCTTCGAGCGTCAGGAATCCGGGCACGCCATAGGCCTCTGCTTTTGCCGGGTCCCGGGTGACGATGCCGGCCAGGGTGCTGTTGGGCTCTGCCAGAATCGCGGGCAAAACGCGTTTGCGGGAGATGTCGCCGACGCCGGCGACCAGCCAGGAGAGCATAAGCGCAAGGGCCGGTTAGTGCCCGTTACGGCCTTTGGCGCCGTTGCCGCCCTTGTTCATACTGTCGATGAACGCGCGCAGAGTGGTCTCCGTCTTCTTCTGCGACGCGGCAAGATCCTTCTGCGCGGCAGCGAGCTGCTTCTGCGCCTCGGCCAGCTTATTGAGCTGCCGCATGCCGATTTGCACGAGCTTGGTGAGACCGTCGATGCGCCTCATCATGCGCGCATCGTTTTCGGCAAGCTTGCCGATCTGAACCGCGGTCGTCGCCTGGGCCTCCAGGATGAACTCGATCGTGCGCTCTACATCCACGATCCAAGCGTAGCATGGGGCGGTTTCGCATCAGTGCGGCACCGTTTCCAAAGCGGTGTAACGGGAGATCGCGCCGAAGTCGCGGTCGCGATGCCAGACCGGCACGCGATTCTCAATGGCAATGGCTGCGATCAGGCAGTCCGTAGAGGATCGTATGGTGATTCCGCGCCGTCTTCCCAGGCGATAGATTTCAGCCGCGGCGGAGAAAAGGCGCAAGGGCAGGGGATCGCACAGGACCGGGACCGCAAGGAACGCTTCGCGAAACCCATCGCTCTGCACGCCCGGCCGAAGGCCCTGGAGGACCTCCTGGACGATCGGACCGCACGTCACAAATCGAACGAGATCTTCCTCGGCGACCGAGGCGGGCGGCCTGCCCGCCAGCAGTTCGATCCAAATGGATGTGTCGACCAATATCATTTGGAGCGGCGCGGGCGGCGCCCGCGGTCCTGTCGCATCTCAGGAAGGCTGCCCTGCCAGATCCCTGAGCCGAAAAACTGGGGAAGACTCTGGATCTTGCGAATTCGGACGACCTCTTCCAGCGCGGTATTGACGGCCGCGGAGTAGGTCTTGACTCCCAGTGCTCTGACCGCGCCGGCAAGCAGATCTTCGTCCAACACAAGATTTGTGCGCTTCATGTGTATAGTGTACCGCTCCGCAAATGCCCGCGGCGCGGCTAGCCGGTCAGCATCGTGCCACGGCCCAGAATACCCGCCGGATCCAGTCTCCGCTTCACGGCGCGCATGGCTTCCAATTGCTCGGCGGTGTATTGCAGCTCCAGCAGGTGCGCCTTGCGCTTGCCCACCCCGTGTTCCGCCGATACCGTGCCGCCCAGCTCTACCGCGCGCCGGGCCATGTCCTTCAGCACGGCGGTAGCGCGCGCCGGGTCCGCGGGATCGCTGAACAGGTTCACGTGCACATGGGCGTCGCCGATATGGCCGAAGATGACGTATCGCCCGGGAAACTCGGATTCCAACACGCGACGGTAGGTCGCCAGCATCTCGCGATTGGCAGCCAGCGGAACGGCGAAATCCGTGTTCATCTTCATCGCGCCGCTGCGGCGTACCGTGTCGTTGACCAGCTCCGGCAGCGTGTGCCGGAATTTCCGGAAGCGCTCGCGGTCGGCGGGCGTGGTGGCGAACCAGGACGCCTCCACCAGCGCGCCCGCGGACTCGACCCGCTCCAGCCAGGCATCGATTTCGGGATCGTCGTCCGATTCCAGCTCCTGATCGAACAGAACCGCCGCGCGTGCCTCGGCCGGAATCTCGGGATGACGCGTTCGCAGCAGGCCCAGGGACGGCTCGTCAAAATACTCGAGCATGCGCGGTGTAGCCGCAGCACGCCAGTTCTCCACGGCCTCTACCGCGGCATCGTCGCCCGGGAAGAACACCACGCCGGCCAGCACCGCCTTGGGCGCGGGGATCAGCCGCAGCGTGGCCTCGACAATTACTCCCAGCGTGCCTTCGCTGCCGATGAAAAGATCGAGCCAGTCCATGCCCGGCCGCAAGACATAGCCGGCGGTATTCTTGGTGACCGCCGGACGCGGCACGATGCCCGGATCGAAATCGATGCCATCGCCGCGAGCCACATCGAGCACGCGCCCATCGGCCAGCACCACCCGCAGGCGTTGAACCCAACCTCCCGTGGGTCCGTACCGGAAACTTCGCGACCCGCTGGCGTTGCACGCGATATTGCCGCCGATGGAGGCGCCGGTCTCGGTCGGGTCGGGCGGATAGAGTTGGCCGGTGCTCTGCGCCGCGGCGTGGACATCGCGCAGCAGCACCCCCGCGCCGGCCACGGCCCGGCCGGATGCGACATCCAGCTTTGTGAATTTCTCGAGCGACAGCACCCATCCGCCGAACGGGACGCGCCCGCCGGTGACCCCCGTGCCTGCGCCGGCGATGGTCACGGGCACGCCGGCGGCTGCGGCATCTCGTAGAGCCGAGATCACGCCGGCTTCGTCGGAAGGCACGATCAAGCGGTCGGCGTAGCCTGTCAGTCCGGACGCGTCTTCGAGGTACACGCCCGGCACCGGCCCCTGGCCCCCGGCCCCCGGCCCCTGCTCTACACCTCCAGAATCACCGGCATGATCAGCGGGCGCCGCGACGTCTCGCGCGCGATGTGCCGCTTCAGGTCCACGCGGATCTTCTCCTTCATGACTCCCCAATCCGTTTTCTCCTCCTGGTTCGATCCCTCCAGCGTCTTGGCCACGATCTGCCGCGCCGTATCCACGAACTCGGTGCCTTCGCCGGCCAGCGCGAAACCGCGGCTGACGATCTCCGGCAGGCCTTCCATCCGCCCCGAGTGGCGGTCGATGGCGATGATCGGCAGCACGATTCCGTCCTCGGACAGGTGGCGCCGGTCGCGGATCACCATCTCCTGCACCACGTCGTCTACGCTGCCGGAATCGATGCACACGCGCCCGGTGGGCACCGTGCCGGCCTTGCGCGCGCCGTGATGGTCGATCTCCAGAATCTCACCCGAGTCCATGATGAAGGTCTCTTCCAGGCCTGCCGAGCGCAGGTGCTCCGCCAGTCGGGCGTGCTTGGAAAGCTGGCGAAACTCGCCGTGGATAGGCATGAAGTAGCGTGGCCGCACCAGGTTCAGCACCAGTTTCTGCTCCTCGATGCTGGCGTGGCCGGAAACGTGGAGCGGCGGATTCATGCTGCCATATAGCACGTCGGCCCCGCGCCGCGCCATGTGGTCGATCATGCGGAAAATCGACTTCTCGTTCCCCGGAATGATGCGCGCGCTGAGCACCACGGTGTCACCCGCCTCGACCGATACATTTTTGTGATTGTCCACGGCCACGCGAGCCAGCGCCGACATCGGCTCGCCCTGCGTCCCGGAAATCAGCACCGCTACCTTCGAGGGCGGCGCCTCCATGACATCCTGCGGGCGGAGCAGGATGCCGTCCGGAATTTCCAGCAGGCCCAAGTCGTGGGCGATCTCGGTGACCGCAACCATGCTCCGCCCCACGATGGCCACGCGCCGGCCGCATTCGGCCGCCAGGTCGAGCACCAGCTGAATGCGGTGAATCGACGAGCTGAAGCACGACACCACCACGCGCCGCTCCGAGCGGTAGAAGATCTCCTCCATGCGCGGACGCACCGCGCGCTCGCTCTCCGTATAGCCCGGCCGATCGGCATTGGTGGAATCGGAGAGCAACAGCAGGACGCCGCGCTTCCCGTAATCGGCCAGCGTGTGGAGATCGAACAGCTCGTTGTCGGTCGGGGTCGGGTCGACTTTGAAATCGCCCGTGTGCAGGATGACCCCCAGCGGCGTGGTAATCGCCAGAGCCACGCTGCTCACGATCGAGTGCGTGACGTGAATGAACTCGATTTTGAAAGGGCCGATCTCGACAACCTGCTTGGGCTTCACCTTGATGAAGGTGGGCTCCTGGTCGAGCTCGTATTCTTCGAGGCGGCGCTCAACCAGCGCCAGCGTGAACGCGGTGCCATAGACCGGCACGTCGATCTCGGATAGCACATACGGCACGGCGCCGATGTGGTCTTCGTGACCGTGCGTGAGGATGATGGCGCGAACCTGCTCCTGGTTGTCCTTCAGGAACGTCAGGTCCGGCATCACCAGGTCGACGCCCAGGAGCTCGGCATCGGGGAACATCATGCCTGCGTCGATCACGACGATGTCGTCGCCGTAGCGGATGGCGGTCATATTCATGCCGAACTCGCCCAGTCCGCCGAGAGGAATCACCTGCAACTTCAGATCAGTCATGTCTGGCTACGCTGTGTAGGGGCTGTGGAAAACTTGTGGGAAACGAACCGCGGCCGCCGGCAGGCGAGCGCTCCCAACCCTCCATGTTCTCATGAACCGCCCGGATTCTGCGCGGGTTTCTGCGGGGCTCGACGGCCGGCTTCGCCAAAGACTCCCGGATAAACAGCCAACCGCCGCTTTTCCAGGAATATACAGGCACTTATGAAGTTAAAACATGAAGCCATCTAATGAAAAATGCTCACCCCGAAGGGTGAGCATTTTCGATCCCCTGTTCTACCAGGGTGATGTTCGATGGGAGAATCAGTTTCAACGGAATCGCAACCGTCAAAACTTTGTAGTTGGATCTTATTTCCTTACGCCTCTTGAGTCAAGCGAAAATCCGACCGAAAATTTTTGGTCGTAAGCTGCTCTCAGAGGACAACTTGCGAGCCCCCCCGACTTTTCCACAACTGCTCCAAAACCCTCAAAAGCCCCCTTCTACACCCATAGTTATCGGTCTAAGGCGAACAAAACCGGCGGCTTATGGTTTGGGCGGGTACTGGTCGATGTGCAGGGTAAGCAGCGCGTCCGCCTCTTCCCCGCCCCGGCCGCGCCGCCTGAGCGCGCGGAATCCGCCCAAGGCGAACCCCGACACGACCGAAAACGCCAACAGTATCCCAATGAGCTCAAAGGCGTTAATGACCAGGTTCCCGATATTGTCCCGGCGCGTCGGAACGTACTCGTCGCGCGTGACATTGGCCTCGAACCGGACTCGGGCGAGCAGGCGCTCGGCGGCGTCCGGATCCGGAGGCGAGAGCACGACCGCCACCAGGGGTCCGCTCCGCTTCACCATCGCGCCCGGGACCTTGCCGAATTCACCCGCCTTCTGCATCGCGATCTGGTGGGTCGGGTAGTTGAAAATCGCCATCGGCATCTCGCCTTTCGCGGTGTGAAAGATCCCCATCTGGGCTTCGGCGCCAAAATGGAAGCCCGCCACGGAAGGCGGAATCGCGGGCGCGAACTTCTGCAACGCGCTCGGACCGGTGATATAGCGCTCGCTGTTCGCCACCAGGTCCTGTGTTGGGAGATAGCCTGCAAGCGGCGGCAGCACCGTTTCATCCACGTTACGAAGGTTCTCGTAGAGGTTTGCCAGATCGGCCGCCTCCGGCTTCCGCCCCTGAAAGGACAGCAGGTAGTTTC
Organism: Verrucomicrobiia bacterium; assembly: GCA_035578025.1. Lineage (GTDB taxonomy): Bacteria > Acidobacteriota > Terriglobia > Bryobacterales > Bryobacteraceae > Solibacter. The sequence continues at coordinate 27,163 of DATJYJ010000268.1, forward strand.
CGTGCACGATAAGCGCAGATTCGGGCGCCGCGGACGCCAGGGGCGCCAGGCTGGACGGTACCGCCTTGGGCAGCCGCTGCCATTGGTAGGCGGCCATCGCGCCTGTGGTGTCCTGCAGGCGGTAGCCCGTGACGGTGAAAGCGTCGGCGCCGTTTTCGTAGCGCGCGGACTCCGATTCCTTGAGGCCGTATTCGTCCCAGATCGGGCGATCCTGCAGGGAAACGGGCGTGACGGCGGTGCGATGGTAGGACCCGATGGTGTCCGGCCAGATCGCCGCGCCGAGCAAGCCGGGCAGCAGAAAGAGCGAAGGTAGGAGTTTCATTCCTGCTTATATTGACGACACAACCGGTGGGGCGGCGTCAAGCCGCAGTGGGGCAGGTTCCCGGCCTGCCCGGTGGTTCCCAGAAACCTGCCGCAATCACTCGGTGTCCAATCCCTCATGCTGTCCTGGGCTTCTGACTTCATCATCGACATCCGGCACGCGCTGCACGGTATGGCGCGGAATCCCGCATTCACTCTCACCGGAGTGCTGGCGGCCGCCCTCGGAATCGGCGCGTCCGCGGCCGTGTTCAGCGCGGTCGATCGCATCCTGTTCCGCCCCCTCCCCTACCGCGACGAAGCACGCCTGGCATCGGTGGGGATCATGGCGCCGCTGGACACCAACGAATTTCTCTTCGCGTCGGGCTACACCGACCTGCGCCGGAATCCCGGACCGTTCGAATCCGTCACCGCATTTCAAGCGGGAGCCGCGGCCTGCGATTTGACCGAGCAGAGCCCGGTCCGTCTGCTTTGCGTGCGCCTGGAATCCAATTTCCTGGAGACGTTCGGCGTGCGCCCCCTGGTTGGCCGTTCGTTCACACGCGACGAAGACCGCCCCAACGGCCCGCACGTTGCCATGATCTCCTTCGCCCTCTGGCAAAGCCGCTTCGCCGGCGACCCGCGAGCCGTCGGACGCACCCTCCTGCTGGACGGCGTGCCGGCCGAGATCACAGGTGTTCTGCCACCGGATTTTCTGATGCCGACCCTGACGCCCGCCGACATCCTGCTGCCGCTGGCCATCGATGAATCGCGTGAACGCGCCGGACGTGCGTTTCGCGCGTTCGGGCGCCTCAAGCCCGGTGTCACGGTTTCCCAGGCGCAAAAAGCCCTCGAGCCGTACTTCGCGCGCGTACTGGCCGATGTTCCTCCGCAGTTCCGCAAGGAGGTCAGTCTGCGCGTGCGGCTCGTGCGAGACCGCCAGGTCGGCGATGCGCGGCTGGCGTCGATGGCGCTTCTGGGGGCGGTGCTGGCGGTGCTGCTCATTGCCTGCGCGAACCTCGCAAACCTCCTGCTGGCACGGGCTACCGGGCGCGAACGGGAGATGGCCGTTCGCGCGGCACTGGGAGCTTCGCGCGCGCGGCTGGCGCGGCAGGTGCTTACCGAGAGCCTGCTCCTGGGACTGATGGGCGGAGCCGCAGGATGCGGACTTGCCTTTGCGGCGCTGCGGGCCTTCCGGACCATCGGCAGCGGTGCCCTGCCGCGGCTGGAAGAGGCCGCGATCGATCTGCGCGTACTGGCGGTTGCGGTGGCGGCTGCGCTGGTCTCCGGTCTCGCCGCCGGCGCAGCCTGGGCGTGGCGGCCGATCGGCGCTGGCAGGCTCGGGGGCTCTCGTGCAACGTCGCCCGCGCGGGGTTGGCTGCGCGGCACGCTGGTCAGCGCGCAAATCGCGGTATCCATGGTGCTGCTGGCCGGCGCCGGACTGCTGTTGCGCAGCTTGTGGAATCTGGAGCGCGTGCCGCTGGGCCTCCAAAGCGACCGCGTCGTCACAGCCTCGTTCGTGCTCGGCCGGCAGAACTACGGAAACGGGCCGCGGCAACTGGCATTCTTCGACGAGTTGGAGCGCCGGCTGCGCGCCCTGCCCGGCGTGGAGGCCGCGGCCATCAGCGACTCCATCCCCCCCTTGGGAGGCACCCGCGGAAGGCCGCTATCAACCATCGAAATCGAGGGCCAGCCGCGGCGCCCGGAAGGCACCGGCGGCATGGTCGCATGGCGCTACGTCACGCCCGAATACTTCCCGGCACTGGGAATCTCCATCCGGCGCGGACGCGGATTCTCCGAAGAGGATCGCGGCGCCAACGTGTTCAGCATCGTGCTGAGCGAGACCCTGGCCCGCCAGATGTTTCCCAATCAGGACGCAGTCGGCCACCGCGTTCTGCGCGGGCCCAAAGGCGAGTGGTTCACCGTGGTGGGCGTAGCGGCCGACGTGCACAATCGCGGGCCCGCCAAGGGATCGGAGCCGGAATACTACGTGGTGCGGAAGGCGATGCCCGATCTGACCTGGGCCAACCAGGAGCCGCCGATGGGATGGGCCGCGGCCTTCGCTGTCGTGCGCACCGCCATCGACCCGCGCTTCGCCACGTCCGAGGTGCGGCAGGCTTTCGCGGCCCTCGACTCCACCTTGCCGGTCGAGCTGAGCACCATGCGCGCCCGCGTGGACGGAACCACCGACCGGCCGCGGTTCTACGCGACATTGCTCGCCGTATTCGCCGGTGTCGGGGTCGTGCTCGCCGCCATCGGCCTGTTCGGCGTCATGAGTTTCCTGGTGGCGCAGCG
>DATJYJ010000269.1:0-7586 GCA_035578025.1 Verrucomicrobiia bacterium
CCGGTGACCACGCAGACCGCACGCGATCTCGGGGTCGCGGTGGCGGCGCAGGCCCGCGTCTACACCGTCGAGGGCCTTGTGGAAGCGCTGGTTGGGTTGTACACTGAATCGACTCCCCCGGCGACAACAAATTCATGAGAGCGCACATCATTGGAATTGCCGGTCCGTCCAGCTCCGGCAAGACGGAATTGGCGCGGCAACTCGCCGCAAGACTGCCTGGGACCGCTATCGTATCGCTGGATTCCTACTATCGCGGAATGGAAGAGATTCCGCTGGAAGACCGCAAGAAGGTCAATTTCGATCACCCTGACGCGCTCGATTGGGAGCTGCTCCACGAGCACCTCGCGGCCATCGCCGCGGGCCGCGCATTCGAAGAACCGGTGTACTCCTTCGCCGATTACGCGCGCACCGCGGAGACCCGTCCGATCGAGCCTTCGCGATACCTGATCGTGGAGGGCCTCTTCGTGCTCTACTGGCCGGAGCTGCGCGCCACGCTGGATACCAAGGTGTACGTGCAGACCGACCCGGGCGTTTGTTTCAACCGGCGCCTGAGGCGCGACGTGGCCGAGCGCGGCCGCACGCCGGAAAGCGTGATTGAGCAGTATGAAAAGACGGTTCGGCCGAGCGCCGAGTGGTTCGTCAACCCGACGCAAAAGTACGCCGACCTCACCGTCTCCGGCGAGGAGCCGCTGGATCGCTCCACCAGCGCGGTAATCGCCGCGCTCAACCGCGCCACCGCCGCGGCGGGAGGGCGGTAGGTGCTGACGCGCGAGCAGGCCTGGGACATCGTCTGCGAGTTCACCAAGAGCGAAGGCCTGCGCAAGCACGCGCTGGCCGTTGAAGCGTGCGTAGTCGCCTACGCGAAGAAGCTGGGCGGGGACGAGCACAAGTGGAGCGTCACCGCCCTGCTCCACGATTTCGACTGGGAGATCCATCCGCAGGCGCCGGATCATCCCATGAAGGGCGAGGCGATCCTGGCCGAGCGCGGCGTGGACGGCGAGATCCGGCGCGCGATCCTCGCGCACGCCAACTACAGCGGCGTGCCGCGGGTCTCCGCGCTGGAAAAGGTTCTCTATGCGTGCGACGAGCTCGCCGGATTCATCACCGCGATCTCGTACGTGAAGCCGGGCCGCACCGTGCACGAAGTCGATGTGGCCAGCGTAAAGAAAAAGATGAAGGACAAAGCCTTCGCGCGCAGCGTGAACCGCCAGGACATCGTCGACGGCGCGCAGGAGCTCGGCGTGCCGCTGGAGGAGCACATCGATTTCTGCGTCAAAGCCATGCAGGCCCGCTCCCAGCCCCTCGGCCTCTAATCCTTCCAACCTCAGAATCAGTTTCCAAACCCTGTGGGGCAGGCTTCAGCCTGCGCGGGACTTTAGTCCCGCTCGCGCGGGACTTTAGTCCCGCTCTCTTCGGTTGGCAGCTCACCAGCGCCGCAGCCAGCGGTTGGCCGGTTCTTCGAGCACCGCGTACACCACAGCCGAAGCCCCAATCACCATCGCCACGTACAGCGCCGCCGAGAAGCGGTGCGCTTCGCGCAAGTACCACCACATCATCGGCACGTGCAGGATGTACATCGCGTAGCTGGACTTGCCCAGGTACACCAGCACGCGCCCGCCGAGCCCATTGCATCCGATGGCCAAACCCACCAGCAGAAGCCCGTTGAGCGGCCGCAGAACGCTGTTCAGATCCACGGGCAGCCAGTGCTCCCACGCGATGGCCGCGGCCACGCCGAGGAAACCGGGGACATAGAGCCACCACGCGCGCACCTTGCCCTGTACCAGCTCGAAAGCGCAAGCCGCGGCGATGCCCATCAGGAAATCGCTCAAGTGCACCAGGGGCTTGATTCCATCGGAGATCCCCGCGGCCCACATGACGCGAGTCAGGACGCAGGCCACCGCCGCGGCGCCGAGGGTCATGCGCCAGCTCAGGCGTCGGACCAGGAACGCCCCCAGCACTGGGAACACCGCATAAAAGAACATCTCGCAGGAGAGCGACCATGCCGGCGTGTTCCAATTCACAGGGATCGGCCCCAGCCAGGCTTGGGTCAGGGTGAGGTGAGCGGCAAGATAGCCCGACGTACCGGGCGTGGCGTCGGCAAGGATGAACGGCGCCACAGCCATGAGGCTGAGCAGATAGACGGGGTACACGCGCGCGATGCGGCCGCGGTAGTATTTCGCCAGCGCCGCTCGTGTCCAGGACGCATTCCAGTAACTGCGCGTGAGGACAAACCCGCTGAGCACGAAGAAGGTAGTCACCGCCTGGTATCCGCCGCGGATGAGCGCAAAGACCGGCGCAGGCAGCACGGCGGAGAGAGTCGTGCCGAGTTCCTGTCCTGGGCCTGTGAGGTGATGCAGGATCACCCAGAGCGCCAGGAAGAAACGGAGGCCGGTGAGCGCCGGCAGGTCACGGCGCACTACGGGCGTGACGGCCGGCGGTGCTGGAGCTGTGAAAGTCGCGATACGTCGAGTGTAACAGGATGCGCGCTAACCGCGCGGGCGGAGCCGGCTTTCGATTGAAGTTACGATCCGCGCCGGGGCGACAAGCTCAAACGGCTGGTGGTTGTGTCCGCCTGCCGCCTGCGATACAATCATGGCTCCTTTGCCGCAGGACTTACCATGCCAAGAGTAACTCCCCTCCTCAATGCATCCGGCTGCGCTGAGCTCGAGACACAGGGGCGCTACATCCCACGCTCGGTGGTCCTCCGGAATAAGGGAAATGTAATCAGTTACTCGAAGAAAGCCGAACGGCTCGATTTAGTAATCAGGCGGGAAGTGGCGCTGCTCCAGAATACCAACTGGATGCGCTGCTGGTGCCTCAGCGCGCGGCCCGAAGACGGCCTGTCGTGGTCGGCCCAGGGAATCCAGAACACGCTCGCCGATCTGTTCCCGGGTTTCACGCACATCGGCATTCCGAAGGGCACGTCGGTCGATGGCCTGCCGCCTATCGCCCACATCGTCGGGATCAGGCGTTTTCTCCGCCTGGCGTCGCGGAGGAATCTCACCACGCCTTTCCTCTCCCTTCGCTCGTGGCTCACCGCCGCGATCCTGGCGGCCTCGTTCGGTCTGGCGCTGCTGGTCAAGGTCCTGGATGCCCTGTGGAAGGTCAAGTCGCCTGCCACGGCGCAGCAGGTGGGACCGGCCCTGGTGGACACCACGTTCTGGCTGGTGGCCGCACTCTCCGCGGCCGCCGGGCTCGTGACGCAATGGACCGGCGTCCTGTTCTCCAGCCGCACCAAAACCAAGAGCGTCGAGAACTACCTGAGTAACATCGGCGATAAGAAAAGAAGCCGGGAGTTCGAGGACTTCATCGAAGATCTGGCGGGCGAGCTCGCCGGGCTGAGCTTTCCCCGCACGGTGGTCATCGACCATTTCGATCAACTGGAGTCGATGACGCAGAAGGTGATCGATCGTTATTTTACGCGTTACTCCCAGCGCGCCATCGGCTCCGAGCTGTGGGTGATCTTCGAATCGGCGGACCTGCAGACTTTCGATTCGTACGCCGCGCTGCAGCCCAACGCGCATGGCTACCTGCACGCCCGCTTCGGTAAGCAGGCGCCGCTCACCAGGACGGAGAAACAGACGTTAGGCGATTTGCTCGGACTGGATGCGCAGGCGCTCGAGTTCGAGTCGGTTAAACGCATCTGCGAAAACCGCGCCGGGGCGGGTGAAGCTCTTGCCGCGCGGTTCAAGGACTTCCGGTCGCACCATCCCGCGGACCCCGCGCGCTACGGGCCGCTGGAGCTGACCTATCTTCTGGCGCTGACCTCGCGCCCCGCGAGCGTCAGCGTGTCCGACAGGTTTTTGCGCAACAACCTGTCCAACAAGGAGGGTGTGCCGGCGCAGTTGTTGCGGCAGCTCCTGCGGGGCACGACGTTGCGCCGGGACGAGATCAGCACGGCCCTGGTGGAGGTGCGCGAGCACTTCGGTTCCCTCCTCGGTTCTACCGAGGACGACGGCGAGCCGCAGATCCGCATCGCGCCTGAGGCGGCCGATGTCCTGGAGAACGTGGCGGACGAGCTCGGCCTCCCGCCGCCGGGCCTTGGCCACCTCTTTTGGGGAACCTTCTGGCACGCGGTCCTGCGCCGCCACCCCCCCGAGGCCCCGTGGATGCAGAAGCTGGCGCGCCACCTGCTGGAAGCCGACGTGTCGCGGGCCGCGCCCGAACTCAGTCAGCTCGCCCTGGACGACACGATCGAATCCATCCTGCTGGCCATTCGAGGCTGCCTCGATACCTGCCTGTTCGAAAGTATCGGCCCGCTGCTGGAGCGCGGCGTGCTTCTGCTTCCGTCCGGCAGCCCCTCCGGCTCCGCGCAACGGCAAACCATGCTGCGGGAGTCTTGCGGAGATGCTCTCGTGCTGTTGGGGCAGAACGAGGTAGTGCGAGTCCTGGCGGAGCTCCGGGCCTCCTCGCCGCACCTGGTCAAGCCCTCCCGAGGCGTGCTCGACCTCCTCGGGCTCGAAACTGCGACCCTGCGCGACAGCGACGACGGTTGGGCCGGCGAGTTTTCACAGCGCCACCTTCAGCATTTTCGGCTCAAGGGGGCCTGGCTGGCGCTTTCGCTGCGCTCGCTGTTGCCGGAGAGCGTGCGAAGCCTGCTGGCACAGGCCGTGTCCGAATCCTACACGGAGCTGCGCGAAGTCCGGGAGAGCGCGCGGCGGCAGGCCGCGGATGCCTCCTCTTCGGCCCCCTCGGCCGCCGATGCGCTCAGTTTTTCCCTCGCGCTCTGGTGCGACGCCCTCGCCGCCGGCGCGATCTTCGATGCCGCGCCCCCTGTGGCGCTGGAATGGCTCTCGGATCTCGTCGGTTTTGCAGCCGGCGTAGTGTCTCTCGCCTGCGCAGACCGCCAAGCCGGCCCCCATTCGGACCTGCTGCGCCGGGCCCTGAGCCGCGAGCTGGCCGCCACCGCGGCGGCGTCCATCGTGACCGCGTGTCATCTGTGGCGGGAGCGGCAGACCGGCGCCGCTTCGCCCGCCCCAACCATACCGGACGAGCTGTTCGGGCAAATTTCCGCCTGCCTGCGGCGCGCCGCCGAAGCGCTGGAAGACGAGCTGCCGCCCCTGGACGATGCCGCCGCCCTGGACTCGCCCGACCTCGTGGCGGCCATCGACAACTGGATGCACCTCGCGAGCATGGTGTGGCACGCGTTCCGCCTGGAGCACTTGAGGAGCCTCGCCGTCATTCGAAGGACCCAGTTCAACGCTCTCTGCGGGCACGGCCCGAAGGAGAAGCGCGACCATCTGTTGCTGCAATCCGAAGGAGCCGTCATCGAGCGCCAGGACTATGCGGGCCTCCTGGCGAACTGTGTCGCCGCAGGCTGCCTGAAGCACGCCGGCGAGCTCTCCGTGCACTACATCCGCCGCGCGGGAGCCATCGTTCAGGGGTGGGAGGGCGTCCGGACGTGGAAGCGAGAGTTCTCGCACCTCGTGATCGCCCAGGCCCACATGTTCCACACCGACTTGAAGAGCTTCCTGGAAGACGTCCTGGAGGAAGATCCCGGCGGCGGGAATGGGCTGGAATCCTATCTCGAACAGGTCCAGCCGGGCGAGCTTGCGGGCGTGGCCAACCGGTATCTGAACGCGGCCAACTACGGGCACGCGCAAACCCTTGCGGAGGCCGTCAATTCTTCGATCCGGTCGTTTCTCAATAAACACCCGGACGATCCGGATGCCCTCAACACGGAGGCGCTGCTGGACCTCGACAGGCTCGCCAGGCAGTTTCGATCCAAAAAGCCTGTCTCGATCGACCGCGAGATTGCCGCCTGGACACCTCGCCGCGAGTCATGGCTCTATGGCCAGTTCCTGCGGACGATTTACGACCATGATGTCGCCAACGACCAGGTCCGGCTGGAGATCCTTCGCGTACTCTCGGAAGACCAGCCGTGGGACAACAGCAACTGCCGGCTGTTGCTGGCGTTCTCGATCATCCAGCGCAGCGCCAACAATCACTCCGTGGAGTGCGCGGCCGCCGTGCGATTCGTGAGGGCCAGGATGTCCGTGTGGCAGCACGCGCTGAGCGCGGAACGAAACGTGTCGGTGTACACCTCGCTCTGCTGGCTCGATCCGGAACACAAAAGTGAATATCTGATTCCGCTGGCCGAGTGGCAGTTGATCCGGCTCCATCGCGAGCACCTGCAGGATTTTCCGCAGTTGGTCAGCCAGGGACAATACTTCCTTCTCTTCTTGAATTATTTCGATGCCATGCAGGTGTGGGGGCTGCATGCCGACGTGGAACGGTCGGAGCTGGCCCGGCGGCGCGAACTCTCCGGCGACCGCCGGAAGGAAGCCCTGGAACGCTGGAAGGCGCGCTCCGGCCGTGCCGTGGCATTCAAAGGCGCCGGCAAGTCCGTCAACGCGGAGTTTTTGACGATCGGCACGTACATCTTCGACCCGGAGCTCCCGGACCAGAACGAATACGCCGAGGATCGGGCCGCCTTCAACCACGCGGCGGAACAGGCGCTGCCGGCCCTGCTACAGCTGATCGTGGCGCTGCCGGCGTTGTCGAAGCCGATCAAGGAGCTGCTGCGCAGCCACTCGGACCGGCTCTATAGCTTTTCCCTTCCGGCCGATCTTCCGGCGCCCGTGGCGAAGGGTGCCACAGGATCTTAGCACTGCTGTGCCAAAAATGTGGGACCGGCTTCAGCCGGCTTCAGCCCGCCTGCGCATCAGACCGATATCGCCGCCACCTCGTAATCCACCACGCGCGGCACAGTGAACTCAATGACTCCGCCTGCCACGCCAAAGCGCGCCTCCTGCTCCGCCCGCAGCAGCTCCACCCGCCTTACGCGACGCCCTCCCGGCAGCCGCACCGTCACCTTCTGCCCGCCGATCGGGTAATATCGCCGCACCCAGCCGCGATGCATGTTCGGGTTCGTGTAATTGAGAAGGTGGATCGCCATGCCTGCCTCAGTCTCCCAGGCGAACGTCTCGATGACTCCGTCGCCTTCGACCTTCACCGTCGGCTCCGGACCGGCGACCCAGCGGATCGCGTTTTGCAGCAGGCGGCTGAGATCGGTGTGTCCGGAGCGCCAGAGCGTGCGCTCGATATCGCCGGCGAAGTATGCCAGGCGGCTGCCGCCCTTCTCGCGCAGCACCGCGGCAGGCTCGTTGGTGCGCGCCGGGTCCGGGTAAGCCAGCTCCGGCGGGTAGGCGACGAAGCCCGGGACGACGGTCAGCACCGGATCGTCCACCGGCGCAATGGGCAGGCGGTTCTCGGCGCCGGGAATCCAGTGGGTATCGGAGAAGCCCGCGACGACGGGGTGCTGCCGCTCGATTCGCGCGTAGAACGCATTGCCCGTGGTGCCTTTGATCTCCCCGGCTCTGTGAATCCCGAAGACATCGGCCAGCCCGAAATCGCCGCGCCGCTGGTTGCGCTCCGTGTACATGCTGGTCTCGAACGTCGCCAGCAGCGAACCGCCCGCTCCCGCGTACGCGCGCAACGCGGCACACTGGGAATCGCTGAGCAGCGCGGTGTTGGGGAGCAGCAGCGCGCGATAGCGCTTGAGGTTTTCGGGCGCCAGGTTGTCCTCGTGCACGAAATCGAAGAGGAAGCGGCCCTCCAGAAGTGCGTAATAGAGCCCGTCCATG
>DATJYJ010000270.1:0-16910 GCA_035578025.1 Verrucomicrobiia bacterium
TGATTCGTATCGATACCAACCAGGGCATCTACGGACTCGGCGAAGTCCGCGACGGCGCCAGCAAGAACTACGCGCTCATGCTGAAGAGCCGCATCCTGGGCGAGAACCCCTGCAACATCGATAAGGTGTTCCGGAAGATCAAGCAATTCGGGGGCCCGGCCCGGCAGGGTGGCGGCGTGTGCGGGATCGAGATGGCGTTGTGGGACCTGGCGGGCAAGGCGTACAACGTGCCCGTTTATCAGATGCTCGGCGGCAGATTCCGGGATAGGATCCGCTGCTACGCGGACACCACGGAGTCCAACGATCCCAAGGTCTACGGGCAGCGCCTGAAAGCCAGGAAGGAGCAGGGCTTAACCTGGCTCAAGATGGATCTCGGTGTGGACCTGGTAGGCGAGGTTCCAGGCGCGGTGACCCATCCCGCGGATGTCCCCCTGTCACAGGGCGGCCGGGTGCAGCACATGTTCACCGGGATCGAAATCACCGAAAAGGGCGCGCAATTGATGGGCGACTTCGTGGCCGCGGTGCGCGAGCAGGTGGGCTACGACATTCCGCTCTCCGCCGACCACTTCGGCCATATCGGCGTCAACAGTTGCATCAAGCTGGGCAAGGCGCTGGAGAAGTACAACATGGCGTGGCTGGAGGACATGATCCCCTGGCAGTACACGGACCTGCTGAAGAAGATCTCCGACGCCGTCGATATCCCGATCCTCACGGGCGAGGATATCTACCTCAAGGAGCCCTTCATGGAGTTGTGCCGCAATCACGCCGTCGATATCATTCACCCGGACCTGGCGACTTCGGGAGGAATTCTGGAGACCAAGAAGATCGGCGACGGCGCGCAGGAGTACGGCGTCCCGATGGCCATGCACTTTGCCGGTAGCCCGATTTCCTGCATGGCCAATGTACACTGCGCCGCAGCCACGGAGAATTTCCTGGTCCTGGAGAATCACTCGGTGGACGTCCCGTGGTGGAGCGACCTGGTGGACGGCGTGGAGAAGCCGATCGTCAACAAGGGCTTTATCACGGTGCCGGACAAACCGGGCCTGGGGATCACCTTGAACGAGGCGGTGGTCAAGCAGCACCTGCTGGAACCGGGCTATTTCGAGCCGACACCGCAGTGGAATACCGACCGATCGAACGACCGGCAGTGGAGTTGAGGCTTACTGCCGGGACAAATTCAAGGTGACGGATTCGAACACCGCTGTCGTGTAGTCCGGGAACTGCCCCGTTGGAAAGCTGCTGAAGTAAATTCGCGGCGCAGTGCCCGCGGTGTTCGGGTCTCCGTTCTCCCCCAGAATGGTGACGTAGTAGAGCGTGTGGCCCGGTTCGCTGAAGGCCGGTCCGATCGGACCCGACCAATGGATCAGATCCGTGGAGGCGCGAGCCGCGAGGCCGGCGCTGGTCTGATGAACCGCCAGGTACAAGTCAAACGCGGCATCGTAAATCACTTCCGGCTGTCCTCCGGCATCGTCGGTCCAGAGCGGCGCGAACTTGCCGGCCGTGCCGGAGAGGTCCGGCGTATCCGAGGTGGCCGGCTGGGTCCAGGGATCGGGCGAGCCACCATCGTACTTGTGAAACACCCTCGCCACCTGGTGCGGATCGCCGGATAGCGCGGCGGTCACCACATCGGCATACACGGCGCGCGCCACGCCGATGCAGGGTACGTTGGCGCAAGGTCCAGCCAGTCCAGGCAGGTAGTCCGTGTAGAACAGGTAGAAATAGGCCTGCGTGGGGTCGGGAGGCGGATTGCTCAGATGCTTGCCGCCAGCATCGGCGACTACCAGCGATCCGTAGCCGACGTTCATGTTGGTACCGCCGCCGGTAAAGATGGAGAGCGGCTGGCTGGGCTGCAGAAGCTGACCCGCTACCTGAAACGTCTTACCGTTGTCGGTGGAGACGGCGAGCCCGAGCGAGGAGTAGAAACAATTCACCTGGGAACCATTGCCACCCGGGACGTCGCACTTGTGCGTCGGCGTGTTTGGATTCTGCCACCAGTACTCGCCATGAAAGGGAATCAGGTATCCGGTCTTGCCCCCGCTGGAAAACGGGACTACCTGGCCGCCGCCCGCGTAGTTCTGATCGAACACCCAGCCGGCAGGCGCACTGCCCGGGCCGAAGAGGCGCTTGCAGCCGTTGCTGCCCGTGATGCGGTCGAGCGTGCCGGTGAATGAGTATTCGCCGTTGACACCCGGCGAGCCTACGCAGGTCGCGGCGCCGCCGGCATCTCCGTAGAACGTGTACGTGCCGCCGGCACCGGGGATGGCGCCGAACTGGCCGTCGGAGGGGCCGAAGGAGAATCCGTACCCAGCCAGGTCGGCGTGCGTCGCAAATGTGGAAACCGGGCTGAGCGTGTAGGCGATGCCCGGCGCCGCCGCCGCTCCCTGCACCGTGAGGAGCGCTCCCGGCTGCGTGCTTGCGCCATTGATGTAGGCGATAATTGCATGATCGCCGTCGGCCAGGGCCGAGGGAACGACGACGTTGAGTTGGAACTCGCCGGGGAAGATCAAGCCGGCAAACGTCACGGTGGCGTTCAAGCCGCCAATGGTGACCGTGGGGAGCGGTGCAATCGTGCCCCCTTGAGTCGGCGATCCGCCGACAATAGGCAGTGACGTCGGCCCGAATCCGTTGGCAAAGAGCACGATGGTCTCGCCCGGTTTCGCGGGAGTCGTCTGACCCGGGTACAAAGTCGCGGGGCCGAGGTAACTGCCGTTCGAGTGTTCGGCGGCAACGTAGGGGCCGGCGCCGAAAATGAAGAATGAAGGCGAAACAGCCTGCGCCTGCACAGTCACCGCCGGGCTGGCCGCTTGTCCGTTCGTGAGTTGCACCTGCACGGCACCTTGCATGGCATCCGGTGGTGTCAGTACGTTCACCTGCGTCGGGCTGATGTAATACACGAAGGCGCTCTTGCCGTTGACGGTAACTTTGACACCATCCAACTGAGTGGGCATCTGGTTGTTGATGAAATCGGAGCCCTGCCAGATCCGGGTGTCACCCGCGGGCGCCAAATTGGAGCCTTTAATCTCGATCCAGGTATTGGGCGCGACCAACGGCACCTCGCCCTCGGCATTGGCCACCAGTGTGATCACGGGACCGGCGGCAGCGGGCGGCGGCGCCTCAATCAGGATCGGCTTTGCACCGATGGTGACGGAAGCCCCGGATTTGATCGGCGTAGTATTGCCCGCGAGGTCGCGGTACTGAGTATATGCGGCTCCCGGCGAGTAAGTCGTTGTCCCCTGGGTGTTCCAGACAGCCTGGGCGGCATAGCCTCCTGTGCGCGTCAACCTACACGTCCATGTGCCATTGGCGTCGCCGGAACAGGGCTGGTTAATGCTTGCGCCCACCACCCAGTTATAGACCTGGGTATAAGCCACACCGGCAGCGGTAGGATTCAGCGAATCGTCCTCGATATCGCCCCACCCGAAAGATGTCCCGCCACCCCACGTGAACCAGGCGGCGAGTTGCAAATTCAGAGTGGCGCGGAGGCCGGCCTGTAGCAGGTTGAAACGCGCCACCCACGCCACCTGCGTATCGAGATCGGTCACGTTCTCGTTACCCCAGCTACCCTCCGTCTGGTACATCGGCTGTCCAGCCAGGCCGTTTTGGTCAAACACCGCGCGCATCTGCGTGGATTTGGTCATAATCGACCCGTAGCAACCTACGAACACCTTGCAGTTGCCCGACGTGTCCTGCTCGGGCATGGGGAATGGCGTGATCCCCTGGGCGCCCAAGTATCCGTGGAATGCTCCTCCATCCGCATACTTCGAGCCGCCCGCCTGCAGGTAACCGGTCATCCGGTTGACACTACTGTTCGGCTGTACAGTCCCCGCTGCTCCGGCGACGGACGGAGTCAACAGAATCGAATTCCCGTCCTGACGGATGATCGGATAGGCGGCTTGCGCCAGCGCCACCAGTTGAGCGTCGGTACCAGTCCACCAGAGGTCGACGTTGAACTCGTTCCAAAGCTCGTAATACCTGATGTGGGGCTGCGCCTTGCCGTTGTAGTGCTGAATGACGGCAGTGACGAAGTCCTTCCAATCCTGGATGTTGTCCGGGGGCGCGGTACACACGGTCAGCCCGGCGCTCCCGGTGCTGCAAGTGCTCTTGTCGGCGACGGCCCAACCAGGAGTGCCCGCGGCCAGAGTCATGGCGAAATTCGCGGTATTGGTCGCGTTGTCTACGAGTCCATGCTGCTGCGCTGCAGCCATGTAATTGTCGAAGGTCTTGAAGTTGAAGGTACCCTTGGTTTGCTCGATCGTCTCCCAGGCAAATCCCTGGTGGGCGAGCGTGCCGAAGCTGACTTTCGGGTAATCTCCCTGGACGGCGGACATGCCGAAGAACGTTGCTGGGATGGGATTCTGGGCAAGTGCCGTGCTGGAGATCACGAAGAGTATCAGTCTAGTGCTGGACACTTAGCAGCGCCCCCGATTGAGTAGTCGAACCGTTGTAAGTTGCGCTGATCGGCTGGTCCCCGTCGGCCAAGGACGACGGCACCACCACGTTGAACTGGAATTCGCCGGGAAACACCAGCCCGGCAAAAGTGACGGTTGCGTTCACCCCGCCGATCTTCACAACAGGCAGCGGCGACAGAGCGCCACCCTGGGTGCTCGATCCGCTAACCACCGGCGCCGATGTCGGGCCGAACCCGTTCGCGTAGAGCAGAATAGTCTCCCCTGGCTTCGCAGGAGTCGTGGCGCCGGGATAGAGGCTCGTTGGCCCAATGAAGGCGCCGCTGGCGTGAACCGCGGCCGCGTAGGGCCCGGCGCCAAACACGAAGAAGGCGGGAGAAATCGCCTGCGACTGCACTACCGCCGGCAGGCTCGCCGTACCGGCACTGGTCAACACCACTTGCACGGCACCCTGCATCGCATCGGGCGGAGTAAGGATGTTCACCTGAGTGGGGCTTATGTAGTAGACGAAGGCGCTCTTGCCGTTGACGGTAACTTTGACACCATCGAGCTGCGTGGGCATCTGGCCGCTGACGAAATCGGAGGACTGCCAGATCCGGACGTCGCCGGCGGGCGCGAGATTGCTTCCTTTGATCTCGACCCACGTATTCGGCGCGATCAGCGGCGCCTCGCCTTCGGCATTAGCCACCAGCGAGATCACCGGCCCTGCAGGACCGCCTGCCGCAATCGCGGAGTAGGCCTGTGCCACCTCGGAGCCCGTCGCGGTCAATTGGAACGATCCGCCTGAAGAAGCCAGCAGAACAGTGGAATCGAAATACGCCAGCGCGACCGAGTGAGCGCGAGCATAGGAGGTGATGTTTGTACGGTAAGGTTCGCTGTCGTTGCAGCTGCCCCATTCGGTGATGGCCACCGCGTGGCCGTTCTTTTGGGCAAAACTCACGAGTGGGTCGAAGTTCTGCGGCCAGTTGGCGTAGCGGGCCGACGCCGGGGTGGTGCATGTGCCCGAAGGGCCGGCGTACAGGTGGAAGTTCCAGACGAGATTGGACCATGCAAAATCCGGCAGTGAGCCGGATAGGATCGATTCGAATGCAGTGCCGGTGTCTTCGACAAAGATCAGCGCCTGTGGATTGTAGGTGCGGATCGCGGCGATCAACTGGTTTTGATTGTTACTCCAGGTTCCGCTGTCGATCCCGTGCATATCTTCCCAGGTGTCGTAGAGCACGGCGGGATCGCCCGCGTATTTCCTGGCGAACGCTCCCCAGAATGTGAACGCGGTGTCGATAGAATTGCCGGTTGTGTCCTGCGCGAGGCATACCGCCGCGTTGGCCTGGCAATTCAGGTCCCCCTGGTTGGGCGCGGGACAGTTCTTACCGTCGGCTCCGCACGGCGGGTCGGGAAACTGCCCGGCCTTGAGGATGACCACGTAATTCCCGTATTTCTTGGCGCGTTGGATGAGCTGATCGATGTAGGTCTGGTATGCCGCGCCGGCGATAGGCACCTGAACATTCGAGTTCCACCACGACGCGTTGACGAAGATCCGCACCAGGTTCATGGAGAGCAACTGGTTTTGCGCGGCGTACTCGGCGTCGGTGGATGTCGCCTCGGCGTTGCCGCTGCCCGTGCCGCTGCGATTGAGCCCGCGCAAGGCCACTGCCTTTCCGCTGTCATCGACAATCATTCCGGCCGAAGACACGTGCAGCGGGCGGAAACCCGGATTCTGGGCGCAGGCAGCAGCCCCGAGAAGCAGCAGGATCGCGGTCTTCATTGGATCGTGATCCACATGGGGCTGACCCAGACGATCTGCCCGTCGGTCTGCAACCCGCGCACGTAGTAGTAGCTGGTTTTTCCCTTGACGGCGCTCTGATCCTGATACGTGAAAGAGACCACGCGATCGCCGCTGGTCGAGTAGATCACGTTGCCGTCTTTCACCAGCACCACGTTTTGAAAGGGCAGCGTACCGAAGAGCCTCAACGTAAATACCGGCGGGCCGGTGTTCGCAAAGGCTTCACCCATGTAGTGCGAGCCGCTGCGGAAGTCGGCCAGGATATTCTCGGTCGATCCGTACATCCGCCGTTTCTGCATGGCATCGAGGACGGCGGCCCGCGTCGGCGAGGTTACCCATAGATTCGTGTATGAGATGTGCGTCGATACGTGGTCGCTGGACGCTTCGAACCCTAGCTGATAGCCTTTGCCAAGGGCGTTGGATACGTAGCCGGCCGCCTCAAACCCCGAGATGGAATCGGCTGCCGTGTTCGCGCGCGGCGCTCCTGGCATTTCGTAATCCTGGCGGGCGCCCTGGTAGATTTCGACAAACGGCTCCACGACCGGATCGCTGTTGCGCCAGTCGGTCCCCTGGTCTGTCGCCCCGGTGTGCGGCGCCGAAAGCCCGCCGAAGAAATGCAGGTAGGCGTAGAGCATGTTCGTGTCGGGCGCGGGCGTGGGCGGGGAGTTGGGATCGGCGGTGGGAAGGCGCGGCAGCGGCCGAATGCCGCGCTTGGCAAATACGATGTTCCGGTGGCCCTCGGGATACGCGATGCTGCGCTCGTAGTAATACATGGGAACGAACCTGGTTCCCAGCGCGAAGGCATCGGTGAATTTCTGCATGATCCACCAGGTGTACTCGCGCCCGCTGCCGTTATCGTGGTCGCAGCAGCCCACCCAATCGAGCCCGGCGGCGTCGATGAAGTACCGGTAGCTGTCGATCAGCGGGCCGTCGCGCTCGCCGTCGAAGGAGATCTCGCTGTGGCGGTGGAAATCTCCACGCATCAGCCGGAGCGCCTGTCCGTTGACGGTCGGCTGGTAGCTCCGATTCAGCGTGTCGGCCGCGGCCTCGGACGCTACTGAGGGATCCGGGGTAGCGGGCGTGACGGAACCGATCTTCTGCAACACCGGCGACTGCTGCGTCCGATTGACCGCGAGCTCGAGAGCAAAAATATCGGATTGGCACGAATCGTTGGCCGGCGTGCCGCCCGGAAGCGGCGAGAGGCGGTGGTCCATGGAGTTCCCGATCAGCAGATGCCCCGGTCCGAGGGGCAGGATCGCGGGACGATTGTCGCTGACCGCGTCGGTATACGCGAGCACTCCAGGCCCGTGCCACTGCGCGCCGTCGAAGTACACCACGGCGCTGGTCCAAATGGAGCCCGCCGTCTGGCCGGTGGCATTGCTGGTGGAGAGTCCACTGCCCGCTGGTTCGCGGAACTCCAGATAGACGGTGCCCTCGGAGTCTGTAGCCAGGCGGGGGAAGCTGTTCTTGGGCGCCGCGGGAGGCGCAACCTCGGCGCCGGGCTTGCGATTCGTGGCGATGGTCGGGTCGGGCTGAGGACTATAGGGTCCCGGAGTGGAGGGCAGGAACAATTCCGCGGCGGGCGCTCCCGGCAGCACGCGGGCGACATCATCGCTGGTCACATACAGATCCGTTCCGATCAGACAGCGCACCTGGATCGTGTGGTTCTGATACAGCGCGATACCGGTGGTGTCGTACAGTCCCCAATCCTTGCCCCATTTCGGACCCGAGACTTCATACGCGATCCAGAGCCGGTTCTGCGGATCGTAGGCCAACGTGCTGCGCGCTTCGAAGTTCAGGCTGGCGGCGACCGGGATAGGCGCGTCGAACGTCACCTGATTGCTGTTGAAGTGGACGCGGCGCACGTATACGTCGTAGTCGCCCTTGTCGTAGGTGTCCCAGGAGATCGCGATCTCCCCGTTGGGTGCGGTGGCAATCGCCGGATCCCAATCGCTGGCGGGCGAAGTGGAAACAAGGGTCTCCGCGGTGAAAGTGCTGCCGGTTTGCGCGGCCGCCAGAATCTCCAGGTTGTTATTGCGGAAGCCCTGCCAGGTGACCCAGACGCGGCCCGAGGAATCCGTCGCGGCCGCCGGAAACAGATCAGTGCCCGGGTCGTTGGTGAGGCGGGTTTCGGGCGACATTGTGCCATCCGGGCGCGCACTCCGCGCGTAGAGATCGAAATTGCCGTTGCGCTGGACGGAGTAGATGATCCACGCCAGCCCTTGGCCGTCCACGGCGACAGCGGCACGCATGGCATCTTCCCCGGTGCCGGTCACCGGAAACGGCCCAGTCCACACCCGTTGCGACTTCGAGTAGTGCATGAGCAGGATCTGGTCACCGCCCGCCGGCCGCGCAAACGGAGTGAAATCGGTGATGGTCTGCTTCGTATTGAGGCCGACAGCCTGGGTGCGGTCGCCGTGGGTGAACTCAGTGTAGACCAGGTAGACGTCGTCCCCGGATTGCGCCATCGCCGGGAAATCGTCGTCCTCCTTGGAAGTGCTCAGTTGGAGCGGCGCGGCGGTCTGCGCGACCAGCGCACTGCCGTTGAGAAACGTCTTGGTGGTGCCGAACGGGACGTCAGTAGACGCAAAAGTGAAATTGCCATGGCCGGTCTTGACGTCGAAGGTGACCGAAGTGCTGGATGCCGCCGCGGTCACGATGACGCCGTTCTCTTGCATGGGCCCGGTCGTGGCGGACGGTCCTGGCGGCGCCGTACGCGCGGTCAGCTTCCAACTGGACGTCCCCGAGATGGAGTCCGCGGCGGTGAATCGCCAGCCATCGATCTTCTGAATCGTGCCGCCGGCAGCGGTAATGGAGCCGTCCCAGTTGGTGTCTACTTTGTCGCCAACCCCCAGGATTATCAGGAAGGTCTGTGAAGCCGGCGAAGAGATGGATGCGGCCAGAGGCGAGACCGCCGGGTAGAGGAGACGTTTGCCGATGAACGTGCCGATGGCTGCAATCACCAGCAGCATGGCTGCCAGTCGTAAGCGCATACCGACTCCCTCCAGGTACGAAGGCGCCGGGACTGATAACTATCCGGTCCCGGTCATGTCAGCAACACAGTATACGCCTCGAGAGACCCGGGTGGCGAGTGCCGGGTCAGATTAATTTCTCTCCACCAACCAAGATCAGTCTTGCATGCGGTGGCGCGGTCGCCATAGAATACCGGCCATGACAAAAACTCGACTTTCCGTACTGCTGCTTGCCTCCGCGCTGCTGGCTGGAGGAATCGCTACCGCCCAACGTCCAAAGGAGAATATCTCCCCTGGACGCCACCCGAATCTGGCGGCCGCGCAGCGCTTAAGCGAGCAGGCTTGGCAGAAAATCGTGGCCGCGCAGGAGGCAAATGAATTCGATATGCAAGGGCACGCGCAGAAGGCTAAGGAGTTGTTAGATCAAGCCAACAAGGAGCTAAAATTGGCAGCGGAAGCCGCCAACCGCCACGCGAAATAACGCGCGGTTACCCTTCCTACTTCTTTTTGAACTTGGCCCATCGCGCGCGCTGGGCGGCGGCGATGCGTGCCCTGCCCTCCGGGCTCATTTTGTGTCTGCGGCGCCTCGCCTTACGCGGCGCAGCGGATGGAGCCGGCGCAGCCGGCGCCCGCCCACCCAGGCGGCGGCGCAATTCCGATATCTTCCCCTGAATGTCTTCGAGCTGCCGCTGATAGCCAACCAGCGCTGCTTCCAGTGTCGGTCGATCGAGGTGCACAGCCATAAGTTAAATTATAAGTTCTGAAAATCATCCTTAGCTATTTTCTTATGACATCGATGTGACCTTTCGCACGTGGAGATGGATGTGAGACGAACCATTCGCACGCTTTTCTTCGCAATTGCGGTAACAAGTCGTATCTGTTCGCAGGATCTCGTGCTTTGGTACCGCCAGGCGGCGTCAGACTGGCAGACACAGGCGCTCCCGATTGGAAACGGCCGGATTGGATGCATGATATTCGGTGGTGCGCAGAGCGAGCATCTGCAACTTAACGAAGATTCGCTCTGGACCGGCGACGAAAAAGATACCGGCCGTTACCAGAACCTGGCAGATCTTTATCTCGACCTGACCCACGGGACGCCACAGGACTACCGCCGGGGTCTGGACCTTTCGACCGCGGTCCACACCGCTGAATACTCCGCCGGCGGAACAAAGTATCGCCGGGAATATTTCGCCAGCGCTCCGGACCAGGTGCTGGTGTTCCGGTTCACGTCCGACAAACCCGCGCAGTACAGCGGTGTGCTGAAACTGGTGGACGGACACGGTGCAGCGATCGCGGCAGAGGGCAATACTCTCGTGGCCGCCGGAAAACTGGAGAACGGGCTTGCCTATGCAACCCATATAAGGATCATTGCAACCGGCGGGAAGGTGGTCCTGGCCGGCGACTCGGCTCGCATCGCGGGCGCGGACTCCCTAACTCTGATTGCAGGCGCGGGGACAAGTTATGTTCCGGACCGGGCCCGGGCCTGGCAGGGTGAGAATCCCGGCCCGCGTGCGGCCGCGCAGGTAAAAGCAGCAGCGGCGAAATCCTTCGCGGATCTCAAAGCCGCTCACGTGGCGGATTACCGCCGCCTGTTCGACCGCGTATCCCTGCATCTGGGAACCACCGGTGGCGGGACGGTCGCGACGGACGAGCGCCTTGTCCGCTACGAGGAGGGGGCCGAAGATCCGGGCCTGGAGGCGCTGTTCTTTCAGTACGGCCGTTATCTTCTCATCTCCTCGTCACGTCCCGGCAGCCTGCCGGCGAACCTCCAAGGGCTCTGGAATAACTCGAACAATCCGCCCTGGCGCAGTGATTATCACTCCAATATCAATATCCAGATGAACTACTGGCCGGCGGAAGTGACGAATCTTGCGGAGTGCGCGCTTCCTTTCTTCGATTACGTCAACAGCCTCCGTGGAGTTCGTGCCGAGGCAACGCGGGAGCATTACGGCAACGTGCGCGGCTGGACCGTGCAGACCGAGAACAACATTTTCGGCGCCGGGAGCTTTCGATGGAACCCGCCCGGATCCGCCTGGTATGCACAGCACTTCTGGGAACACTACCTGTTTACGCAAGACGAGGATTTCCTGCGCCGCAGGGCGTACCCCGTCCTGAAGGAGGTCACGCAGTTCTGGGAAGACCACCTCACGGCCCTCCCGGATGGAACCCTGGTTACTCCGGACGGTTGGTCGCCCGAGCACGGACCGGAGGAACCCGGCGTCACCTACGACCAGGAAATCGTGTGGGACCTGTTCACGAATTACATCGAAGCCGCGGAGACGTTGGGGGTGGATGCGGAGTATCGCGCGAGGATCGCCTCGCTTCGCGCGCGGCTCCTTAAACCGAAGATCGGAGCCTGGGGCCAGTTACAGGAGTGGCCCGAGGATCGCGACGACATCCGGGACGAGCATCGCCACACTTCGCACCTGTTCGCGCTCCATCCCGGACGTCAAATATCGCCCGTCACAACCCCGGATCTTGCAGCGGCGGCGAAAGTGACGCTCAAAGCGCGCGGCGACCAATCTACCGGATGGGCGATGGCATGGCGCATCAACTTCTGGGCCCGGCTTTTGGACGGCGGCCATGCTTACCGGCTCCTGCGCAACCTGCTGCACATCGTCGGCAAGGGCTCTCAGATCGACTACGGGCCTGGCGGCGGCGTCTACTCCAACCTCTTCGATGCCCACCCTCCGTTCCAGATCGATGGCAACTTCGGCGCGACCGCCGGCATCGCGGAGATGCTGCTGCAATCGCACGCGGGAGAGATTCATCTGCTGCCCGCCCTGCCGCCCGCATGGCCCGACGGCTCCGTCAGGGGCCTGAAAGCGCGCGGCAATGTCACCGTGGACGTCGAATGGAAAGCCGGCAGACTGGCGCGGGCGATCCTGCTTTCGCCGGTAGCTCGCGAGGTGAAAGTGCGCAGCGGCACGCAGGTCCGCATCATTAGTCTGCAGGCGGGTCAGCCAGCACAGTTGTAGCCGTGCTTCGGCCGCAGCCCGGCAACGGAAGTGCTACCGTGTAGGCATGCGCGCTCTCGGGATCTGGCTCTTGTTTCCGGGGCTGTTACTTTCGCAATCGCACCAAGACTCCGGCCTGGTCCGCGGCGTGGTGCTGGAATGCGAGGCCAAACCGGAGGGCGAGCTGAGCATTCGAACCGCCGACAACCAGGTACTGCGGTATCGGTTCGATCACAAGACTTACGCGGAACGCGAGGATCATCTCATCGACGCCGCGCGCATTCAGCCGGGCGAGCAGGTCGAAGTAGTGTCGGACAGCGTTCCCGGGTCGCTGCTTCGGTATGTCCGGACGATTCATGTGGTCGAGCCAACTCCGCCGCCGCGCCCGCTCACGCAGGGCCGCCTGCGCGCATACAATCCCAACCTCGACACGGTGCGCACGGGCAATCTGACTTACTCGGGAGTAGTTTTCCGGCTCTCGGCGGAGCATCTGCTGGTTCACACCAGGGAAGCCGGCGACCTCACCCTCCAGCTCCGCAAGGACACACGCTACATCCAAGACGGCCAGGTAGTGGAAGCCGCCGACCTGAAGCCGAACATGCGCGTCTTCATTCGCGCGGGTAAAGACCTCTACAACGAGCTGGAAGCCTACCAGGTCATCTGGGGCAAGATTCTCACCCCGCAGTAGCGCTACAATCGCGCTTTCATGAGAGGTCCGAGCCTGAAATCTCTCGCCGTCTGCGCGCTCCTGTCGGGAGCCGGATGGCTGGCGTTCGCCCAGACGCCCAAGCCCAAGCTGCAAGCCCTGATTATCACCGGCCAGAACACCGCCAGCCACGACTGGCACGGCACCACTCCGGTGCTTCGCAAACTTCTGGAGGATACCGGCCGCTTCGAAGTTCGCGTCGACGAGGAATTCCGCGGGGCCGGTCCGGAAACGCTGGCACCCTACGACGTGGTTATTCTCAGCTATTACGACGGCCGCAAGCCCGAGCTCCGCTGGGGCGAACGCGCCGACGGCGCGCTGCTGAACTATGTCCGCGGCGGAAAAGGTGTGGTGATCTACCACTTCGCCATGGCCGCCTTCGATGGCTGGAGCGAATACGAGAAGCTCTGCGGCGCCAACTGGCGGCCCAACAACGGCCATCACTCGGCGCGCCACGATTACACCGTCACCATCAAGGATCAGAACCATCCGATCACTCGCGGCATGAAGACCACGTTCCCGCAGGCCAACGACGAGCTCTACGCCAATCTGAAATGGCAGCCCGAGGGCAGTTTCCATGTTCTGGCCACGGCATGGGACGATCACAAGCTGTACAGGCAGGGCGAGAAGCAGCCCATCCCGGGCGCGGGCCTCGATCAGCCGATGCTGTGGACGGTCAACTACGGGTCCGGGCGCGTCTTCGTCACCGCCATGGGCCACGACGCGGACGCCATGAAGCTACCTGGCTTCATCGCCACGCTGACCCGCGGCACCGAATGGGCGGCCACGGGCGACGTTACTATCCCGCTTCCGCAGGAGTTGAGATAACCCTTCGATGGTGCGGCAGATCCCGGGGATGGAATGAACGCAACCTGTTAAAATTCAGGGGAGCGTGAAGGGCAAAGCAGCCGAGAAAAAGATCAATCCCGCGTGGCTGCCGGCCGCCGTCCTGCTGCTTACGTTCTTCGCTTACTCCAACACCTTCGGCGTCGGCTTCTTCCTGGATAACGAAGAGATCATTCTGAAGGACCCGCGGGTTCATTCGCTCTCTTCGGTCCAGTTGCACCGCATTCTGACGCAGCAGTATTGGGAGACTGCGACCACCGGTCTGTACCGTCCTCTAACGACGCTCTCCTATCTGTTCAACTATGCGATCCTCGGCAACGGCGCGAACCCGGAAGGCTACCACTGGGTCAACCTGCTGCTGCATCTTGTGAACACGTGCCTGGTGTATCTGCTGGGGCTGGCGATCTTCGCACACGCGCCGATGGCCGCGCTTCTGAGCGCGCTGTGGGCCCTTCACCCGGCGCATACCGAAGCCGTCACCAACATCGTAGGGCGGGCCGACCTGCTGGCCGCGTTCGGCGTGCTGGGCGCGCTGCTCTGCCATCGAAGGGCGCTCACCTCTGGCGGCCGCCAGAGAGCCGCCTGGATCGGGGGCGTGGTTTTGGCATCCGCCGCTGGGGTCTTCGCCAAGGAGAGCGGCGTGGTAGCGATCGGTGTCCTGGTGGCCTGGGACCTCACCTTCGGCGGCTCCGTGCCATGGCGCCTGCGTGTCCCCAGCTACATCGCCGCGGTTGTTCCCTGCGCCGCATACCTCTATGTCCGCGCGCAGGTGCTGGCCAATTCGCCCTTTCTGCCGACGGCGTACACCGACAATCCCCTGCTCGGCGCAGATTTCTGGACGGCGCGGCTGACGGCCGTCAAGATCATCGGCAGGTATCTCCTGCTCCTGCTTTGGCCCGCCCGGCTCTCCTACGACTACTCGTACAACGAGATTCCCCTCGGCGCCGACATCCAGGCTGTGTGCTCCCTGCTGGGCTGCCTTGCGGCGGCAGGCCTGGCTCTGTGGTGCCGGCGCCGGCACCCCGCCGTGTTTTTCGCACTCGCTCTTGCGGCGATTACATTCGCGCCGGTATCGAACCTCGCGGTCATCATCGGCACCCCGATGGGCGAGCGCTTCCTGTACCTGCCCGCCATCGGTGCGCTGGCCTGCGCCGTGTGGGCAGCCCGGCATTGGCAGGTCTTCACCAGGAATCGTAACGCCGCCATCGCGCTCACCGGGGTGGTCCTGATCGCGTTATTGGCCCGCACCTATGCGCGCAATGGCGACTGGATCGACCAGCACCGATTTTGGCGCACCGGTGTGGAAGCGGCTCCCGGCAGCTACAAGACGCACATCAACGTGGCCACTACCACTGCATTCCTCACTTCCGACGATTGGGACCGGGCCATCCGCGAGGCCGATCGCGCGCTCGCCATCCTCGATCCACTGCCCGATTCCAAAAATACCGGCCGCGCGTACCGCGACGCCGGCATGATCTATCGCGAAGTGGGTGAGCGTATCGCATCCAAGAATCCCGCCGGTATGGCTTCCAGCGGGACCACGCCCGAGCTCTGGTATCGAAAGTCGCTCGCCAGAGTGCTCCGAAGTGAAAGAATCGAGCTTGCCTTCGACACCATTTACCGGGAAGAGAACGCGCGCCGAGGCCGCCCGGGACTCAGCGCGATGCCCAGCCGCCTGTATCTGGAGATGGGCCGCACATACATGCGGCTCAACGACCTGGGACACGCGCTTTCCGCATTCGAGAGCGGCCTGTCGCTGGAAGCCGCGCCGGAGTTGCTCGAGGAGGCCGCCGCCGCTTACCAGCAGGCCGGCGATCTCCATCGCGCCGCCATCGCGCTGGAAGAATCCTACACGGTGGATTCCAACCGGCCTGTTCTGGGCAAACTCGTGGATCTTTACGCGCAGATGGATCCCGCGGGCTGCGCGGTGAGCCGTGAGGCCGGGCAGGCGGCACTCAATCCCGATTGTCCCCTGGTACACCGCGATATCTGCGCTGCTTCGCGCAGCATTGCCCAGACGTACGCAAATCGCGGACAGCCGTTCGAGGCCGGCGCCGTCCGGAAGCGAGCCGTGGAGTACCTGGGTTGTGCCGCAGAACTTGTGAATTAACGAGTTGTGCCGGGAGCGTCTCAAGCCGTAGACTGTCTGGAAGACTTCTATGGCACTCCAACTCAGCCTGGGCAGCATCGGCGCCGTCAACCTCGCGGCCGACGGCGACCTCTCCAAACGCCTGCAACCCGGCATCGACACGCTGGTGAGGTTCGACCCGCGCGTGCTCAACGTACTCCCCACGCGGATCGCGGATCTCCCGTCAGGCTCGATCTCCAGCGATTTCAGCTTCGACGTCGGCCCGAGCTGGCAGGTCAGCCAAGCTGTCGGGATCACGCTCTCGATAGAGCCGGAGGCCTCGTGCTCGCTGGGACTCATCAAGCCGGGAGAGGAACTGTTCCAGCTCGACGTCGCCAACGACAACACACCCGTGAACGCCGCGCCGGGGTGCTACTACGTGTCCATCGGCCTCGAATGCGGCCTGACGCTCGACGCGGGGGCGCAGTGGAGCAACGGCAGCTTCGGGATCAGCGGCGACGTCTCGGCGGGGGCGAAGTTCCGTATCTGCAACTACTGCAAGGTGCCGGAATCGGCTACGCTCAGCGACGCCCTGGTGCAGGCTTTCTCCCATTTTGCGCTGCCCTTTCAGCAGGCGAGCGTGGCCGCGATGCCCGACGGGAATTACATCGAGTTCGAATTCATCGGCAAGCTGGCGTTGGGCTTCGGCGCCACCTACGGATTTTCCGGGCTCTTCCTGGCCGGCCGCAGCAACGGCGAGGTTGCGGCCTCGTTTACCAGCGCGGTGGGCCAAGGGGTGATCTCGGCGAAACCCAGTTACCAGGTGGGCGCCGCCTTCAAGCTTCAATACGAGCATAGCGGCGCCTTCCGCGTGATCGCCGGGCGCACCAACAATGCAGGTCAGAACGGGGCGCTCCTGTACCTGCTTCGCGGCGAGGCACGCGGCGTCTCGGCTACAGAAAGCGTTGGCATCACCCTGGGCGCGGGCGCGACGTTCCAGACCGACGCTTCCACGCTCCAGGGCGAAATCCAGAAGGCTGTGGCTGGGGCATTCCCCGGCAAATCCGGCACCGCGCTCGGCTCGAAACTCTCGGCCAGCGCCGGCTCACTGGTGGACGCGGTCAACAGCGGCGCCAACGCGCTGCTCGCCAGGGCAGACGGCCATCAGATCA
>DATJYJ010000271.1:0-4905 GCA_035578025.1 Verrucomicrobiia bacterium
TGCCGCGGCGCCGGGAATTCTGTTCTGGGGCTTCAGCGTCACCTTCCTGGCGATCGACTGGGTGATGTCCGTGGATCCGCACTGGTTCTCGAGTATGTTCGGGCTCCTGTTCATTGCCAGCCAGGGCCTGACGTCGATGGCCTTTCTGATCACCGTGATGGTCGTGCTCTCTTTCCGGCGGCCGATGTCGGAGGTGCTCACACCGCGCCATCTTCATGACCTCGGCAAGTTCCTGCTGGCGCTGGTGATGGTTTGGGCGTATTTCTCGTTCTCCCAGTTCCTCATCATCTGGGCCGGTAACCTGCCCGAGGAGATCCCTTGGTACCTCATCCGGATGAACCACGGATGGGGGTTCGTGGGGCTGCTGCTGGTGGTCGGCCACTTCGCGCTGCCGTTCGCGCTGCTGCTCTCGCGCGATTTGAAACGTAATTTCCGATTGCTGCGCGGTATCGCCGTCTTTGTTCTCTGCATGCGCTGCGTCGATCTCTATTGGATCGTGATGCCGACTTTCCGCAAGCAGGGCTTCGGCATTAGCTGGATGGATTTCACGATCCCGCTCGGCCTGCTCGGCCTGTGGCTGGCCTATTTTCTGACGCAACTGGAGAAACGGCCCCTGATGCCGCGCAACGCTCCGCACCTGGAGGAGGTCCTGGAACATGGACGAGACTAAACTCCATTCTCCGTACGAAGGTCCGGGCCACGAGACCAGCGACATCAACGTCTGGGCAGTCGGCAAGTTCGCGATCGCCCTGGTTGTGGTGACGGCAGTGAGCCTCGTTCTGCTGTTCGGTCTGATGAAGTATTTCCAATCGCGCGAAACCACCGAAGTGGTGAAGACCGTGGACCCGGCGCAGGTCTTCCCGCAGCCGCAGCTTCAGAAGACGCCGATACCCGATCTTCGGCAGTTCCATGCCGAAGAAGACAAGATCCTCGACAGCTACGGCTGGGTCGATCAGCCGAAGGGAATCGTGCGAATTCCGATCGATCGCGCCATTGACGTGCTGGCGCAGCGCGGGCTGCCCTCGCGCGCGGGCGGTGCCAAATGAGGCTTGCGGTATTGATTGCCGCCGCCGCGGCGGCTCTGCACGCGCAGCAGCTTCTTGGTCCGCCGCGCCAATCCGCGATGCAGGACACCAACCTCAAGCCCGCTCTGCCCGGTGCGCTGCAAGGTGTCGGGATCGACCAGAAGCTGGATCAGCAGGTCCCGCTCGATCTCGTCTTCACCGACGAGTACGGCAAACAGGCTCCGCTCTCGACCTATTTCCGGCCCGGCAAGCCGGTGCTGCTGGCGCTGGTCTACTATCGCTGCCCCATGCTCTGCACGCAGATTCTGACGGGCACCGCCAGCAGCCTGAAAGCCGTGTCGCTCGATCCCGGCAAGGACTTTGAAGTAGTCGCGATCAGCTTCGACCCCAAGGACACACCCGAGACCGCCGCTTCGAAAAAGCAGATGTACCTGAAGCGGTACGGGCGCCCCGGGACGGCCAACGGATGGCACCTGCTGACGGGCGATGCCGCCAATATCAAGGCGCTCACCGATGCCATCGGCTACCACTACAAATACGATCCGAAGACAGACCAGTTCGCGCACGCCAGCGGAATCATGATCGTGACCCCGGAGGGGCGGCTCTCGCGCTACTTCTACGGCGTTGAATATGCCCCGCGGGATGTGCGGCTGGGGCTGGTGGAAGCGTCGCAGAACAGGATCGGCAACCCGGTGGATGAAATTCTGCTGTTCTGCTATCACTACGATCCGGCCACGGGCAAGTACGGCGCCGTGGTCATGAATATCGTGCGCCTGGCGGGTGTGGGGTTCGTGCTGCTCTGCGGCACGGTACTCGCGATCTTTCTGCGGCGCGATTTCCGGTCCGGCCGCCGCACGTTAACGGACCTTGGACAGGTCAGGCGGGCCGGCTAGAGACACATGGGCGAATTCCAACTATTTCCGGTTCAGGCTTCCACGCTGGCTCCCGAGGTGGACCACCTGCTCTACTTTCTGCTGGCGGTCACGGTGTTCTTCACGCTGCTGATCTTCGGCGCGATCTTCTATTTCGCGATCCGCTACCGCCGCCGCTCGGAAAAGGAGCTGCCGCACGTGGTGCATGGCGGCTACACGCTGGAGATCCTGTGGAGCGTGATTCCCTTCGGCTTGGCCATGGTGATGTTCACCTGGGGCGCGAGTGTGTTCTTCACCGGCGCGCGTCCGCCGGACAACGCCATGCAGATTTACGCCGTGGGCAAGCAGTGGATGTGGAAGCTGGAGCACATGGAGGGTGTGCGCGAGATCAACGAGCTGCACGTTCCCGTCGGCCGTCCGGTGCGCATCACGATGGCGAGCGAGGACGTGATTCACAGCTTCTACGTGCCGGCATTCCGCACCAAGCAGGACGTGGTTCCGGGCCGCTACACCACGACGTGGTTCACGCCTACCAAGGTCGGCAGGTATCACCTCTTCTGCGCCGAATATTGCGGTACGCGTCATTCCGGGATGATCGGCTGGGTCTATGTAATGGAGCCGCGGGATTACGAAAACTGGCTGGGCGGCGGGACCGGCGGCGGATCGCTGGCCGAAAACGGCAAGCTGCTTTTTGAGCAGCTCGCCTGCAGCAACTGCCATAAGGACGATAACAGCGGCCGGTGTCCCGCGCTCGTCGGCCTGTTCGGCAAGGACGTGCAGTTGAGCGGCGGCGGCAAAGTGAAAGCCGACGAGGCCTACCTGCGCGAATCCATTCTTCAGCCGCAGGCCAAGATTGTCGCTGGTTACGAGCCGGTGATGCCGACCTTCACCGGCCTGGTGAACGAAGACCAGGTGGTGCAGTTGGTCGAATACATCAAGTCATTGGGTCCGAAGCCGTCCGCGCAGGCCGCCGGAGCCCCAGCGGCGAAGAAATAACTATGATTACCACAGCGGTACAAGAACGCGAGCATTACTTGAACGCCAGCTATGGCCTCAAGTCGTGGCTCCTGACTAAGGACCACAAGCGTATCGGCCTGCTCTACCTCGCCACCATCACGCTGTTCTTCTTTCTCGGGGGTGCGTTCGCCACGTTGATTCGCGTCGAGCTGTTGACTCCGCAGGGCGACCTGGTGAGTTCCGAGACTTACAACAAGCTGTTCACCATGCACGCGGTGGCGATGATCTTTTTCTTCATGATCCCGTCCATCCCGGCGGTCTTGGGTAACTTCTTTCTGCCGATCATGATCGGCGCGCGCGATCTGGCCTTTCCGAAAATCAATCTGCTGAGCTGGTATCTGCTGGTCATCGGCGGCCTGTTCAGCCTCTTCGCCATGATCGCGGGCGGCGTGGATACGGGTTGGACGTTCTATACGCCGTACTCGACCGCATATTCGAATAGTTGGGTGATCGCGACCGCGCTCGGCATCTTCATCGCGGGATTTTCTTCGATTCTGACCGGGCTGAACTTCGTGGTTACGGTGCACACGATGCGTGCGCCGGGCATGACCTGGTTCCGCATGCCGCTCTTCGTATGGTCGAACTACGCGACCAGCCTGATTCAGATCCTGGGCACTCCGGTGCTGGCCGTAACCATCGTCCTGGTCTTCGTCGAGCGCGTCTTCCACCTGGGCATCTTCGATCCCGCGCGCGGCGGCGACCCGGTGCTGTTCCAACACCTCTTCTGGTTCTACTCGCATCCCGCGGTCTACATCATGGTGCTGCCCGCGATGGGCGTGATCAGCGAGCTGATCAGCACTTACTCGCGCAAGCCGGTCTTCGGATACCACTTCGTGGCGTTTTCCAGCCTGGCGATCGCGGTACTCGGATTCCTGGTCTGGGGGCACCACCTTTTCGTCAGCGGCCAGTCGTTATATGCCGGCCTGGTGTTCAGCTTCCTCAGCTATTTTGTCGCGATTCCGTCGGCCATCAAGGTCTTCAACTGGACCGCGACTCTATATAAGGGTTCGATCACCTACCACACGCCGATGCTCTACGCCTTCGGCTTTATCGGCCTGTTCACCATCGGTGGACTAACCGGTCTTTTTCTGGCGGCGCTCGGGATCGACGTGCATGTTACCGACACTTACTTCGTGGTGGCGCACTTTCACTACATCATGGTCGGCGGCACCATCATGGCGTATCTCGGCGGCATGCACTACTGGTGGCCGAAGATGACCGGCCGCATGTATCCGGAGGGTTGGGCCAGGCTCAGCGCGCTGGTCATCTTCCTCGGGTTCAATCTGACGTTTTTTCCGCAGTTTATTCTGGGCTATCTCGGGATGCCCCGCCGGTATCATGCGTATCCGGAAGAGTTCCAGGTTTTGAATGTGCTCTCCACGGCGGGCGCCAGCGTGCTCGCGGCCGGCTACCTGATGCCGATGATCTACTTCATCTGGAGCCTGCGGTACGGCAAGATCGCGCCGGCGAATCCATGGGGCGCGACCGGGCTGGAGTGGAAGACGGCCTCGCCTCCACCGCTGCACAATTTCGATGAGACGCCGGTGGTCACTCACGAAGCCTACGACTACACCACGGTGATGGGAGAGGAGATCGAAGTTGGCTGATCACGCGCACGCCGAGACTCTCGCCCTGCGGGTGCAGTTCGATACCGCCGAGCAGCAGAAGGACGCCTCCACGCTCGGCATGTGGATCTTCCTCATCACCGAAATCATGTTCTTCGGCGGCATGTTCGCCGCCTACACGATCTACCGCAACTGGTACCCGAACGTCTTCGCCATCGCATCGAGCAGCCTCAACGCCAAGATCGGCGCGGCCAACACCTGCATCCTGCTGCTCTCCAGTTTCACCATGGTGATGGCGGTGCGCGCCGGCCAGCTCGGCCAGCAGAAGGCCATCGTCTGGTTTCTCATCCTGACGCTGCTCTTCGGCGGCGCCTTCCTCGGCGTCAAGGCCATCGAGTGGAACGAGAAGTTCGAAGAGCACCACAT
>DATJYJ010000272.1:0-3543 GCA_035578025.1 Verrucomicrobiia bacterium
TCTCGACACGACTTCGCTGGTGCACGAGTCCTACCTGCGGCTTGCCGGAGCCGGCCGCCTTCGCGTCGAAGACCGCACCCATTTCCTGCGTTACGCCGGCTGCGCCATGCGATCGGTGATCGTCGATTTCGTGCGCCAGCGTCAGTCGGGCCGGCGCGGTGGCACGGTGGACCGGATTACGCTCACCACTCGCGCGGGTGCCGGGATGCATGCAGGAGAACGGCAGATCCTGCGCGTGCATGAGGCCATCGGCGAGCTCGCCAGATTCGACGCGCGTATGGCCCACGTCGTCGAAATGCGCTATTTCGGCGGGCTGACCGAAACGGAGATCGCGGAGGCGCTCCAGGTGACCGATCGCACAGTGCGGCGGGACTGGGAAAAAGCGCGGCTCTGGCTCTCCGAGGCCCTGAAATAGAGCGCCGCATGCCCAGGTTCGATATCGACGCGGACACCTGGTCTGCACTGAACAGCCTGCTCGACCGCGTGCTCGATCTGCCGCCCGCCGCGCGTATTCCCTGGATCGATTCGCTGGGCCCGGAGTACGCCGCTCTCAAGCCGCGCCTGCGCGACCTGCTCTCCCGCGGCGCCGCGCTGCGCACTTCCCAGATCCTGGGCACCATGCCCGCGTTTTCCGGCCTGCCGGACGTGGAGACTGCCTCGCCTGTTGCGGGCGCCGGCGACACCGTCGGTCCGTACCGCCTCATTCGCGAATTGGGCGAAGGCGGCATGGGCACCGTGTGGCTGGCCGAGCGAACCGACGGGCTGATTCCCCGGCCGGTCGCCCTCAAGCTTCCCCGGATCTTTTGGCACAGCGCCGCGCTCGCCGAGCGTCTCGCGCGGGAACGCGAAATCCTGGCCACATTCAACCATCCCCACATCGCGCGCCTGTACGATGCCGGGATCACCGCCGAAGGACAGCCATACCTCGCTCTCGAATACGTCGAAGGCCGCCGCATCGACGAGTTCGTCGCCCAGGCCAGGCTCGATCTGCGCCGCCTCCTCGCACTCTTACTCCAAGTCACCGACGCCGTGGCGCACGCGCATTCCCAACTCGTCGTGCATCGCGATCTCAAGCCTTCCAATATTTTGGTCACCGCCGACGAGAACGCCATGCTCCTGGATTTCGGCATCGCCAAGCTGCTCGAGCAGGGCGAAGCCCGCGAGACCGAGCTGACCGAGCAATCCGGCCGCGCCCTTACCCCCGACTACGCTTCGCCCGAGCAGATTGCCGGCGCGCCCATCGGCACCGCGTCCGACGTCTATTCCCTCGGAGTGGTCTTCTATGAGCTGCTGACCGGGGTCCGGCCCTATCGCCTGAAACGCGACTCGCGCGGCGCCTTGGAAGAGGCGATTCTCCAGGTGGATCCCGCCAGGCCGAGCGAGGCTACCGAAGAACGCTCCGTGAAAAAAGCGTTGCGCGGAGACTTGGACTGGATCGTTCTCAAAGCCATGGCCAAAGAACGGGACCGCCGCTATGCTTCGGCCGCCGATCTCGCAGCCGACCTCCGCCGGTTCCTGTGCGATGAGCCGGTCGAGGCATCGCCCCCGTCGGCCGCCTATCGCATCGGCAAATTCGTGCGCCGCCATCGCGTCGGAACCGCGGCCGCCGCGCTCCTGGCCCTGGCCCTGATCGCCGGCGCCGCCGGCACCACCGCCGGCATGCTGCGCGCGCGCCGCGCCGAGGCCTCCGCGCGTACCGAGGCCGCCACCGCCGAGCGCTACTCCGGGTTCCTCGTGGACATGTTTGAGGCCGCCGCGCCCGAGCAGTCCAAAGGCCGCGACATCGGGGCCCGCGAGATTCTCCAGCAGGGCGCCGTGCGAATCCGCAAAGAGCTCGCTGGCGAGCCGCTGCTCGAAGGGCGCCTGCTCGCCACCATCGGCTACGTGTACACGCGGCTCGGTCTTTACTCCGAAGCACGCCCCGCGCTGGACGAAGCAGTCGCCCTGGTGCGCGGGAAGGGCGATCGAGCAAATCTCGACCTCGCCCAGGCCCTCGTCCGACGGGGGCAGGCCGAGCGCTATCTCAACGAGCCCGCACGGGCGGAGTCGGATGACCGGGAAGCCCTCGCCATCCTGGAGCGCGCGTACGGACCGAACGACGTCAAAGTCGAGCCGGCCCTGACCGAGCTCGGATTGCTCTTGCGCGCGCGTGATCCCGAGCAGGCGCTGCGTCTCTACCGCCGCGCCTACGATCTGCTGGTGGCGGCGCACGGCGAAGCGGACGGCTACGCCGCCGTGCTGCTGCAAAATATCGGGTCCATCCACGCCCGCGCGCTACGCTTTCAGGATGCCAGGGACGCGTACGAGCGCGCGCTGCCCCTGCTGAGGCGGAATTTCGGTGAGCGCGATCCCCGCGTCGGGTCCGTGCTCGGCAACCTTGGCCACGTGTATCGCAACCTGGGGGACTACGCGCGGGCCTTCGAAGTGGCGCGGCAAGGTCTCGAAGTCGATACTTTCGTTTCCGGTCCCGATCATCCGGACGTCGGCATCGCCTCGCTGAACCTGGCGCGCATCAGCGACAAGCTCGGCGAACAGCGGCTGGCGCTCGACGAGACCGATCGGGCCATCGCGATCTTCGCGCAGCGCTATCCTCCCGGACACCCGCTCCGCATTCAGGCCGCCAATTTCAAATCCGGATATCTGATCGAGCTCGGACGGCTCGCCGAGGCGCGAACTACGCTCGCAAACTCCGCCGCCGTCCAAGCCGCCAGCTTCGAAGCCAGGCGGGCTCTTCTTGGCGGGCAGGTGATTCTCGCCGAGATCGAGCGCCTGGAGAAACACTTCCTCAAGTCGCAGGAGCTCGCGCGAGGCGTGCTGGCCGATCCCGCTGTCTCTGGCGACCAGCGTCTCGAAGCCGATGCCCGCTGGGCGCATGCCTACGCGCTGGCGATGCTGGCGAAGACGGGCGAAGCCGAAGCCGAGCGCACGCGCGCCCTCGATCTCGAGTCCGCCGCGGCTCACGGCGCCGCCTTTCCGGGCGTCTACGCTCACGCCAAGTATTACCTGTGCGCCGGCAATGCCGACCGGGCGCTCGCCATCCTCCGTGACGCCGTCGCCAAAGGCTTCCACGATCCCATCGTGCTGCACGATCCCGCCTTCGCGCCCATCGCTGCGGCGCTCCTCGAAAGGAGAAAATAGAGCAGCGATGCCAACGGACCTGCTGCGATTCAACGGCGCCATGGAGCGCGATCCCGCCATCGAGGCGTGGCTGACGGAACATGCTGGTGAATTAGGGGCCATCGCGCATCGCTGGTTTGAGGTGATGCGCCAGTGCGGGGACGAAGTCCGCGAGCTTCTGCATGACGGCTGTCCGGTTGCCTGTCTCGGAGATGCGCCCTTCGCCTACGTGAACGTATTTACCTCGCACGTCAACGTGGGTTTCTTTCACGGCGCCGCGCTGCCCGATCCGGCCCGCCTGTTGCAGGGCGCCGGCAAATTCATGCGCCACGTGAAGCTGCGCCCGGGAACGCCCATCAACTCCGCGGCGCTGAGCAAGCTCATCGAGACGGCGTACTCCGATATCAAGGTGCGCGTCGAACACGG
>DATJYJ010000273.1:0-36749 GCA_035578025.1 Verrucomicrobiia bacterium
GCCGCCCTGGTCGCGCTCGAAGCCCGAATTCACCTCCGTTCAACCAGCGGAGAGCGCAGCGTGGAGGCCGGCGACTTCTTCCTGGACGCCTTCACCACCGCCATGGAGCCCGGCGAGATCGTGGTTGGCGTCGAAATCGCCGCCGAAGCTCCCAGCGAAGGATACAAATATGAAAAGGTGCCGCACCCGGCTTCCGGATTCCCCGTGGTCGGCGTCGCGGTGCGGATCGGCAAGTCGGTGGGCAAGATCGCCCTGGCACGTATCGGCGTCACGGGCATGGCGTCCCACGCATTTCGCGCCCGCGATGCCGAGCAGATTCTCGAAAAGGGCGGCAGCATTACCGGCGCCGCCGACGCGGTCGGCGTCGGCATCGACGCCAACGGCGACCTCTACGCATCGGCCGACTATCGGCGTCATCTCGCGCGCGTGCATGCGGCGCGAGCGCTGACGGCGGCACTGTCGAGGGCCTCGTGAAGATCGCCGGCACTTACACGCTTCCGCTTCCGCAGGAACGAGCTTATTCCGTCCTCCAGGATCCGGCGATCCTGGCGCGCTGCATGCCGGGTTGCGAAAGCCTCGAAAACGCCGGTGACGGCGAATACACCATGAAGATGAAAATGGTGCTGGCGGCCGTTTCGGGCCAGTTCGCCGGCAAGGTCCGCATCGCCGATCCCGAACCCCCGGCGAAGTTCCGCCTCATCGTGGAGGGCTCCGGCAAAATCGGCTTCATGAAAGGCGACGGCCTGCTCACCCTCACGCCCAACGAAACCGGCACGCATGTCTCGTACGATGGCGAGGTGCAGGTGGGCGGCACCATCGCGTCCGTAGGCCAGCGCCTCGTCGACACGACGGCGAAGATGCTCATCAAACGCTTCTTCGACAAGCTGAGCGGCGAGGCCTCTCAGGCCGCGGCAACCAATTCGGCAGTGTTAAATTGAACGTGTTTGCCTGCGTGGGCAAACCCGCATGATCCCGCTCGCACAAATTCTCGATTCCGGCGATCCGTCGCTGTTCGACGTCCGCTCCACCGCGCCCGGCCCGCGCGGCACGCTGCCCGTCACGCCCGAAATGCTGCTCGAACGCCCCTCGGGCGATCTCTTCGGCTGGACCCAGAACGCCGGCATGGGTTGGGATCCCGCGCGCATGGCCGGTCCCGAAATCCTCATCCTGAGCACCCACGGCGGCATTCGCGCTGCCGACGGCACCCCGGTCGCCCTAGGCTACCACACCGGCCACTGGGAAGTCGGCCTGCTCATGGACGCGGCTGCCAAGGAGTTGAAGTCGCTGGGCGCCTTGCCTTTCGCTGGCTACTGCACCGACCCTTGCGACGGCCGCTCCCAGGGCACCGCCGCCATGTTCGATTCCCTGCCCTACCGCAATGACGCGGCCAGCGTCTTCGGCCGATTGATCCGCTCGCTGCCCACACGCCGCGGCGTCATCGGCGTGGCCACCTGCGACAAGGGCCTGCCCGCGATGATGATGGCTCTTGCCGGCGCACGACTGCCGGCCATCCTGGTTCCCGGCGGCGTCACGCTGCTTCCCGATGACGGCGAAGACGCGGGCAAGGTGCAAAGCGCCGGCGCCCGCTTCGCGCACGGCCAGATCACCGTGGCCGAAGCATCCGAGGTCATGTGCCGCGCCTGCGCCTCGCCCGGCGGAGGATGCCAGTTCCTGGGCACCGCCGCTACTGCGCAGGTGGTCGGCGAAGCGCTCGGCATGTCCCTGCCGCACTCTGCACTCGCTCCCTCCGGCCACCCCATCTGGCTCGACATGGCCCGCCGCTCCGCACGGGCAGTAGTGGCGCAGGCCTCCTGGCCTGCGCGTGATTTCTTCGCGCTGACACCGGCCTCCATCCACAACGCCATGGTCACCCACGCGGCTTTCGGCGGCTCCACCAACCTCATCCTGCACCTGCCTGCCATCGCCTTCTCCGCGGGCCTGACCCGTCCCACCGTGGATGACTGGACGCGCGTCAATCGCCAGGTCCCGCGCCTGGTAGACGCTCTGCCCAACGGCCCGATGATGCACCCCACCGTGCGCGTGTTCCTGGCCGGCGGGGTCCCCGAGGTCATGCTCCATCTGCGCCGCGCCGGCCTGCTCGAAACCGGCGCGCGCACCGTGACCGGTGAAACGCTCGACACGCTCCTCGACTGGTGGGAACAGTCCGAGCGCCGCGCCTCGCTGCGCCGCGTTCTCAAAGACCGCGACGGCATCGACCCCGGCGACGTCATCATGGATCCCGATGACGCCCGCCGCCGCGGTCTCACTTCGACCGTCACCTTCCCCAAGGGCAACCTCGCGCCCGGCGGTAGCGTCATCAAGAGCACCGCCATCGACCCGAGCGTCGTCGCCGCCGATGGCGTCTATCGCATGACCGGCCCCGCGCGCATCTTCCGCAGCGAGCCCGCCGTGATCGCCGCCATCAAGGCTGGTTCGATCCGTCCCGGCGATGTGATCGTGCTCATGTGCCGCGGGCCCATGGGCTCCGGCATGGAGGAGATCTACCAGATCACCTCGGCCCTGAAATACCTCGAATTCGGCAAACACGTCGCCGTCATCACCGACGCCCGGTTCAGCGGCGTCTCCACCGGCGCCTGCATCGGTCACATCACACCGGAAGCGTTGGCCGGAGGTCCGCTCGGCAAGCTCCACGAGGGCGACCTCATCGAAATCGCCGTCGATCGCGTGAATCTCACCGGCTCGGTCAACCTGGTGGTCCATGGTTCCGTCGAAGACGGCACGCGCGCCCTCGCAGCCCGTGCGCCGCGGGAAGATCTCGCGCCCGACCCCGCATTGCCCGATGCCACGCGCCTCTGGGCGGTCCTTCAGGATGCCAGCGGCGGCACGTGGGCCGGATGCGTCTTCGACGTAGAGGCAATCGCTGAGGCTATAACCCGCGGAGCGCCACCACGGTGACGTCGTCGCTGCGCGCCGCGCCGCTGAACTCCTGCACATCGTGCACGATGGCTTCCACCAGGGGCTGCGCCGGCTGGCGCTGGTTCACGCGTAGGGCGTGAATCAGTCGGTCTTCACCGAAGTCCTCGCCGCAATCCGCGCCCGCCTCGGTCACGCCGTCCGAGTAGAGCAGCAGCGTGTCTTCTGGACGCAGGTCCGTCTCCGCCTCCACGCAAT
The DNA here is from genome assembly GCA_035578025.1 of Verrucomicrobiia bacterium. Lineage (GTDB taxonomy): Bacteria > Acidobacteriota > Terriglobia > Bryobacterales > Bryobacteraceae > Solibacter. The sequence continues at coordinate 3,133 of DATJYJ010000273.1, forward strand.
CCCAGCGGGCAAATGCGCCCAGCATGGTCGCCGTCGATGGCAGGCGCTCCAGTTCACCGCCAGCGCGCAGAATCAGCGGCGGGCAGTGCGCGCAGTTCACGTAGCGGATCTTGCGCGTCGCGTCGTCGTACACGGCGAAAATCAGCGTCGCGTAGCGATCGGCTGTCGTGGATTCGAAGAAGTGCCGGTTCACCGCCCGCAGCACCTGCGCGGGATTTTCGAGCGATGACGGCTGCTGGCTGCGGAAACATGCCTGAAGGTTCGCCATCAGCAGCGCGGCCGGCACGCCTTTGCCGGAGACGTCGCCGAGCACAAACCCGATCTTACGTTCCGAAATCTCCAGGAAGTCGTAGTAGTCGCCGCCCACCTCGCGCGCCGGCACGCAATGGCCCGAGTAATCCAGCGAGGCCAGGCGGTGCAGCTTGCGCGGAAAAAGCTTCTGCTGCACATTGGCGGCGATTTCGAGCTCGCTCTTCCGCTGCCGGACAGGCTCCGCCTGCTTGCGGATGGTGGCCAGCAGGCGGTTATTGTCCCAGGGCTTTTGCACGAAATCGCATGCGCCCCGCCTCATCGCTTCCACGGCGAGATCCACGTTGCCCCAGGCGGTCATCACGATCACCGGAACCGTATTCCCCTGGTGTTCCAGGGAGGCCAGCAGGTCCATCCCTTCCTTGCCCGAGGTAGTGTCCCGAGTGTAGTTCAGATCGGTGAGGATGAGGTCGAACGACTGGCTGCGTGCCACCTCCAATAGTGCCCGCGGCGAATCCGCGGTAACCGCTTGCCAACCCTGCCCTTTCAACAACAGGCGCAGCGCTTCCAGCACGTCGGCCTGGTCGTCGCACACCAGGATGCGGTACGGTCGGGCCTGTGCCTGCACGGATGCCGGAGCGTTCATGTGTAAATTTCATTGCAGCACGTTTCATACCGCCGCAACGGCGTGCGCACACGAGAATCCGCGCGCCGCAAGTGTTCGATTTCGGGACGGGCGGACAGGACTCAGGCCGGTAGAGGAATTTTAATCGACGGCCGGGAAACGGCGGTTCCAGGCAGCGCATCTTTTCGAGCGGTATGCTGGTTCCGATGAGACTTTCCACTCTGTTGGTCCTATGCGCTGCGCTTCCCGCGATGGCTGACTCGCGATTTCAGGTGCGCCGCATGACACGCGACGATGTGCCGGCGGGCAAGGGCCAGTGCGACATCCGCCTCCAGGTCGACAACCAGGTCGAAGTCAGCGTGCGCGGCGACATGGTCTACATTCGCACCATTGCCGGCCAGGACGCGCGCGACGACGGCAGCGAATGCAACGCGCCACTGCCCAACCGCGACATTCAGGGATTCAATTTTGAAGTGAAAGACAGCCGCGGCGACATCCGCCTGCTTTCCGAGCCCAACCGCCGCAACGAATTCGCGGCGATCGTGGCCATCCATGACAGCTCGGGCGGCTTCGGGCGCTACCACTTCCGGCTGTCGTGGGCGATCACCGGGAGCGACTACCGGTCTGGGCCGCCGCCATCCGACCGCCCGCCTGGGCCGGGCTTCGCCTGGAACAACGTCATCAACTTTCGAGGTCAGGGCCAGGGCCGGGCAGTGTGGGAGAATGCCGGCGACCTGCGTCTCATGGATTGCAACATCGATATCGACCGCGGCGGCAGAATCATCGCGGTTTTCCGTGCCGAGCGCGGACGCAGCCTGACCTTCCGCGGCCAGGTGATGTCGCAGGAAGCCGGCCGCTGGAAGGCCGATGTCGCCGACGAGCAGGGCCGTCTCCGCGGACCCCTCTGGTTCTCCGTCGATGCCCGGAACATGGTGAACACCATCTCCCTGGAAGCCACCGACGGCCGCGAGCGCCTGCGCCTGAACTGGGACCGCCGCTGAGCGTGGCCCGCCCCGCTCGCCGCCAGTCGATATACTCCTGACAGAGGATATGACCAAGCCGATCGTTCTGGCGTTTGGGTTTCTCATCGCCGCTATCCCTGCCGCGCCGCAGGACACGAAATACCCGCCGCAAGGCCAGCAGTTTCCCGGCCCGCCCGCCAAATCGGATACCGCCGAATGGCTCAAAGAGTTGCGCCAGTATCGCGAGGAGCGCCGCGTCCGCGCCGGCCTCGACGGCGAACTCTACAACCGGCCCGAGCTTCGCTGGGCACAGAGCAGCTTGATTCAGCCCCAGGTCATGGTGGAAGACCGCTACCTGTACGATCCCGCGTCGCGCCGCTACACCGTCGATCGGTTCCTGGCCGACCTCGACAAACGCTACGGCGGCGTCGACAGCGTTCTGCTCTGGCCCGTGTACCCCAACATCGGCATCGACAACCGCAATCAGTTCGACCTGCTGCGCGACATGCCTGGCGGCATCGAGGGATTGCGCGGAATGATCGCCGATTTCCATCGCCGCGGCGTGCGCGTGCTCTTTCCCACCATGCCTTGGGACATGGGCACGCGCCAGGAGCCGCTCTCCAAACCCGAAACCCTGGCGGGCCTGATGAAGGCGATCGGCGCCGATGGCGTCAATGGCGACACCTTCGGCGGCGTGCCCCGGAGTTACCGTGTCGCATCCGATGCAGCCGGCCATCCCCTGGTCCTCGAGCCCGAAGGCTATCCCGACAGCGACGAAATGCTGAATTGGAACAGCATGTCCTGGGGGTATTGGAAATACCCGTTCGTGCCCATGGTCAGCCGCGGAAAATGGCTCGAGCCCCGCCACATGGTCAACGTCTGCGACCGCTGGAACAAGGACAAGACCGACAATCTCCAGGCGGCTTTTTTCAATGGCGTGGGCTATGAAACCTGGGAGAACATCTGGGGCATCTGGAACGGCATCACCGAACGTGACGCCGAGGCCATCCGCCGGGTGGCAAAGCTGGAGCGTAAGTTCGCCGAATTCCTCGTGAGCCCCGCATGGGAGCCGCACACGCCGACCCTGCCGTACGGCGTCTTCGCGAGCCGCTTTCCACTGGGCCGGCGAACGCTGTGGCTTCTGGTCAATCGCACGGTCTACAACGTCGATGGTGCGCAACTCTCGGCGCAGCCGGCGATGCACTACTTCGATCTGTGGCACGGCGTGGAATTGAGGCCGGAACCCGGGAAGGGCGGCGCTGTGCTCTCGTTCGCCATCGAAGCCTCCGGCTACGGGGCCGTGTTGGCGCAGCCGGAAGACGCCGGTCCCGACTTGAACGCGTTCCTCGGAGAGATGCGCACGCTGAATGCCCGGCCCCTCTCCGAATACCCCAAGGTCTGGCATTTCCTTCCTCAGAGCATCGTTCCGATTGACCGCACCGCACCTGCCGCGCAGCCTCCCGAAGGCATGTTGCGGATTCCGGCAGCCGCCGAATTCCGCTTCGAAGTGCACGGCATCGAAATCGAGGGCGGCGACGACATCGGCGTCGATGTGCAGTATCCTGGCGAAGATTCGCCGCGCCGCCATCACCTCCTGACCGTCAACGTCCCGGCCTTCTTTATTGACAAGTACCCGGTCACGAACCAGCAGTTCGCGGCGTTCTTGAAGGCCACCGGATATCGCCCGGCTGACGATCACAATTTCCTGAAAGATTGGACCAACGGCGCTTACCCGCCGGGCTGGGACAATCGCCCGGTCACCTGGGTCTCGCTGGAAGACGCGCGTGCCTATGCGGCCTGGGCTGGCAAGCGGCTGCCGCACGAGTGGGAATGGCAGTATGCCGCGCAGGGCCTCGACGGCCGGGCCTACCCCTGGGGTGACTCCTGGTGCGCCGATTGCGCGCCGGACCCGGAGCACGGCCACGACCTGCGCGGCCCCACATCGGTGGACGCGTTTTCCAAGGGCGCCAGCCCGTTCGGCGTCATGGACATGGCCGGCAACATCTGGCAGTGGACCGACGAGTTTCGCGACGAGCACACCCGCGCCGCCATTCTCCGCGGCGGCGGCTACTACCGGCCCTCGGGCTCGCGATGGTATTTCCCGTCGGCCTACAAGCTGACCGAGCACGGCAAATACCTGCTGACCGCACCTTCCAAAGACCGCGCCGGCACTCTCGGATTTCGCTGCGTGAAGGACGCACAATGATGAACTCCCTCAAGTACAGCAAGATACTCCGTCATCTGATTGTTCCCGCGGGCAAGAAAGTGTCCTTGCGCAAGGACTATGATCCTGCCCTCAAGCTTTCCAAAATGAGCAAGCAGCAGGCCAAGAAAAAGCTCGCCGAAAGCGTCACCCTGCTGGCCGAATATCAGGACAAGTTATACGCCCAGGATATCTACGGTGTCCTGATCATCTTCCAGGCCATGGACGCCGCCGGCAAAGACGGAGCCATCAAGCACGTCATGTCCGGCCTCAATCCTCAGGGCACTCAAGTCACCAGCTTCAAGGCGCCCTCCACCGAAGAGCTGAATCACGATTACCTCTGGCGCTGCTTCAAGGCTCTGCCCGAGCGCGGGCGCATCGGCATCTTCAACCGCTCGTATTACGAGGAGGTCCTGGTGGTCCGCGTCCACCCGGAGTTTCTGGAGAAGGAAAAACTTCCGCCCAAGCCGCGGGAAAAGAAAATCTGGGCGCACCGCTTCGAAGAGATCAACGGCTTCGAGAAGTACCTCACGAACAACGGGATTATTGTGCTGAAATTCTTCCTGAATGTCTCCAGGGAAGAGCAGAAGCGGCGCTTCCTGGAGCGGATCGAGCAGCCCGAGAAAAACTGGAAGCTCTCTCCCGCCGACGCCGCGGAACGGGCCCACTGGGATGAATACATGGACGCGTACGAGGACTGCCTGCGCAATACCAGCACCGAGCATGCGCCATGGTATGTGATTCCGGCCGACGACAAGCCGCTCGCCCGCCTCATCGTCGCGACCGTGATTCACCACCGGCTGAAAGAGCTCGGCTTGAAGTATCCTACCGTCAGTGAAGAGCAGAAGAAGCGCCTCCTGGAGATCGCGGCGTTGCTGTCCCGCGAGAAGTAGCGCTTGCCGGGCACTGCCGCCCCATGCAGTAAACTATCTCCCATGCTTCTCACCGACGACACTCGCCGCCGATTTGTATCTGTCCTCTCCGGCCTCGGCCTCGGGGGCACCCTCCTGCCCGGTGAGCTCCTCGCCCAGGTCCAGCAGACCGGCGAAACGCGCGTCCCCCCGCCATGCTCGCCGATGCGCTCGCGGTCGCCGGTCTCTCGTTTTCCGAAGAAGATCAAAAGGCCATGCTAAAGGCCGTCAATCGCAATCTCACCTCGTACGAAGAACTGCGCAAACTCGAGATTCCCAACGATGTGGCTCCGCCGTTTTACTTCAGCTCCCTCGTCCCCGGTATGAAAGTCAATCGTACGCGCGAGCCTCTTCACTTCAGCACGCCCGCCGTCAAACGCCCGGCCAACCTCGAAGACGCCGCCTTCTGGCCTGTCCTCAATCTTGCGCAGCTCCTCAAGACCCGCCAGGTGACTTCCGCGGAGCTGACCGACATGTACCTTGCGCGGCTCCACCGGTACAACGAGAAATTGAATTGCGTGGTGACCTTCCTCGATGAGCTCGCGCGCCTCCAGGCCAGGCAGGCCGACCAGGAAATCGCCGCCGGCAGGTATCGCGGCCGGCTGCACGGAATTCCGTGGGGCGCCAAGGACATCATCGCGGTGAAGGGCTACAAAACCACCTGGGGCTCCGACGCCTTCAAAGACCAGGTGCTCGACGACGACGCCAGCGTGGTCGAGATGCTCCGCGAAGCCGGTGCCGTGCTTCTGGCCAAGCTCACCACCGGCGAACTCGCGCAGGGCGACCGCTGGTTCGGCGGCCAGACCAAAAGCCCATGGAATCTCTCCGAAGGCTCCAGCGGGTCCTCGGCCGGCCCTGCGTCGGCCACGGCGGCGGGCCTGGTCGCGTTCGGCATCGGCAGCGAAACCAGCGGCTCCGGGCGTGCCGCCGGTTGGCGGCCGAGCTGCCTCATCCCCGCGGTGGACTACATCCAGTCGCAGCGCGCCCGAATGATGATGATGATGAAACTGGCCGAAGCGACTGCCGCAGCGGATGTCTACCTGGTCCCCGCCAACTCCGGCGGAGGCCCCGCTGCCGGACGTGGAGCTGCTCCCCCCACCGACAGCGGAACCGCCGGCCGCGTATGCTGCCAGGCTAATCGGCACTTGCGGCAAGGTGCGTAGGGACCGGCCCTGCAGCTCGACGCCTTTGCCTCTTCACACCGGCGGTCCGGCACAAGTCGTGGAATGCCGTCCGCAGGTAATCGCGGAACCTTGTGACGTCAGACGCGGCCTTGGCGTCGGCGGTAAGGCCGAAGTACATCTTGCCGTCATAGCTCTGCACCGCCACGCCGATTCCCAATTCATATCCGGTCGGCACCTGCGGGTAGGAGGCGATCATGCGCCTGCCCACGCTGTAGAGAGGTGTGGGCGAGCCCGGGACATTGGTGCAGATCAGGTTGAACAACGGAAGCGGCAGCGGAAGCAGGGGCAGGCCTTCCCAGAACAGCGCCTGTATCGGCGGCGGAGTGGCGCCGATCCAGGCGGCGGCGATGGCCACCAGTTCGGCGGCGCGCACGCTCTTCATGATCTCCATGCGGGTGCTGACCGCATGCAGCAGTTTCGTCGGATCGTGTACGCCCATCGGAAGCACGACCGGCAGAAACGTGATCCGATTCCCGAGCGATGTCTGCTGGTCCCCTTCGCGAATGTTCACCGGGCAGACGATGCGAACGAATCGGTCCGCAACGGGCTGCCCGTGCGATTTCGTGTAGCGCGACACGGCCAGGGTCACCATGGCCAGGATGACGTCGTTTACCGTGCCGCCGAGGCGCTCGCGAATCGCCTTGACATCGGCGAAATCGATCTCGGCCCAGCAGAACCTTCGTTCTCCGCCGCAGGGCCGGTTAAAAGGGAGCCGCTCGACCGGCTGGGCCCACTCCGGAAGCAGCTTGAGCAGGCCCTGAAGGCCGTTCTGCATTCGGTCGGTGAAGAGTGCCTGGCCGAAATCGAGCAGGGCCGCCTCGGCGGCGATCATGTTTTTCAGAGAGCTATGAATCGCGCTGGCCACTGCTTCCACCAGCGAGTGCTCCGCGGGCGGGCTCGCGGCGCGGCGAATCGGAGGAGGGACGATAGGATGCGCGCCCTCGGGAGCGGCATCGAACATGATGTTCAGGAGCGCCGCCCCGGCGATGCCATCCGCCAGGGCATGGTGGACGCGCGCGATCAAAGCGCCGCGCCCCCCACTCAGCCCCTCCACCACGTGGATTTCCCAAAGCGGCTTGTTGCGGTCCATCACCTGGCTGAACAGCCGTCCGGTTGCCGCCTCCAGTTCGCTCTCGCCGCCGGGCGCGGGCAGTTTCAGGCGATGAATGTGCTCGCGGATATCGAAACGGGGATAATCCTCCCATGTCGGATGGCCGAGGTTGAAGGGCGGCGGCACTACTACCTGGCTGTAACGTGGGAGCAGGGGAAGTCTGGACCGGATGGTTTCGACGAACGCATCGAACGCGATCGGCCCGTCGAAGACGAACACACCCGCGATTGCCAGCGGAATCTCCCGCCGCTCAAGATAGAAGAACGCGGCGTCCAGTTCGGAAAGCCGCCGGCACGGACTGGAGTCGGGGTTCACAGGCAACTGGAGTGGCTGGCTACCTCTTCCAACTCCGCTTGGGTGGTTTCGGCCAGCTCCGGCAGGCTTCCACGCTGCCAGAGTTCGAATGCGATGCGGTCCATCTCGAGGTCTTCCAGGTCTGGGACTGCTTCGCTCTCGGGAACGTCGGCGACCGGCATATCTTGGAGTTCCATGGCATCCTTCCTTAAGGGAACGAGCCCACGCTCGTCCCGAAGAAATAGGAGCTGCGAGTCCGATTCCAGAGTATGATGAAGTCCGGTGACTGTCAATGACGGGCTTGGCCGGCAAGACCGCTTCTTGGGACGCGCTTGTGTCCGGGCTGACAATTGCCCCCGGAACACACGAACAGGTCGAAGTTCGCGCTCCGTTCACGGGAGCCGTCATCGGGTCGATTCCGTTGGGCCGCGGCGAAGATGTGAAAATGGCCATTGGGGCGGCGCGCGCCGCACAATCCGCCTGGGCTGCGCAACCTCACCGCAAGCGGGCGCGGATCTTTCTGCGGTTTCACGACCTGTTGCTCCAGCGCCAGGACGATGTTCTGGACCTGATCCAGCTTGAAACCGGGAAAGCGCGCGCCCACGCGTTCGAAGAGGTCCTCGACACGGCGGTGGTGGCCCGCTACTATGCGCGGCGGGCAAAACGGTTCTTGCGGCCGCGTTGGCGGAAGGGCGCGCTGCCGCTGTTGACGCATACCACCGAGGTGCGCGTGCCGGCCGGCGTAGTTGGGTTCATCACGCCCTGGAATTTTCCTCTGACGCTGGGAATCACCGACGCCATCGCCGCCCTGCTTGCGGGCAATACCGTCGTGCTGAAACCCGACCTGCAAACCAGCTTCACGGCATTGTGGGCGGTAAACCTGCTGCGCGAGGCCGGTCTGCCCTCCGATGCCTTCTGCGTGGTCGCCGGGGACGGGCCGGTCGCCGGCCAGGCCTTGGCGGACCGCGCGGACTACCTCATGTTTACGGGCAGCAGTCAGGTGGGCAGATCGATCGCCGCCAAGGCGGGCGCCAGGCTGGTGGGATGCTCGGTCGAGCTGGGCGGAAAGAACCCGCTGATCGTCTTGGCCGATGCGGACCTGAAATCGGCGGCCGCCGGTGCCGTGCGCGCGTGCTTCGCCGGCGCCGGGCAGATCTGCATCTCGGCCGAGAGAATCTACGTGCACAAGGCGGTGTACAGCGATTTCCTGGAGATGTTTGCAGACCGGACGCGCGAAATCCGGCTGGGCGTTGCGTTCGACTACTCGATGGAGGTCGGATCCCTGACCACCGCCGCGCAACTCGCGAAGGTCGAGGAGCACGTCCGGGACGCGGTCGCGAAAGGCGCCTCGATTGTCGCTGGAGGGCGTCGCCGGCCTGACCTGGGACCGCTCTTTTTTGAGCCCACGATTCTCACCGGCGTAACCGACGGGATGAGAGTCTTCAATGAAGAGACCTTCGGTCCGGTCGCCTCGGTCTACTCCGTGGACAGCGAGGAAGAAGCGATCCAGCGAGCGAATGCCACGCCCTACGGCCTGAGCGCCGGCATCTGGACGCGGAATGCAAGACGCGGGGCCAAGCTGGCGCGGGCAATCCGCGCGGGCAGCGTGAATGTGAACGAGGGGTACGCGGCGGCGTGGGGCTCGGTAGACTCGCCCATCGGCGGGATGAAGGAATCGGGCGTCGGGGCGCGTCACGGCGCCGAGGGCATTCTGAAATTTACCGAACCGCAGACGATCGCGGTGCAGCGATTGCTTCCCATCGCGCCGTCCCACGGGATGTCGCAGGCGTTCTTCGCCCGCTGGATGACGCGGCTGGTGAGAATCCTGAGGCGGACTCCATGGCTGGGGTAGGGGGGCTGAACTAGCCCCTTGATGCGGCCTTCGCAAACCGCGTGAGCTTGTTCAGACCGTCGATGAATGCCTTAGCGCTGGCCTCGATCACGTCGGTGGAGGCTGCCCGTCCCAGCACCTTTCGCTCGTCCTGTACGAGCAGTACGGTGACTTCGCCCATGGCTTCCGTGCCGCTGGTGACGGCGCGAATCTCGTAACGCTCCAGGCGGGCGGCCGTATTGGTTACGCCGGAGATGGCTTTGCACACCGCGTCCACCGGACCGTCTCCAATGGCCGCGCCCTCGCGGGTGGAATCGCCGATCCGGAGTCGGACGGTCGCGGTCGGGATGGCCGAGGTGCCGCTGTAAATGTGCAGGTAATCCAGGACGTACTGCTCCGGACCGGCATGGATCTCGTCGTGCATGATCGCGACCAGGTCCTCGTCGAATACTTCCTGCTTCTTGTCGGCGACCACCAGGAATTTCTGGTAGGCCTGGTTGAGCTCGGCCTCGGCCAGAGCGTAGCCCAGCCTCTTGAGGCGGTCGCGCAGTCCGTGGCGTCCGGTGCGCGCCGTCAGCACGACGCGGCTTTCGCCGAGCCCCACATCCTGCGGACGCATGATCTCGTAGGTCTCGCGCTCCTTGAGTACGCCGTCCACGTGAATGCCGGAGCTGTGCGAAAAAGCGTTGGCGCCCACCACTGCCTTGTTTGGCGGCACCTGGATGCCCAGCATATCGGCGACCAGACGGCTGGTGCGATGCAACTCGCGGGCATCGATGCCGGTGTGGACCTTGAAGTAGTCGGCGCGAGTGCGCAGCGCCATCACGATTTCCTCGAGCGCCGCGTTCCCCGCCCGCTCGCCGATTCCGTTGATTGTGCCCTCCACCTGGCGTGCGCCGTTCATGACGCCGGAAAGCGTATTGATGACCGCCATGCCGAGATCGTCGTGACAGTGAACGCTGATCGTGGCGCGGCCGATGTTGGGCACGGATTCGTGGATGCGGCGAATGAGTGCTCCATACTGCTCGGGCACGGTGTAGCCCGTGGTATCGGGGATATTCAATACCGTGGCGCCGGCGTCGACCACCGCGTGCAGCATCTCGATCAGGTAGGCTGGATCCGCTCGTCCGGCGTCCTCGGCATAGAATTCGACGTCGTCGGCGTGCTGCCGCGCCAGTTTCACGGCGTCGGTCGCCATGCGGAGAATCTTGACCTTCTTCTCGGCCAGAGTGCGGCCGTACCGGTCGTCCTGGAATTTTCCCGTGATGTGGATGTTGGAGGCCCCGATGCCGGTGTGAATGCGGGGGCGCCGGGCCTTGGCGAGGGCCTTCCCGCAGGCCTCGATATCCACGGGAACGGCCCGGGAGAGCGCACACACCGTGGGACCTTCGATCTCCCGGCTCACGAGCTGAACCGCCTCGAAATCCTCGGGCGACGACGCGGGATAGCCCGCTTCGATCACGTCGACGCGCAATTGAGCCAACTGGCGGGCGATCATCAGCTTCTCGCGGCTCCCGAGGCGCGTGCCGGCAGCCTGTTCGCCATCGCGTAGCGTGGTGTCGAAGACCGCTACTTTTTGGGAATCGGACTTCATGTGAGGTCTCCAACCGATTGTAGAACGTCCTCGGGTCTTCGCTACGGCCGCGACGACGGATCCGCGAGCCGGTGCGCGACAATCCGGTAAATCGACGGATTGAAGGCAAGACCGAGGTGCGTGCCGGTGACTTCGAAGTCGTTATCGGGATCCTCCGTCAGGCAGAAGCGCCAGTCGACCAGGCCGTCCGTGCGGGTGTAGATGGCAGTCTCTGCAACACCCGAGGGCATGTTCTTGCGCAGGTGATCCAGGAAGGAACAGGTGCAGCGGGACGTGTAGCAGTCCGGCAGCACCTTCTTTTCGTTATTGTGCAGAATCCGGCTGCGCACCAGGTTGACCATCTCCTGGACGCGCGGATGCATTGCGGTGCCGCGGAACGGAGCGGCCAGCGTAATCACGGAAGCGATCTCCTCGGGCCGGCTGCCCGCCACCGATCGGGCGATGATGCCGCCCAGGCTGTGGCCGACAAGATGAAGCTTCCCACCGGTCTCGCGCCGCGCCTGATCGATGGTTTCGTTCAACCGGCGGCTGATCAGCAGGTTCGGGCAATCGGCATTCATGCCGATGCCGGAGTAGTACGGCCGGTAACCGATCCGTTTGAGCCAGGCGTACATCTCCATCAGGTAGATGTCACTGGCCAGAAAACCGGGGATCAGCACCACGCCGGAGCCATCGCCATGCGGTATGCCGAGTCCGTAGTAGACGGGCGTCGCATGAAGAAGCAGTAGCTCTACTCCTACCAGCGCTTCCTGCCACATAGATAGACCAGATGTATCTGGCTCGTGCGCGAGCGTGCGCTTCCGCGTCCGGCTCAATCCTCGCCCCCCTGGGTCGGCTTTCGACGGCCCAGTTCAGGGCCAGGTCCCAACTATTGTCTAATAGCCGCAAGCGGATTGCCACTGTTCATTTTTCAACAGCGGCCGGAACCTGCCCCCTATCGTCGCGCTTCAATCCGAGCCGTGAGCGTAAGCGAGCGATGTTTGGCACGACACGAAACCGGCTCGTCAACGGCTAGGCCGGAACCGGAACCGGCGCCGGCTTGTGGCGCTTGGGAGCGGGTCTCTTGGCCTTGCCCGATTTCGGCTCCGCGGCTGCCGCCATCCGGGCGGGCTTCGCCATCACATCTAACAGCGCCTTCTGCGCCGCCACAAAGCTGTCGACGGTATTGCGTGTGATATCGGTCAGTTTGACCGCCGGGAATGGATTGAGCTTGCGTGCCGTCTCCCGTCCGACCTTGATATTGACGCTGACCTGCTGCGCCGCAACATCGAGCAGCTTTTTCTGTGCGTCGATGAAGGCTTCGGCGCCTTGGCGCGCCAGGTCGGTCAGCGCTGTCTTGTGAGCGTGCTTGCCGTTTTGACGGCGCCCCGCGGCGTTCGCGGTCTCGTCGGCAATCACGTCCAGAAACTTCTTCTGGCTGCGGATGAAGTTGTCCATGGCTTCGCGAGCCAGTTCCGCGACGCTCTTGCCGTCGAAGGGCTTGCCCTCTTTGGCGGCATCGGTCCAAAGATCGGTCTGTTTGGCGGCGATAGTCAGGAAATGCTGGTGCATGTCGATGAAGGTGTCGATTCCGCGACGCACCACCTCGGACATGGCGGCGACCGGCGCCCCCACCGCCCTCTCCTTGACGCCCGTCATCACGATCTCGTTCTGGCGCTGGGCCAGTTGGAGGAGAATTCGCTGGGCGGCGATGAAGTTGGAAATCCCCTCGCCGGCGATTTCGGTCAGGGCGGCGGCAGGTGCGGAACGTGCTTGCGACAGCCGTTCCCGAATGGTTTCTACGGCGTGCGCGTTCTGTTTGACGGCCAGATCCAGGAGGATCCGCTGGGTGGCAAAAAAGCTTTCGGTCCCTTGCCGGACCCATTCCGTGAGCATCGAGACCATGGAGGTATCCCGGACCGGAGCTTCCGGCTTGGCTTTGGGTGGCATCTGTTACTCCTTTTTGCTGCATTGCAGCATCTGAGAAAACTATAGATCTTAAATATTTTTGTGTCAAGATAGAAACAGCGAATTCTGTATTGCAGCAACGCCGGAGATGTCCATGCCCGAGTCCGAAGTCCTTCTGATCAAGCGATATCCGAACCGCAGGCTGTACAACGCGTCGGCGGGAAAGTACGTCAACCTGGCCGATGTGGCGGCGGAGGTACGCCAGGGGCGCGAGATTAAGGTGGCGGATGCCAGGAGCGGCAAGGATCTCACGCGGGTGATCCTCACCCAGATCATCGTGGAGGACGCAAAAGAGCAGCCCTCCGGCCTGCCGCTGGAATTGCTGCGGCAACTGATTGTGGCATCGGACAAGGCCGGCCGCGAGTTTCTTATGTGGTATCTGAGCTCGGCTTTCGACGCATACCGGAAGGTGCAGGACACGGTACAGAGCCGGCTCAGCGAAGTGAGGTCGGCCGCGCTCTCGCCGCTGAACCTGATGAAGAACCTCCTGGCCGGGCCGGCTTCGAGCCACGAAGCGGAGCTGACGCAACTGCGGGAGCGCGTGGCGGAACTGGAAGCGCGGCTCGAGAAACCGCCCGCCCGGCGAAAAGCCCGAAAAAGGATCCAGGGGTGAACCGGCAGGAAATCGGCGAATGGGTCAAGCGGCTGGTGCCGATCGAAATCCTGGTGCCGGAGAGCGCACGGCGCTGGCAGCCGCTCGTGCTGGACTCCATCCAGTACGTGTTCCGCCACCTGGCGGAAGAGCGCCTTGCGGAGAAGATCGGGGAGCAGATGCGCCTGCCGCCCGGTACGCCGCCCGAAACTCGCCTGCTGCGCCTGATCTCCAGGATGCCGGGATTGCAGAAGATGGGCCAGGTGGTGGCGCGCAACCGCCGGATTCCGCCCAAACTGCGGGAGGCCCTTTCCGAGTTGGAAAACGGAATGTCGGACGTGACCGCGCCCGAGATTCTCGCCATCGTCGAGGCGCGGCTGGGTGAAAGGCTCCGCGAATATCAGGTCAGGATCGCACCGGAGATCCTCTCCGAAGCCAGCGTCAGCGCGGTAATGCGGTTCACCTGGTGCATGCCCGGGCGCGAGCGTGAAGAAGGCGTGTTCAAGGTCATGAAGCCCTACGTTCCGGCATGCTTCGCCGAGGACATGAAGCTTCTCGAAAAGCTGGGCGAATACCTGGCCGGGAAGACGCGCAAATACGGCTTTGCGGTGCGCCAGGTGAAGGAGACCCTGCAGGAGGTCCGCCTGCTGCTCGAGCACGAGCTGGATTTCGCGCGGGAGCAATCGACGCTGGGCGAAGCGGCGCGCATGTACCGCTCCAGCTTCGGGATCCGCGTGCCGCGTTTGATTCAGCCGCTCTGCGCCCCCGGCATCACCGCCATGAGCGCGGAATGCGGCGTGAAAGTGACGGACGCGTTCCGGCGCTCTCCTGTCCGGCGGGAGCGCATCGCCGAGCAGATCGTCGAGGCGCTGCTTGCCGTGCCTTTCTTTTCGTGGGAGGACGCCGCGGTCTTCCACGCCGATCCGCACGCGGGCAATCTGCTCTACGACGAGCCCAACCGCGAGCTCGTCGTGCTGGACTGGGCCCTCGCCGAACGCCTGGATCGCGAGTCGCGCCGCCAGCTTGTGCTCCTGGCCCTCATGGCCATCATGCGTAACCGCGATGGCGTGTGCGCCGCCATCGAAGCCCTCAGCCGCCGCGATCCGCTGCCGGGCCGGGCGGAACTGATCCGGACGCACGTCACTCGCCTGTTCGAACGGTTCCAGGGCGGCAATTCGCCCGGCGTGCTGGACGTCATGATGCTGCTGGACGAGATTGCCCTCGATGGCGTGCGCTTTCCCGCGGCGCTGTTCCTGTTCCGCAAGGTGCTCTTCACGCTGGATGGCGTGCTGCACGACGTGGCCGGACACGAGGTGCAGATCGACCAGGTGATCATCCGCGAGTTCCTGGCGCGCGCCATTGCGAGCCTCGGCCTGTTTCATGCCCCCCTCAAGGGCCGGGACTTCATCACCATCCAGCGCGAGGTGCTGTATCTTCCATTCCGCCGTCTGGCCCGGTTCTGAAGGCTCCATGGCGCTATACTGAGTGGCGGCCTGAATTTAAGACCGTTATATACTGGTTACGGCTGGAGTGCCCATAGATGGCAGCGAAGGTCTCATGCCTCAGCCAGGAACGCGCCGGATACCTGGAAGGACTGGTGTCGCAGGCCAGAAACGCGGCCGCCGTTTTCACTCAATACACCCAGCAGGACGTCGATCGAATTGTCAAGCCCATGGTGTTGGCCGGCCTCGCGCAGGCACAGCACCTGGCGCGGCTGGCGATTGAGGAAACCCGTATCGGGGTGCTGGAAGACAAGATCATCAAGAACATGGTCGCCACGGAGTTTGTCTACAACTATGTGCGGGACAAACGAACCGTCGGCGCCATCGCCGAGTTTCCGGAGCGCGGTATCACGGAGATCGCCGAGCCGATCGGCGTGATCTTCTCCATTACGCCGGTTACCAACCCGACCTCGACCGTGCTGTTCAAGTGCATCATGGCCATCAAAACGCGCAACGCCGCGATCTTCGGCCCGCACCCGAAAGCCTGGCGCTGCTGCCGGGAAGCCGTCCGCATCATGTACGACGCGGCCATCGCCCACGGCGCCCCAGAGGGCGTATTTACGTGCCTGGAGGAGCCCACCATCGAGGACAACGTCTACCTGATGCACCACAAGGATGTCCGGCTCATCGACGCCACCGGCGGGCGCGGCGCGGTCAAGGCCGCGTACAGTTCCGGCAAACCTGCTCTCGGCGTCGGGCCGGGGAACACCCCCGTGTACCTGGAAAAGAGCGCGGACGTGGCCATGGCAGTGGTGGACATCATCACCTCCAAGACCTTCGACAACGGGACCATTTGTGCCTCGGAGCAGACCGTGGTCATCGACGGCGAGATTTACGACCGCGTCCTGGAGGAGTTCGCGGCGCTGGGCGCCCACGTCTGCAAGGACGGCGAAGCGGACCTCCTGGCGCGCGCGTTGGTCGACCCGCAGACCGGATTCGCGCAGCCGATGGCGGTGGGGCAGAAGGCCACCGACATTGCGCGCGCAGTCGGGCTCCAGGTCAAGCCGGACACCAAGCTCCTGATTGCGCCGATTGCGGGCGTCGGGCGCGATTATCCCCTGTCGGTGGAGAAACTGTTCCCGGTGCTGGCAGTGTATCGGGCAAAGTCCGCCGATGAAGCGCTCCGCGTGTGCATCGACGTGAATCACGCGGGCGGGCTGGGACATACGGCCGTGGTCTTCTCGCGAAATGAAAACGTGATCCGGAAGTTCGGAGAGGTAATCGACGCGGGCCGCGTCATTGTCAACTCGCCGGGATCGATCGGCGCTCTGGGCGGCGTCTACAACGACATGGTGCCGACGTTCTCGTTCGGATGCGGAACCGGCGGCGGCAACAGCACCACCGACAACGTCAATGTCTACCATTACGTGAACATCAAGCGCGTCGCCCGGAGGACGCAAGCTCATATGTGGTATCGCGTGCCGAACCAGATCTACTTCAACCGGAATGCCGTGGAGAACCTGCGGCAGTTTCCGTCGCGCTCGACTCTGATCGTCACCAACCCGGTGCTGGAGCAGATGGGCCACGTGGACATCGTTCGGCGCTGGATGGCTCCACAGACCGTGGCTCGCGTTCTTGCGATTCCGGACACGGAGCCCGAGCTCAAGGTCGTCATGCAGGGCGTGGAGACGCTCAAGCTCCACGAAGCCGACCAGATTGTCGCATTGGGCGGCGGATCGGTGATCGACGCGGCGAAAATCATGAAGATGATGTACGAATCTCCGGAAGCGGATCTGGCCGAACTCGCTGCGCCGTTCCTGGACATTCGCAAACGCGTGGTCCGCTTCCCCGGCGGAAAAGAGAATCGGGTTCGGCTGATCGCCGCACCGACCACCAGCGGCACGGGCAGCGAAGTGACTCCCTTCGCCGTGTTGACCGACAAATCCAGCGGGCGCAAGATCACATTGGCCGACTACTCGCTGAGTCCCGACGTGGCGATCGTGGATCCGCAGTTCGTGATGAGCATGCCAAAAGGGCTGACGGCCGATACCGGAATCGACTGCCTGACACACGCGTTGGAAGCCGGGGTCTCGATCTACGCATCGCCATATACCGACTCCAACGCCATGCAGGCCATCCGGCTGGTCTTCCGATACCTGCCGGTTGCATTCGAACACCCCGACGACGAAGAGGCGCGCAGCATGATGCACAATGCCGCCTGCATTGCAGCCATGGCTTTCTCCAACGCGTCCGTGGGCGTCAATCATGCGCTGGCGCATGCGTTCGGGGCGCGATTCGGCGTGGCGCACGGTCGGGCCAACGCGCTCATGCTGCCGCACGTGATTGCCTACAACGCGTCCGTGCCCACCAAGTTCATGCCTTCTCCGAACCAGCGGGCCTATGTCGCGCACAAGAAGTACGCGCTGACCGCGGAATTGCTGGGATTGGGCGGCGAATCCATCGAGGAGAAGGTCGCCAACCTGATCGCCGCGGTGGAGGGGCTGCTCGACCGGTTGGCGTTCCCGAATTCGATCGCCGGCCTGGGGATTTCCAGGGACGAGTTCGAACGCGCGATGCCGGATCTGACCAGAAACGCGTTCGACGATCCCAGTTGGCGTTCGAATCCGCGCATGCCCTTGGTGGCTGAGCTGGCGGAATTGTTCTGGAGCGCCTATGACGGGCGTGGCAAGACCGGGATCGCCCGGGCCTCGTAAGGGGGAAACTCGATGGGTCAGGCGCGATTGAGAATGGAAGGGGATCTGGTCCACGCGCTCCAAAGCGCGCTGGACAGCCTGGAGAAGGTGGATGGCGAGTTGGTACTGGATTTCTCACCAGTGCGGCGCATCGAGCCGCCCGCCTTGAAAGTCATGGAGGAATTGGCCGCCCGGGCCGGCGAACGGCACGTGCGGCTTGCGCTGGAAGAAGTGGATGTGAATATCTATAGAGTGCTGAAGTTGAGTAAGCTGGCGTCCCGGTTCACGCAGTAATAAGGAGGAATTCCCCGTGTTCCCGAATTTCGGAATCAACCGCCACGTAGCGGTCCCGCTGCTATTGATTCTGCTGGCCACAAGTGCCCTGGGCCAGCAAACCTATGTGACCCGTTTTGATGCATTCACCGGGTACACCTACCTCAACAGCCCGCACGTGGGGCTGGCGGAAAACGGATTCCACACCCAGTTTGGCGTGCGGCCGTGGACCTGGATGTCGATCGGGTTTGACTACAGCGTGTCGCAGGGCGATCTCACGCTGACTCCTAACCTGCTGTTGCCGTCCATTCAGCAGACGCTTGGAGCAGTACTGGCCCAGCTCGCGGCCGCCGGAAAGCTGCCGCCGGGGTACTCCCTCGTCGTCCCGGCCAGTTCTACCACCCAAACGTTCGCCGGCGGACCTCAATTTGCCTACCGGCACTGGAAACCGGTCACTCTCTTTATCCGCCCCTCCTGCGGAATCATCAAGGAAACCGCCACGCCGCACCCGGGCGACCCTATCGCCACCTTGATCACCCAGCAATTGGCGCCTTCCGGGGAAAAGCGCGACAACGTGATTTTCTACGGCTTTGGAGGAGGCATCGACCTGCTTTTCTCGAAGCACTTTGCCGCACGCATCCAGGCGGATTTCGTGCACGATCACCTCTTCAGCGACCTTCTGACCGACTCGCGCAATACGGTCCGCTTCTCGATCGGCCCGTGCTTCAACTTCGGGAAGAATATCGTCAAGAAGTAGCTTCGGAATTTGATGGAATCAAGCTCATTGCGCGCTCGGCCAGCGCGGTGATGGTCAGGCTCGGATTCACTCCGAGATTCGCCGCGATCACCGACCCGTCGCAGATGTAGAGATTCTTGTAGCCGAATACGCGGTGACGATCGTCCACGACACCTTCCTCGGGTGAGCGGCCGATGGGACATCCGCCCAGAATGTGGGCTGTGGCCGGGATGTCGAACAGAATTTCGGTCACCATGCTCATGGCGGTTCCGCCGATCAGCCCGGCGGTCTTGCCGGCGAACTCGTTGGCCTGGGGAATGAACGTCGCGACGCGCCCGCCGCGGCTGTACAGCGACTTGCGGAACGGCCAGTACCAGGGCCGGCCGCAGCGCATTTCGATGTGTCCCTCGGTGGACTGCATGCATAGCATGATCAGCGTTTCCTGCGCAAAGCCGAACGGATGCAGGCAGCGGATGGTGCGCAGCGGATGACGCACCAGCGCTTTGGCGAGAACGCCCAGCCACACCAGGATGCGAGTCCAACCGGGGCGCCCGCCGGCCAGCGGAGTTGCCAGCAATCCCAGGGAGTCGGAGCCGGCGGGGTAGCGGGTGGCTTCGATGTGGGTGTGCTCGTCGATGTACACACCGGAACCGATGGCAACCCCTTTCGACAGGTCCTCGATGCAGCCGGGAACCCGTACCCCGATCAGCGACTCGGCGTTGGTGCGCACCCGGTTTCCGAGTCGATCGCTGAGGGCGCGAAGGCTGCGGCGATCCTTCAGGTGGAAGAGCAGATCCATAGTGCCCAGAGCGGAAGCGGCGAAGATCACCGCCTTGGCGGTGAATTGGCGCGGATTGCGGCGCAGCCACGCCATGGAGTTTACAGTGCGAACCTCGTAGCCTTCACTGCCGTCGCCGGCGCCGTTCAGCGGGGCCACGTCTACCACTCGCGCTTCCTCGAACACTCGGGCGCCGCGCTTCTCCGCGAGGTAAAGATAGTTTTTGTCGAGCGTGTTCTTGGCGTTGTAACGGCAGCCCATCATGCATCCGCCGCACCCGATACAGGTGGCGCGCTCCGGTCCCTCTCCGCCGAAATAGGGGTCTCGATGGGTTACCCCGCCAGGGTCGCCCTCCGGACCCTCAAACAGGGCAACCCGGGTCGGGTAAAACGTATCGCCGATGCCGAAGGCATGAGCCGCCCGCTTGAGAATGCGATCGGACGGGCCGAGGACGTGGTTTTCGGTGACGCCGAGCATGCGTTCGGCGGTGTCGTAGTGCCGCGGCATCTCCGCCTTCCAATCGGCC
Organism: Verrucomicrobiia bacterium; assembly: GCA_035578025.1. Lineage (GTDB taxonomy): Bacteria > Acidobacteriota > Terriglobia > Bryobacterales > Bryobacteraceae > Solibacter. The sequence continues at coordinate 23,084 of DATJYJ010000273.1, forward strand.
AGGCCGGCCCACGACCCGCAGTCCCAAACGCTGTCCTTGGGGCGGAGGAGCGTCCCCCCATACGTGATCGAGCCGCCGCCGACCGCGCAGCCGTGCAGGATGGCGACGTGCCGGAACCATTGAATGCTGAAAAAACCGCGCAGGCCCAGCGACGGGCGCCAGAACCACCGCCACAGAAGCCAGTTGTTCTTCGGCAAGGTCTCGGGTGTCCAGCGCCGCCCCATCTCCATCACCGCGACGCGATAACCCTTTTCCGCGAGACGAAGCGCGCACACGCTGCCGCCGAATCCGGAGCCGATCACGATGTAATCGAAATCGTGTGCGGGCATGGAGATCAACGCGAGGCGGAAGCGGGGCAGCCGGCGCTGCGATAGGGCTCCCCGCAGTCCGGCAGTCCCGCCCCGGGGCGGGCGAACTCGAGGCCGGGCTTCACCTGCGATTCCCGCATCTGTTCGAGAGTCTTCCTCAGCGACTTTTCGGGATTGATCCCGGCCAGCGACCCCAGCGTCCGCATGAACGACCCGAACTCGCCGCTCAACGTGATGGTCTCGCCCTGCACATAAAGACCCTTGTCTGTTTCGGCAAATCGCCAGTACGAGTTCAGGCGAACCAGGTAGTGATGCTGCTTGCCGATCTCGCGGACCCTGGTGGAAAGCGACCGGCAGCGCCAGCGGTGCTGGTCCACACGCTCCCACACAACATCGCTGTCGGTCTCGATCACGGCCGGTTCTTTCAGGGTCATGGTGAAGCCGAAGCGGTCTTCTCCGGAACGGCAAAGCAGCTTCGACGCGGAGACGATCTCGCTGAAGTACTGCGCGCGGTGATCGTAGTCCTGCAGCATGCGGACCGTACGCTCCAGCGTGGTGCCCGGAATGAAGACCGTGCCGATCCAATCGTAGAGCATTCCTCCAGGAACTTTGTGCGGATTCGCGCCGTTGCCCGGAGAGGTCAGAATCTTGCTGCCCCGGACCAATTGATCCTGGAGCGCGGCATCGGAATCGACCAGCAGGAACCGTTCCGCGGTTCGCATTCTGTTTTCCGCCGAATCGACGTAGCACTGAAAAGCCTGCAACGTTTCCGGCGGGGGGGACTGGGCGAGCAGGGCGCCTGCCCCGAGCAGCAGGAACAGCGGTAATTGCATACCAAAAGCTCCGATTTAGTGTACTCCGGAAATGCCGGAAAACAAGCCCTCAAATTCAGCCCTCGACTTCGGCGGAGTTTTTCATTAGCCTGGGATTTTCGGATTCTGATATGCAGAAGCTCGATTCCGTGGAGGACGCCAAGGCCCTGCTCAACGAGGCCAGGGAATGGGGAGTCTGGCGATGGCTCACCGAAAAGAAACGCGTTCGCGCCGCAGCCGACGTGGCATGGGCCGACCTCGAGAAGCTGGAGAAAGAAATTAAGACCGCGTGGGGCGACGACCTCAGGAAGGCCTATCGCGAGCTTCAGGCGGGCTCCAATCTGGACGGTCACGCGCGGAGCCGTCAGGCGTACGAAAAGGCCCTGGAGGAAGCGAAAGACGTCGCCGCCGGGATCAAAGAATTCGCGGCGAAGCTGAAGAAGGCCGACGATGAGGCGTTCCAGGCGCGCATGACCGCCGAAGAGACCTTCGATGAGGCCGAACGGCGATTGAGCGTGCCGCTGGCGCGCCAGGGCTCGGAGCAGGCCATCGAAGCCTACGAGCTCCGCGAGAAGTTCATCCGGCGGGCCGACGCCGCCCGCCGGAGATAGCCATCCGTCTGCATCCGCGCTATCGACTTCCCATTCATCGCCTCTCTCCGCGCCTCCGCGCCTCCGTGTCGAATCGACAGTCTCACCCTTTGGTCACGGCCAGGGCAGCGCGCCGTCCTACAGCGTGTACCGTCCAGCCGCGATCACGGCCCGTGCGATCTGCCGGCCGATCGAGATCGTGTCCGCGGGCTCGTACTTCGAAAGGCGGCGCACGATCGACATCTGGGTGCGCAGCATGTCCCCTTCGGCGGCTCCCGCAATGGCTTTCCGCACCGACGCCTCGATGATCTGCATCGCCTTCGCGGCATAGTAGCGGGTCATGGCGATCGCCTGCTTTGCCGCGCTTTCGCCCCGGGAGGCGGCGAGTTTTTCCGCGCGCAGGATGCAGGACTCCATCGCGTAGACTTCCATGATGCAGTCGGCCAGAGCTCCCATGATCTCCTGTTGATCGGCCAGGGCCTGCATGTAGCGTTGCGATGCCACACCCGCCGCGAACAATGTCAGCTTACGGGCGCCGGCGAGCATCTGGTGCTCGGCGGCCAGCGGCCCTTCGCGTTCTTCCGCCGGCGATGGCCCGGACATCACCTCGTCCATCAACTGTTTGATGGCCTGCAGCAGCGGCAGTTGCCCGGCCATCGCCCGCTTCATCAGAAAACCCGTGATGATGAGGCGATTGATTTCGTTCGTGCCCTCGAAGATGCGGTTGATGCGCGAATCGCGATAGGCGCGTTCGGCCGGGTACTCCTCGACGTAGCCGTAACCGCCGTAGATCTGCACGGCATGGTCCACCACCATGTCGAGCATCTCGGAGCCCCACACCTTCAGAATGGAACACTCCACGGCATACTCTTCGATGCGCTTCTGGATTTCCCTGGAGGCGCCCTCGGCGCGCGTATCCACGTCGGCCAGGGCCGCGTCGATCATGCCGATGGTGCGGTAGACCAGCGACTCGCCCGCGTAAATGCCGGTGGCGCATTCCGCCAGCTTTTCCTGAATCAGGCCGAACTCCGAAATGGACTTGCCAAATGCCTTGCGCTCTTTGGCGTAGCCGATCGCATCGTTGAGACTGTTCTTGGCGCCGCCCACCGCGGCCGCGGCCAGTTTGAACCGTCCGATGTTCAGGATGTTGAAGGCGATGTGATGGCCCTTGCCCACCTCGCCCAGCAGGTTTTCGACGGGAATCCTGCAATCGCTGAGAATCAGCGGGCACGTCGAGGATCCGCGAATACCCAGCTTGTGCTCTTCCGCGCCGATCGAGAGCCCGGGAGTGCCCCGCTCCACCAGGAAGGCCGAGAACTTCTGGCCGTCCACTTTGGCGAATACGGTAAACAGATCGGCGAAACCCGAGTTGCTGATCCACATCTTCTCGCCGTTCAGCACCCAGCTCTTGCCGTCGGCGGAGAGGCTGGCGCGGGCGCGGCAATTGAGTGCGTCGGAGCCGGAGGAGGATTCGGAGAGCGCATACGCCGCGATCCACTCGCCTGTCGCCAGCTTCGGCAGATATTTCTGCTTCTGCTCCGCGGTGCCGTACCAGACGATCGGCAGCGTGCCGATGCCGACGTGCGCGCTGAAGGCCACCGAAAAGCTGCCCAGCTTGCTGATGGATTCGGCGATCACCGCGGAAGTGACCTTGTCCATTTCCATGCCGCCGTAGGCCTCGGGCACATCCACGCTCATCAAACCGAGTTCGCCCGTCTTGCGGAGCAGGTTGCGGGTGACCTCGAAGTTTTTGGCCTCGATCTCGGCGGCAGCCGGCAAGACCTCGTTCGTGACAAAGTCGATCGCGGTCTTGGCGATTTGCCGGTGTTCTTCGGAGAAGTCTTCCGGCGTGAAGATGTCCTGCGCCTGGCGCTCTTCCAGGAGAAAGCTGCCGCCCTTGAAGGGCCGGGTTTTTGCTGGTACGTTTACTGTTGCCATTTAGACTCCCTCAATTCAGGTTCTCAAAAATACCGGCGGCGCCCATTCCGCCGCCCACACACATGGTGACCATTCCATACCTGGCGTTCCGGCGCCTCAATTCGCTCAGAATCGTTGCCGTGAGCTTGGCGCCGGTGCATCCCAGCGGATGTCCCAGGGCGATTGCGCCGCCGTTCACATTGACCTTCGTCGCATCCAGGCCGGCCGTTTTGATCACGGCCAACGCCTGAGCGGCGAAGGCTTCATTGAGCTCGATCAGATCGATCTGCTCCAGCTTCAGGCCCGCGAGCTTGAGCGCTTTGGGAATGGCGTAGACCGGGCCCACTCCCATCTCCTCCGGCTGGCAGCCGGCATACGCGTAGGCCACGAACCGCGCCACCGGCCGGATACCCAGCGACCGGGCGCGCTCCTCCGACATCAGGATCGCCGCGGCGGCGCCATCGGACGTCTGCGAAGAATTTCCCGCGGTGACCGCGCCATGGACATGAAACGCCGGACGTAGCTTGGCCAGAGCCTCGAGCGATGTATCGGCGCGCGGCCCTTCGTCCGACTTGAACTGCACCTCGGTCCGCTTGAGCTTCGACCCGCCGTTGGGATGCGCGAAGGCCACAGCCAGCGGCACGATCTCCTCGTCGAACCTGCCCGCGTTTTGCGCCGCGAGCGCCTTCTGATGACTCGCCAGCGCGAAGCGATCGGCCTCTTCGCGGGTGATGCCGTAGTGCCGCGCCACGCGCTCGGCCGTAAGGCCCATGGACAGGTAGGACTCCGGATAGTGCTGCTCGATCCATGGATTGATCGAGACCTTGTGCCCGCCCATCGGGATCAACGACATCGACTCCGTGCCGCCCGCGACGATCACATCCGCCCCGCCGGCCGCGATGCGCTCGGCGGCCAGCGCGATCGATTGAAGTCCGGACGCGCAGAACCGGTTCACCGTCATCGCCCCGGCCTCGACCGGCAGGCCCGCCCGCAACGACGCGATGCGCGCCACGTTCATACCCTGCTCCGCTTCCGGCATGGCGCAGCCGATGATCACGTCTTCGATTTCTTTCTTTTCGAGTGTCGGAATCCGCTCGAGCGCGCCCTGAATGGCTGCCGCGGCCATATCGTCCGGGCGCGTCGCGCGCAGGGCACCCTTCGGAGCCTTGCCCACCGCCGTACGCACCGCGCTGACCACTACTGCATTTCTCATTTTCAATTCCTCAAAGGCTTGCCGGTTTTTAAAGTGAACGCGATGCGCTCCAGCGTCTTCCGTTCTCCGCAGAGCGAGAGAAAAGCTTCCCGCTCCAGGTCCAGGAAGTATTGCTCGCTCACCGGGACGCCGGGGGTCGCTTCCCCTCCGCACAATACGTGGGCGATCTTGTTCGCGACTTTCATGTCGTGATCGCTGATGTACTCCCCTTCGCGCATCATGCGGACGCCGATACGGAACGTGGCGAGCAGGCTCTGGCCGGGCGCCGGGATGTCGGTGCGCGGCACCGGCGGCGCATATCCGGCGGCCGCGATGTCACGCGCGAACTGCTTGGCGTCGTTCAGCAGGCGCTCGCGATTCATCGTGATGCGATCGCCGGGCTCGAGAAAGTCCAGCCGGCGCGCCTCCAGGGCCGAGGTCGAGACCTTGGCCATCGCGATGCTCTCGAAGTGCCGTCGCAGTGCGGTTTCCTGAAGAACGCCGGCCACGTCGATGGCGCGCAGCACCATCTCCTTGCAGCCGCCTCCGGCCGGCAACAGCCCGACGCCGGCTTCCACCAAGCCCATGTACAGCTCGGCATGCGCCTGGCGGCGGACCGCATGAAGCGCGATCTCCGCGCCGCCTCCGAAGCAGAAGCCGAACGGGGCGACCACCACCGGCCGCGGGCAGAACCGGATCGACGCGGTCATCCGCTGGAACGCCCGCACGGCGAAATCGACCTCATCCCACTCGCCTTCCTGTGCGCTCAGAAGGAGCTGCATCAGGTTGGCGCCCACGGAAAAGTTGCCGCCGTCCCCCGTGACCACGAAGGCTTCGAAGTCGCGCACTGCCTGGCCGTCGGGCCGCAGCGTCTCCGTGACCATCCGGACAATGTCTTCGCCGATGGCGTCCTTTTTCGAATGCAGCTCCAGGCAGCCGACGCCATCCCCCAGGTCGATCAGCGAAGCGCCGGGATTTGCACGGACTACGCCATTCGAGGCCCGGAATGTCGCGACGCGCGCAATCCCCTCCGGCGCCGGGATAGGCCGGTACGACCCGCTCGCCGGATCGAAACATTCCCGTCCGTTGTTCCCGTACCAGCTCGTTCCGCCCGCGGCTTCCAGGCGAAGCGCAACATCGCTCACCGGCGTGCCCATCTGACGCATGCGCTCCACAGTGCCCGGGAATCCAGCCGCGTCCCAGAGCTCGAAAGGACCCATTTCCCAGTTGAAACCCGCCCGCATGGCGCGGTCGATATCGGCGGCGTTGTCGGCGATCTCCGGCAGGCAATTGGCGGCATAGTTCCACAGCCCGGCCAGCAAACGCCAGTGGAACCGCACGCCCTTGTCTTTGCGCGGGTCGCCCGAGAGCAACTGCGCAAGCCGGTCGGGCAGGCGTTCCGCATTCTTGGCCATCTCGACCGAAGGCAGCTTGGGCTTCGACGCGGGCGCGTATTCCACCGTCTTCCAGTTCAAGGCATAGCGAACCTCGTGGCCTTGGGCGTCCTTCTCCTTGCGATAGAAACCCTGCCTGGTCTTGTCGCCGAGCCAGCGCCGCTCCAACATGGTTTCGACAAACGGAGGCAGCACTAGGCTGGCCTGCGGGAAATTCCGGGCCACGTGCGCCAGGATGTCGATCCCCACCAGGTCCGCCAGGCGGAACGTGCCGGTGCGCGGCCATCCCAAAGCCGTTCCGGTGAGCAGGTCCACTTCTTCGATCGTGAGATCTTCCTCCTGCATCAGCCGGACCGTCTCCAGCATGACGAACACGCCGATCCGGTTGGCGATGAAATTCGGCGTGTCGCGTGCAAAAACTACCTCTTTCCCGAGCCGCTGGTCGCAGAAATGGCTGATGGCGGCGACCGCGCCTGGGTCGGCGCCGGGCGGCGCGATAATCTCCACCAGGCGCATGTAGCGCGGCGGATTGAAAAAGTGCGTTCCGAACCACCGGTGCTTCAGATGTTCGGGCAACACGCCTGCGATCGAAGCCACCGGAAGCCCGCTGGTGTTGGTGGTAAGAATGGCGTCTGCTTTCAGGTGCGGGACCACTTTTTCCAACAGAGCCTGCTTGATTCCAAGGTTCTCCGTAACGGCCTCGATGACCCAATCGCAATCCCCCAGCAGCTTCAAATCGTCGTCGAAGTTGCCCGCCGTGATCTTCGATACCAGAGAAGGATCGTAGAATGCCGCCGGCTTGCCTTTCTTGAGCCCTTCAATCGCCTGAGCCGCGATTGCGCTTCGCGCGGAACCTTCCGCAGCAATATCCAGCAGCACGACCGGCACACCGGCATTCGCCAGGTGTGCCGCGATTCGCGATCCCATCGTGCCGGCGCCGAGTACGGCGGCCTTGCGGATCAGCGTTGGGCGTGCGGCAGGTTGCTCGCCGCGTTCGAGCGGCAATAACACGGAACTAGTGCCCATTGGATTGACTCCTTTGCCGGCGCGCGATTCCCTGCGTCAGGGTTCGCGCGAATTGCGATGCGATCTCCTCCGGGGCGAGCGGGCCCTCCGGCTCGTACCACTGGCAAATCCAGTTGAGGGCCCCGGCAATCGAAAATGCCGCCAACTTGGCATCGCACGCCGTGATCGAACCGTCGTCGATGCCCTCCTGAATGAAGCCGCGCAGCCTCCGGTCGATCTTGCGCTTGTACTTGTGGACTTCGATGCGTGCTTCTTCGGACAAATCGCCTTCATCCAGCCGCATGACGCATCGGCCGAAATTGACGGTCATGACATTGGCGTAGGAATAAATGAATGCCGAGACTTTCTCCACACCGGTGCCGCAGTGCGATGCAATTTCGTTGAGCGTCTCTTCGATCAAAGCGCTCCCCTGCCGGTAGCACTCCAGCAGAATCTGCTCCTTGTTCTGAAAATAGTGATAGAGCGCAGGCTTGGTAATTTTGAGGCGTTCTGCAACGTCATTCATCGATGCCCGGCTGTAGCTTTTTTCGATAAACAGTTGGGCGGCGGTGGTGAGGACGGCTTCGCGCTTGGTGGCAGGATCCCTCCGCCGGTTCGCGAATGCTTTGTCGTGCGGAGTGTCGAAGCCTCTGGCCATGAGGATAGTCACCGCATCTTGACAGACCCGGCGGCAACTGATATCTTACCCATCGGTAAGTTTCCGCGCAACAAAAAAGTGCGCGGGGTAGACCGCGCTGGTGGTTGGCGAGAATCTGCCGGCCTCCACAGTTGCGAACGGAAGGCGAATGGCATACTGCCTGCCTGACGGGAGCTGGCGATGCAACCGCACCTGACGGATGACGATCTGCCCCTGCAGCGCTTATATCGCTGGGAAAGGGAAACCGCGGGCCGTATCTTTCTCACGCAGCCGTACGGCGGCGGCAAGGTTCGTGACTGGTCCTGGGCTCAGGCAGCGGGCGAGGTGCGCCGTGTAGCCGCTCACCTGCGGCAGCAGAACTGGGAACCGGGAACGCGGGTCGCGATCCTGTCCAAGAACTGTGCCTGGTGGATCATGGCCGACCTGGCGATCTGGATGACCGGTCATGTGACCGTGCCGGTCTACCCGTCGCTCAAGCCTCACACGGTGCGCAAGATCCTGGAGCACAGCGAGTGCAGGGGCTGTTTTTTCGGCGCTACCGACGATCCCGAGGTCCCGCGCATGGGGATCCCCTCGGGCGTGTACCGCATCGCCCTGCCGCCGGCTTCGGAGCCGGGTGACGCCAGTTGGGAGGATGTGGTGCGCGACACACCGCCGATCGAGGCGAGTCCAACACGGCCGGCGGACGACCTGGCGACCATCATCTATACGTCCGGAACGACAGGGGCTCCCAAGGGTGTCATGCACCGGTTCGCGGCGCTGTCCTCGGACGCGCTGTCGCTGCGGTGCACCGTGGACGCCACCTGCGCGGATCGGTTTGTTTCCTACCTGCCGCTGGCGCACATCGTCGAGCGCAGCGGTCTGGAGGTGACGTCGTTGCTCCTGGGCTCGCGAATTTTCTTCGTCGAGACCATCAATACCTTCCTCGACGATCTCAAACGCGCCAAGGCGACCATATTCCTTTCCGTGCCGCGGCTTTTGCTGAAGTTTCAACAGGGCGTCTTCCAGCGAATCCCCAAAGAGAAACTGGAAAAGCGCCTGCACATGCCGCTGATCGGGCACGTTGTAAAGAGGAAGGTGCTGTCGGCATTGGGATTGAATACGGTCAGGCTGGCGGCAAGCGGTGCCGCGCCTCTGCCCACCGACGTTCTGTTGTGGTACCGCAACCTGGGCCTCGGTTTGGCCGAAGGCTACGGCATGACCGAAACGCTGATTACCCACCTGCCGAAGCCCGATCAGGTTCGCCCGGGGTGCGTCGGGCCGCCGCTCGCAGGCGTGGAGACGCGCCTGACCGAAACCGGCGAACTGCTGGTCAAAAGCCCGATGAACATGATCGGCTACTACAAAGAGCCCGAGGCTACGCGCACGGCATTCGATGACGATGGATTCTTCCGCACGGGGGACTTGGCCAGCATGGATGCCGATGGACAGATGCGCATCATCGGCCGCGTCAAAGAGCAGTTCAAGACCAGCAAAGGGAAGTACGTCGCTCCGGCGCCCATCGAGAGCCGCCTGTCCGAACATCCGGCCGTGGACAGTTGCTGCCTCATGGGCGCAGGACTGCCCAGCCCGTTTGCGCTGGTCCTGCTCACCCCCGAAGCGCGAGCGCAGTGCGGCGATCCGAACGGCCGCAGGACGCTCGAAGCATCGCTGGAGGAGCAATTGGCATCGGTGAATGCCGGACTGGAATCGCACGAACGCCTGGCGTTCCTCACCGTGGTGGAAGGGCCCTGGACCATCGAAAACGAGCTCATCACGCCGACCCTCAAGATCCGGCGAAGCAAGCTCGAGCAGCAGTATCTTGGCCGCATCGACGACTGGCGCAGCCGCAACCGGCCGGTGGTCTGGGACGCCGATCCGCGCCAGTGACCCCGCGAAACCCCCAACAGTAGCGTTAAAGTTAACGCCTTTACCGTTGACATCTGGGGAAGCCGCGAATAAACTATCTCCGATACATCAGTTCTGGGCAGGACTGTAGCTCGCACCGGGAGGGGACCCCGTAGACCGGCTTGGTCGCTATTTGGAGGTGCATTCCATGTTGAACCGAATCAACCGCCGTCTTTGGCAGGATGTTCTGATCGCCGCACTCACCAGTGGGCTGCTGTCCGCCCAAATGACCGTGACCGGAACCATCTCCGGCTCCGTAACCGACCCTTCGGGACAGGCGATCGCCAGCGCCAAGGTTACGGCCACCAGCACCACTACCTCCGAGCCCCGCACCGCGGCGGCCAACGAAGTCGGCGCGTTCAACCTCGTGGCGCTCCAGCCGGGCACCTATAACATTCGCGTGGAGCACCCGGGATTCAAGACCTATGAGCGAAAAGGCGTGGTGGTCAGCGCCAATGAGCGCGTGGCGCTCGGCGACGTGGCCTTGCAGATTGGCGACGTAGCGGAAACGGTGAGTGTGACCGCGGAAGTCGCGCAGGTTCAGACCGACAGCTCGGAGCACTCGGCCGCCCTCACCACCAACCAGATCACGAACCTGACAGCCCGCGGACGCGAGGTGGTGTCGATGCTGCGAACCATACCGGGAGTGCAGTACCAGGCCGACCAGGATTCCACCGGCGGCAGCTATGGCACCGGCACGCCCAACATCGCCGGCTCGTTCTCGGGCACCAACATCCTCGCCGTGGATGGCGTCGTCAGCAACGACCAGGGTACGCCCAACGTGTTCTCCAGCGTCACCACCCTGGACGCGGTCGGCGAGGTGAAAGTGCTGCTGAACAACTACCAGGCCGAATACGCCGGCAATGGCGGACCGATCGTGCGGGTGGTCACGCGCGGCGGCACCAGGGAGTTTCACGGCAGCGCCTATGAGTACATCCGCAACGACTGGCTCAACGCCAACGACTTCTTCAACAACCGCAACAGCGTGCGCCGGCCGCGCTACCGCTATAACACCTTTGGAGCATAGGCGGGCCGGTCTACATTCCCGGGCACTGGAATCAGAATCGGACGAAACTGTTCTTCTTTTACAACATCGAGCAGGCGCTGATCTCGACCCCCGGAGCGCTGAACAGCTACACGATGCCTACCGCGCTCGAGCGGCAGGGCGATTTCTCACAGACCCTCGACCTCAACGGCAAACTGATTCCGATTACCGACACGCAAACTGGCGCTCCCTTCCCGGGTAATGTAATTCCCCAGAATCGCCTCAACCCCAACGGCCAGGCGCTGCTGAACGTTCTCCCGCAGCCTAATTTCCTCAATCGCGCGATCACCGGCGGGAATTACAATTACCAGATTCAGGAGGTTCAGAAAGACCCGAAGCGCAGCCAGCTTTTGCGGCTGGATTACGTGCTCTCCGACAAAGACCGCTTCTTCATCCGCGGCAAGACGTGGATCGCCCAGCAGGAAGGCTATGCGGTGGCGGCCGGTGCTACGCCGGTGGGCTTCTTCGCGCAGTGCTACTGCTTCACGGAGGAAGGACTGGCCTTGGGTGACACGCACATCTTCAGTCCCACGGTGGTGATGCAGATCGATACCGGCATCCGCCACAACCGCGAAGCCTGGTACCCCTACGGCGATAACGAGATCAACAAGGTGCTGCGCTCCAAGATCGGTTACAACCTGAGCCAGTGGTATCCCAGCGCGAATGTCTCGGGATATATTCCGCGGTACTCGTTCGGCGGCGTTCAAAATCCTCCCAACGTGAGCTATGACTACCGCTTCCTCACCGGCGGCACGGATTTCACCTTCAACTTCAGCGATAACGTCGCCGTCACGCGCGGCTCGCACAACATGAAGTTCGGTTTCGATATCTACCGCATTCGCGAATATGAGGGCGAACAGAGCATCTTCTCCGGAACATTCGATTTTGGAAAGAACACGCTGAACCCGCTGGATTCCAATTACGCCTTCTCCAACGCCGCGCTGGGCGTATTCAACAGCTATACCGAATCCAACATCCGGTATGGCGCCAACATGCGGCAAAGCCTGGTGGAGTGGTTCGCGCAGGATAGCTGGAAAGTCACACGCCGGCTCACCCTCGATTGCGGCATCCGCTGGACCTGGGCCGGCGAGATGTGGCCGCATCGCACCGGCGAGCAATCCGTGTTCATGCGTAATCTGTATGTGCCCGGGACGTCGCCACCGCTCTACGCGCCGGTAACCATTGGCGGTGTGAAGTACGCGCAGAACCCGCTGACCGGGGAACTGCAGCCCGGGGCGTACGTGGGACTGTTCGTGCCGGGAGTCGGGAATCCCGCGCCCGGCGGAGCGACATCCGGCGACAAGAACGTGCCCACCGGATTCGTCAACAACCCCGGCGTTCTCTGGGGACCGCGCCTGGGCTTCGCCTTCGACGTGTTCGGAAACGGCAAGACCGCCATCCGCGGCGGGGCGGCGATTCTGTACAATCCGCGCCTGAGTAAGTGGAGCAACATGGTGAACAATCCCCCGGCGATCCTCACTCCAATCACTTATTACGGAGATATGAAGACCTTCCTTCAGACCAGCGGCGTGCTTTCTCCCAGTAATACGCAGGGGTTCAACATCAATAACAAGACGCCCGACAACTACAACATCACTTTCGGCGTTCAGCAGGATATCGGCCATGCCATTCTGGTCGACGCCTCGTATGTCGGTGTGCTCGGACAACACATCCCCCAGACCCTGGCGATCAACACCGTCCCCTACGGCACCCATTTCCTGCCGCAATACACCGGCGGCGTGACCGATAACTTCTTCCGCCCGTATCCCGGATACAACAATGTCTCCTGGACGGACAATGCGTACAATTCGAACTACCACGCCCTGCTGCTCGCCATCAACCGGCGCTTTTCGCATGGCCTGCAATTCGGATTCAGCTACACTTTCTCCAAGTTCATGGACTACACCGGAATTCCGATCTACCAGCCCTTGCGCACCTGGAGTTATGGCTTCGACCCCTCCGACCAGACCCACAACGCCGTTTTGAACTTCACCTACGACCTGCCGAAAGCCAGCCAACTGTTCAACGGGAACAAAGTCGTGAAGTGGGTGTTCGACGACTGGAACGCGAACGGCATCCTGCAGTGGGTCAGCGGCACTCCGGCAACCATCAGCTTCAGTACCGTCCAGGGTACCGATCTTACTGGCGGGGGCGACGGCCAGCGCGTCAACGTCGTGGGCAATCCGAATGCCAACGGGTCCACGTTCTACGCGTGGTTCAACCCCGCGGCGTTTGCCGTCCCCGGCAAGGGCGACCCGGGCAATGCCGCAAAGAACAGCGTACGCAACCCCGGAGTGGCGAATACCGACCTCGCACTGTCCAAGCGGTTCCCGATTAAGAGCGAGCGCCGCTTCATCCAGCTCCGCTGGGAAGCCTACAACGCGTTCAACCATACGCAGTACTCCGGCATCAACACCGCGGCACGCTACGACCTCACCACCGGCGCGCAAACCAATGCCTTGTTCGGACAGGTCACTTCCACCCGTGCCCCGCGCATCATGCAGGGCTCGCTTCGCTTCACCTTCTGAGGGGTAGAATGGGCGGGTAACCGCCTCCCTATGGCCAGCGGGACCCTACTTCAGCGTGCTGCCTCCGCCCGGACGCAACCGCTGCGGACCGCGTTGGTCCCAATCGCGGTACTGGCCGCATTCGCGGCGCTGCCCTGGGTGCGCGCCAATCCGCGGCTCGCGGGCACCATGTGGGGCGCGGTAGCCGTACTGCTGGTCTTCCTGTTGCTTCTGTGGCGCAGCGCCGTGCGCCGCGGCCGCACTCTGATTTACGACGTGACGCCCCGGCCCGTTCACTACGTGCAGATGGCCATGCACGCCAGCATCTATCTCTACTGGGGCTGGTACTGG